>NZ_JBSFEV010000032.1:0-116306 GCF_053594615.1 Streptomyces sp. NPDC001858
AAGGAACGGACGAGGACCTCGTAGAACACGGCGCGTTTGAACCACTCGGGGTCGCGGTCCTTGGCGGGAGTGTCCTCGAAGGTGTCCGGAACAGGCGAGTTGACGGTCATGGCGGTCGGGAGCCTCCGATCGGCGGTGCGGGTCACCGGACGTGGAACACGTGGGCAGGCGTCCGGCCGGGCTCCAGGCGCACGTAGTTCGTGCCGCCCCAGGCGTAGGTGGCTCCCGTCAGTTCGTCGCGGACGGACAGGGCTGTGCCGTGGTCCAGGCCGAGTTGCGGCATGTCCAACGAGACCGTGGCCTCCTGGGTGTGGTGGGGGTCGAGGTTGACGACCACCACAACCGTGTTCGAGCCCGTGCGCTTGCTGTACGCGATGACGGCGGGGTTGTCCGTGTGGTGGAACCGGAGGTTGCGCAGCCGGTGCAGCGCCGGGTTGGCCCGCCGGATCGCGTTGAGCTTCGTGATCAGCGGCGCGAGGCTGCGGCCCTCGCGTTCGGCCGCCGCCCAGTCGCGCGGCTTGAGCTGGTACTTCTCGGAGTCCAGGTACTCCTCGCCGCCGGGCTCGCGCGCGGTGTTCTCGCAGAGCTCGTAGCCGCTGTAGACGCCCCAGGTGGGGGAGAGGGTGGCGGCCAGGACGGCGCGGGACTCGAAGGCGGGGCGTCCGCCGTGCTGGAGGTACTCGTGCAGGATGTCGGGGGTGTTGGGGAAGAGGTTGGGCCGCATGTAGGCGGCGGCGTCGCCCGACAGTTCGGTGAGGTACTCGGTGAGCTCTTCCTTGGTGTTGCGCCAGGTGAAGTACGTGTAGGACTGCTGGAAGCCGATCTGGGCGAGGGTGTGCATCATCGCCGGGCGGGTGAAGGCCTCGGCCAGGAAGATGACGTCCGGGTCCGTGCGGTTGACGTCCGCGATGACCCGCTCCCAGAACACGAGCGGCTTGGTGTGCGGGTTGTCGACGCGGAAGATCCGCACCCCGTACGACATCCAGTGCCGCAGTACGCGGACGGTCTCCGAGATCAGCCCCTTCAGATCGGCGTCGAAGGCGATCGGGTAGATGTCCTGGTACTTCTTCGGCGGGTTCTCCGCGTAGGTGATCGTGCCGTCCGGGCGGTGGTGGAACCACTCGGAGTGCTTGTGCACCCAGGGGTGGTCGGGGGAGCACTGCAGGGCGAAGTCGAGGGCGATCTCCAGCCCGTGGCCCTTGGCCTGTTCCACGAACCAGGCGAAGTCCTCCAGCGTGCCCAGCTCCGGGTGGACGGCGTCGTGCCCGCCCTCGGGCGAGCCGATCGCCCACGGCACGCCGACGTCGTCCGGACCGGCGTTCAGCGTGTTGTTGCGGCCCTTGCGGAACGTGGTGCCGATGGGGTGGATCGGCGGCAGATAGACGACGTCGAAGCCCATCTCGGCGATCGCGGGCAGTCTGCGGGCGGCGGTGCGGAAGGTGCCGTGCGGGCGCTCGGGGGTGCCCTCGGAGCGGGGGAAGAACTCGTACCACGCGCCGTACAGGGCCCGTTCCCGCTCGACGAGCAGCGGCAGCGGCTCGGACGCGGTGACCAGTTCCCGCAGCGGGCGCCGGCCGAGGAGCGCGACCACCTCCGGCGCCGACGCCGCCGCGTAGCGCTCGGCGACCGGCGCGGAGTCGTCGAGCAGCTTCTTCGCCGTCTCCCGCAGCAGGGTGCGCTCCGGCCCGCGCGGGGCCTTGGCGGCGGCGCGCTCGAAGAGGCGGCCGCCCTCCTCCAGGACCAGACCCGCGTCGATCCCCGCCGGGATCTTGATCTCCGCGTGGCGGCGCCAGGTGGCGATCGGGTCGCTCCACGCCTCCACGACGTAGGTCCAGCGCCCCATGGTCTCCAGGGTCACATCGGCGCCCCAGCGATCGCTGCCGGGGGCGAGTTCGCGCATCGGCGTCCAGGGCCCGCGGTCGCCGTCCGGGCTCTTGAGGACCACGTTGGCGCCGATGGCGTCGTGGCCCTCGCGAAACACCGTCGCGGAGATCCGCACCGTCTCCCCGGTCACGGCTTTCGCCGGCCGCCTGCCGCACTCCACGCGCGGTTCGACGTCCCTCACCGGGATACGGCCGATCGCCCTGGTGGACTTCACCCTTGCACCTCCGCTTGCTGAAAATGGCGTTGTTCGCCCGGTGTTGGGCCAACGACCTGCACCCGCGTGGCGTTACGTCTCCGCCGGCAGGCAGCGCAGCGGACGGGTCACGGCGAGCCGCGCGACGCCGTTCCGTCGGCTGGGCGCCCCGCGCTGCAGCAGGCGGGAGTCCGCACCGGCCCGCAGATACTCCTCGGCGGCCTCGGCGGCCTCCCGTGCGCAGCGCTTGCCCATCAGCACGCACAACGTGTAGCCGCAGTCCTCGAAGGTCGCCCGCGCCGAGCGGTCGCCGGGGCGCGCGAGCATGGCCCGCTCCCAGGCACGGTAACTGCGCAGGGTTCTGGCGACTTCGGTCTTCGCTGGTTGCAGCATCGCGCGGTTCACCTTCCGGGAGTTCAAGAGGTACGTCGCTCGAGGCGAGCGGGTCGGCTCATGCAGCGAGGCCCTTCACTCAGAGGCGCGAAAGCGTCCAACCTCCCGAGGCCTTCACTTATGGTGCACGGCGCATCACCCAACGTCCTGTTGGATCTTGGTTGTGGTGTGCTCGTGTTGCACGAATGGCGTAGCAGCCCCACTGTGGTTGTGACTCAGAAGCGATTGCCGCTCACGCTTCGTGTCGGGTAACTCGACCTGTCGGGCCGAGGAGGAGCGGGAGCCTCGCCGGTGAGGAGCGAACGAGATGAAGACCGCAGTCCCCTGCTACTACCACCTCGACGTGGACGTGAGTCCGGAACGGGTCGCCCAGGTCAGGCGCATCATGGCCGCCCATCTGAGGTACTGGGACCTCGATACGCTCGTCGAGCCCGTCTGCCACGGCGCCGAGATGCTGCTGAGGGCCATCGACGAACACGCCACGGACAAGCACATCTCGATCGAGATGTGGTGGAACGGCCAGCATCTGATCACCGCCGTCGGCGGCGACGACCGCCGGCTGCGCCCCGACCAGGACCTGCGCTCCTGTCTGGAGCGGATCGCCGCGATGAGCGACGGCTGGGGCTGCTGCGCGACCGACAGCGGCAGCAAGGTCATCTGGTTCTCCCAGCGGGCCCGTTCCGGCGAACGTGTGCCGCTCGTGCCGACCACGCCGACGCCCAGCCTGCGCGAGGTGCTGCGGGTGCCCCGGGAGCTCCCGGCGGCCGCCCTGGCCGCCCCGTCGGGCGATACGTGCGGTGTCCTGGCGGCCGCCCGGTGACCTCCCGGCCGAACCGGACGCACCGCGGCGCAGGGGTGCCCGCCTGGAGCGGGCACCCCTACCCGTTGGGCGCCGACTTCGACGGACAGGGCACCAACTTCGCGCTGTTCAGCGAGGTCGCCCAGCGCGTCGACCTCGTCCTCGTCGACGACGACGGCACCGCCCGCGAGGTCCCGCTGACCGAGGTCGACGGCTTCGTCTGGCACGTCTACCTGCCCGGGACCGGCCCCGGGCAGCGCTACGGCTTCCGGGTGCACGGGCCGTGGGACCCGGAGGCCGGCCATCGCTGCAACCCGGCGAAACTGCTCCTCGACCCCTACGCGCGGGCCGTCGACGGGCAGATCGACAACCACGCCTCGCTCCTCGAACGGGCCGGCGAGGACCCCGACCCGGCGGACAGCGCCGGACACACCCTGCTCGGTGTCGTTACCGACCCCGCCTTCGACTGGGGCGACGACGAACCGCTCGGGCGCCCCTACGCCGACACGGTGATCTACGAGGCCCATGTGCGCGGGCTGACCCGCACCCACCCCGACGTGCCGTCCGCGCTGCGCGGCACCTACGCCGGCCTCGCGCACCCCGCGGTGACCGGGCACCTCACCTCGCTGGGCGTGACGGCGATCGAGCTGATGCCCGTACACCAGTACGTCCAGGACGGCGTGCTCAAGGACCGGGGGCTGTCCAACTACTGGGGCTACAACACCATCGGCTTCTTCGCACCGCACAACGCCTACGCCGCCCACGGCAGCCGCGGCGGACAGGTCACCGAGTTCAAGACCATGGTGAAGGCGCTGCACGCGGCCGGACTCGAGGTGATCCTCGACGTCGTCTACAACCACACCGCCGAGGGCAGCGAGAAGGGCCCCACCCTCTCCTTCCGCGGCATCGACAACGCCTCCTACTACCGGCTCGTGGACGGCGACTGGTCGCACTATTACGACACCACGGGCACCGGCAACAGCCTGCTCATGCGGCACCCGCACGTCCTTCAGCTGATCATGGACTCGCTGCGGTACTGGGTGACCGAGATGCACGTCGACGGCTTCCGCTTCGACCTCGCCGCCACCCTCGCCCGGCAGTTCCACGAGGTGGACCGGCTGTCCGCGTTCTTCGACCTCATCCAGCAGGACCCGGTGATCAGCCGCGTCAAGCTGATCGCCGAACCCTGGGACGTCGGCGAGGGCGGCTACCAGGTGGGCAACTTCCCGCCCCTGTGGTCGGAGTGGAACGGCCGCTACCGCGACGCCGTACGGGACTTCTGGCGCGCGGAACCCGGCTCGCTGGGCGAGTTCGCCTCCCGGCTGACCGGCTCCTCCGACCTGTACGACCACAGCGGGCGCCGGCCGCGCGCCAGCGTCAACTTCGTCACCGCGCACGACGGTTTCACGCTGCGCGACCTCGTCTCGTACAACGACAAGCACAACGAGGCCAACGGCGAGGGCAACCGGGACGGCGAGAGCGTCAACCGGTCCTGGAACTGCGGGACCGAAGGCCCCACCGACCGCCCCGCGGTCCTGCGGCTGCGCGCCCGGCAGCAGCGCAACCTGCTCGCCACGCTGCTGCTGTCGCAGGGCATCCCGATGCTCTCCCACGGCGACGAGCTCGGCCGCACCCAGCGCGGCAACAACAACGCCTACTGCCAGGACAACGAAGTCTCCTGGACCGACTGGGGGTTGACCGACGAACAGCGCTCCCTCACCGACTTCTGCCGCCGCCTCGTCGCGCTGCGCGCCGCCCACCCCGTGCTGCGGCGGCGGCGCTTCTTCCGCGGCGTGACCGTCAGACCCGCCGGGCGGCCGCTGCCCGACCTGGTGTGGCTGCTGCCGGACGCGCGCGAGATGACGGCCCGGGACTGGCAGCGCGCCGACGCGCACAGCGTCGGCGTCTTCCTCAACGGCGACGCCATCGCCGAACCCGACCCGCGCGGCCGCCCGCTCGTCGACGACTCGTTCCTGCTGCTGTTCAACAGCTACTGGGAACCGGTCGTCTTCCGGCTGCCCGGCGCCGCGTACGGCGAACGCTGGACGGTGTGCGCCGACACCGTGGAGCCGGCCGGCGGGCCCGACGAGACGGAGTACAAGGCGGGCGCGGACGTGACGCTGGAGGCCCGCAGCCTGCTCGTGCTGTCGCGGCCCCCGAAGCGCTCCGAGTAGGGGCGCGGGAGGCGCAGTTCAGTGCTCCCGGCGCGAGGTCACCGTGAACTGCGCGCCGTCCGGATCCCGCAGGACCGCCTCGTGCTCGCTCTCGACCAGCACACTGCCGCCGTGCTTCTCCGCCGCCCGCGCGCACGCCGCCACGTCCGCCACGGCGAAGTGGACCTGCCAGTGCGGACGGATCGTCGGATCGGGCGCCGCCTCCAGCGCGCCCGACTCGATCCGCGCCACGACCTCGCCCCGGCTGCGCAGCACGACCTCACCGCCCTCGTAGCGGACCTCGCAGGCGCCGGGACGGTCCGTGGCCCAGTCGAGGAGCTCGCCGTAGAAGATGGCGGAGTCGAACGCGTCGCGCGTGTGGAGTCTGATGAAGGCGGGCACCGCCTGCTGCCAGGCCTCCCAGTTGCCGATCAGCTCGCCCTCCCAGACGCCGAAGGTCGCGCCGTCCCGGTCGGCCAGCAGCACCGCCCGGCCCGGCGGGAGCGAGATCGGCCCCACCGCCACCGTCCCGCCGCGCTCCCGGGCCCGGGACGCCGCCTCGTCCGCGCTGGGCACGGCGAAGTACGGCGTCCAGGCGACCGCCATCTGCCACATCGACGCCACGGCGGCCACCCCGGCGACCGGGACGTTGCCGACCAAGGCCGTGCGGAAGTGGTCGCCGAGCCCGGCCCGACGCCACTCCCAGCCCAGCACGGCGGCGTAGAAGTCCTGGGTGGCCTCCAGATCGCGGCTGGTCAGGCTCACCCAGCAGGGCGCACCGAACACGGACTGCGTGGAGACGGCTCTCCGCGCACCGGAGGCGGGGGTCGGGCGATGGTTCATGGCACTCGCGTTCCTGGTCTCTGCCGTCGGCGGGCGGACGGCTCCCCACCAGTGTCCGGCCGGAACCGTCCGAGGCGCCTGCCGAGTGCTCCGGGCGAGGTCAGTGCGGGGCGGATCGGCTCGGCTCGACGGAGATCTCGTCGATCTCCTCGCGCAGCCGCTCGAAGCAGCCGCTCAGCAGCCGCGAGACGTGCATCTGCGAGATGCCCAGCTGCTCCGCGATCCGGCTCTGTGTCATGCCCGCGAAGAACCGCAGGTAGAGGATGGTCCGTTCGCGCTCGGGCAGCGCCCGCAGACAGGGCGCGACGGCCACCCGGTCGACGACCGTGTCGAAGCCGGGGTCGGGGACGCCGAGGGCGTCCTCCAGGGCGTAGCCGTCGGTGCCGGGCAGCTCGGCCTCCAGCGACAGCGCGGAGAAGCAGTCCAGGGCCTCGGCGCCGGTGCGCACCTCGTCCTCGGTCAGCTGCGCGTACGCGGCGATCTCGGCGTCGGTCGGCGGGCGGCCCGGAGTCGTCTGGGACAGCTCCTTCGCGGCGTGCCGGACCCGGTTGCGCAGATCCTGGACCCGGCGCGGCACATGCAGCGTCCACATGTGGTCGCGGAAGTGGCGCTTGATCTCACCCGTGATCGTCGGCACCGCATACGCCTCGAAGGCGCGGCCGCGGTCCGGATCGTAGTGATCGACGGCCTTGACGAGCCCTAGAGCCGCGACCTGGTACAGGTCCTCCAGGGCCTCGCCGCGCCCCCGGAACCGGACGGCTATCCGCTCGGCCATGGGCAGCCAGAGGCGGACCAGCTCGTCCTTGAGCGCCTGGCGCTGCGGCCCGTCGGGCAGCCCCACGAGCCGCACGAAGGCCTCGGTGGTGTCCGGGGCGTCGTCGTGGGGGTGCTGCTTGGATCGGACGGTCGTCGTACGCATGATGCGCGCCTCCCTCAGGAGGGTGCCGGGTCGGTCCCACGGACGTGCCTCCTGTCCGAAGCACTTCGTGCCCGATTCCCGGCATCGAGCATTTTGAAACGGTTTTGACCTATTTATACAGTGTGGCTCCTGGCGCCCCGCTCCTGCCCCCCGGCTTCCGGCGTCCCGCTCTCGACCTTCGCGCTCTTGACCTCCTTTTGGGTCGATTACCTCTGATGCAGAGGTAACGTCGACGTGTGGAAGGCGACGCGCGGCACGACCCGTTCCCGGAAGAGCTCGCCGACGCGCTCGTCGGCGTCCAGCGGCTGCTCAGGAGGCGCCTGCGGGCCGGGCTGACCGTGCCACGGCTGCGCGGCGCCGAGGTCGAGCTGCTGCGCCTGGTCGGGACCCGGCCCGGCATCGGCGTCTCGGAGGCCGCGAAGGAGCTGTACCTCGCGGGCAACTCCGTCTCGACCCTCGTCAACCAGCTGGTCAAGGACGGCTACCTGGTCCGGGAGCAGGACCCCGCCGACCGGCGGGCCGCCCGACTGCTGCTCACCGAGGCGGCCGAGACCCGGCTGCGGGCCTGGCAGGAGCGGCGCGCCGCGCTCGTCGGCCGGCACGTCGCTCGGCTCGACGCCGCCGACCGGGAGGCCCTGCGCGCGGCGCTCCCGGCCCTGCGCGCACTCGCCGTCGATCTGCACGAGGAGTCCGAGGACTCATGACGACCGACACCGACACCGACACCGACACCGGCACCGACACCGGCACCGACACCGGCACCGGCACCGGAGGCGACACCGCCCCGGACGCCGTCGCCTGTACGGGGCTCGCCTACGCGTTCGGCGACACCCGGGCCGTCGACGGGCTGGAGCTGACCGTGCGGGAGGGCGAGGTCTTCGGCCTGCTCGGGCCCAACGGAGCCGGCAAGACCACCGCCATCCGCTGCATCACCACACTGCTGCCGGTCCCGGCCGGCATGGTGCGCGTCTTCGGCCGCGACGCCGCCGGGGACCGGATGGCCGTACGCCGGCTGCTCGGCTATGTGCCGCAGCAGCTCTCCGCGGACGCGGGCCTGACCGGCCGGGAGAACGTCTCGCTGTTCGCCCGGGTCTTCGACGTGCCCCGGCGCGAGCGGGCGGCACGCGTCGGGCAGGCGCTCGCCGCCGTCGACCTCTCGGACGCCGCCGACCGGCTGGCCGGGACCTACTCCGGCGGCATGGTCCGCCGTCTCGAACTCGCCCAGGCCCTGGTCAGCGCGCCCCGGCTGCTGATCCTCGACGAGCCGACGATCGGCCTCGACCCGATCGCCCGAACGAGTGTCTGGGAGCACATCACGGCCGTCCGCGAGGCCACCGGCATGACGGTCCTGGTGACCACGCACTACATGGACGAGGCCGACCAGTACTGCGACCGGGTCGCCCTGATGCACCGCGGCCGGATCCGCGCCCTCGGCGCCCCCGTCGAGCTGCGGCAGGAGCTCGGGGAACGCCGTCGTGCCGAGGGCGCGGCGGCCACGGATCCGCTGCCGACCCTGGAGGACGTCTTCCGGGAGGTCGCCGGCAGTGCCCTCGACGAGCAGGCAGGAGGTTTCCGCGATGTCCGAAGCACCCGCCGCACCGCCCGACGCGTCGGCTGAGCGCGCCCGGGCGCAGGGCATCGAGCTGCTGCTGGTGCCGCCCCGGCCCCGGGCCGGCCGACTGCTGCTGCCGGCCCGGATTGCCGCCCTGTGCGCAGTCGAACTGCAGAAGCTGCGCCACGACCGCACTGAGCTGTACACGCGTGCCGTCCAGCCCGCCCTGTGGCTGCTGATCTTCGGTCAGACCTTCACCCGCATCAAGGCGATCCCGACCGGCGGGATCCCCTACATCGACTATCTGGCGCCCGGCATCATCGCCCAGTCCGCGATGCTCATCGCCATCTTCTACGGCATCCAGATCATCTGGGAGCGGGACGCCGGAGTCCTCAACAAGCTGCTGGTGACGCCCACTCCACGGTCCGCGCTGATCACCGGCAAGGCCTTCGCGGCCGGGGTGAAGTCGGTGATCCAGGCGGTCGTCGTGGTCGTCATCGCCGCCCTGCTGGGCGTGGCCCTGACCTGGAACCCGCTCAAGCTGCTCGGGGTCGCCGCGATCGTCGTCCTCGGCTCGGCCTTCTTCTCCTGTCTGTCGATGACCATCGCGGGCATCGTCCTGAGCCGCGACCGCCTGATGGGCATCGGCCAGGCGATCACCATGCCGTTGTTCTTCGGCTCCAACGCCCTCTACCCGGTCGACATCATGCCGGGCTGGCTCCAGGCCGTCAGCAAGGTCAACCCGCTCAGCTACGAAGTGGACGCCCTGCGCGGGCTGCTCCTCGGCACGCCCGCGCACCTAGCCCTCGACTTCGGGGTGCTGATCGTGGCGGCGGCGCTCGGCATCACCGCGGCCTCCTCGCTCCTGGGGCGGCTGGCCCGCTGATCTTGGCCGCGGACGTGATGTGCGGCACGCCCCCGGCAAGCCCTTTCCGAGCCGGTCGGCGGATTGTCCCTGCGCACGGCTTGATCAATGATCAGAGGGGGCGAATTCCCTGGCCACAGCGCATTCTGCGCATTTGACAGTGCGCTCGGCACACGGATAGGAAGCAGCCGATAGCAAGTCGAGAGGTGGACTGTGTACGAGCCGAACGTGGTCGGGGACTGGCACGAGTACGACGAGTACGCCGGTCTGCGGGTCCGCGTCCACCGCATGGAGCAGAGCGAGCCGCCGCGGGGGCGCGACGACGCAGCCGAGGGGCTCACCTATTTCAGCCTGCGGGTGACCGTCGAGAACCGGGGCAGCCTGAACCCCACGATCCACCTCGAGGACGGCCAGATCGACGTACGGCTCGGGCCGGACGGCGAGAGCGCGTTCATCGACTGGCGCAACTCGCAGTTCATCGAGGGCTTCGACGTCTATCCGCTGCGCCGGGTCACCGCCGTGCTGTACGCGGCCGGACCCGAGGCGTCCCTCGGGCAGGTGGACGTCCAGATCCAGCTGCGGGTCGACGACGACTGGGCCGACCGTCGGCTGTGGACGGGCGGCATGGGACTGCACGAGGGGGCCTGCGGGGCTTCGGCCGGAGCCGCCCGTGACAGTCTGGCCGGCCAGGTGAGCAACTTCCTGCGCGAACAGGCCGAAGAGGGCACCGCCTGACCGGCGACGCCCTCTCGTACAGGTGCAGTTGTCGAACCGTCAGTGCGGGATGCCGTCGATGATGTCGCGCGCGCCCTGACGCAGCAACGACACCGCCACCGAGGTGCCGAGCGTCGCCGGGTCCAGGGGACCCGCCCACTCGTGGGCGTTCAGCCGGGTCTTGCCGTCCGGGGTGAACACACAGGCACGCAGGGACAGTTCGCCGCTGCGGTCGACCCGCGCGAAGCCCGCGATCGGGCTGTTGCAGTGCCCCTGGAGGACGTGCAGGAACATGCGCTCCGCCGTGGCCTCCCGATGGGTGGCCGGATCGCCGAGCCCGCTGACCGCGTCGATGAGCTCGCTGTCGCCCTCTCGGCACTGCAGGGCGAGGATGCCCGCGCCGATCGGCGGCATCATGGTCTCCGGCGACAGCACCTCGCTGATCACGTCACGCCGGTCGATGCGCTCCAGGCCGGACACCGCGAGCAGCAGCGCGTCCGCCTCGCCCGCCGCGAGCTTCTCCAGCCGCCGGTTGGCGTTGCCGCGGAACGGCACGCACTCCAGGTGCGGGTGGGTGGCGGCGAGCTGGGCGATCCGGCGCACCGAGGAGGTGCCGACGCGGGTCCCGGCCGGCAGCTCGTCCAGGGTGAGGCCGCCCGGGTGCACGAGGGCGTCGCGGATGTCGTCGCGTCGCAGGAACGCGGCGAACACCGTGCCCGCGGGCAGCGGTCGGTCGGCGGGGACGTCCTTGACGCAGTGCACCGCGAGATCCGCCTCGCCGGCCAGCAGCGCGGCGTCGACCTCCTTGGTGAACGCGCCCTTGCCCTCGACCTTGGACAGGTCGCCCATCCACTTGTCGCCGGTCGTCTTCACCGGGACGACCTCGGTGCGCACGGCGGGGTACAGGGCGGTCAACTCCGCGCGGACGCGCTCCACTTGGGCCAGGGCCATGGGCGAGTCGCGGGAGACGATGCGGATCAGTTCCGGGACGGACATGCGGGACACGATAGACCCTCGCGACCCGCGCCCCGCACCGATGGCAGGTTTCGGCCACGCGTCAGCGATGCGCCCGCCAGTCGAAGGGGTAGAGGTCCGTGGCCCAGTCGGGTGAGACGGCGTCGAGTTCGGCGACCCGCGACGGCGTGCGCAGCAGACAGCGGTGGCGCAGCAGCTCGCTTCGCTCCGCGGGCGTCAGCAGGGCCGTATGGGGGTCGTCCTGCACCGAGTGGGCGTCGTCGGGTCCCTCGGCGTTGAGCACCTCGCCGTCGGCGGTGCGCAGGTCCACCCTGAAGTCGGTGCGCCACTGGGAGTTGTGCCCCCAGCCCAGGGACTCGTCGACGGTCGGGCGGTGCCGGCGCAGAAACGTCCAGTACAGGGGCGAGCGGTCGGCGACCCCGCGTTCGGCGTGCCGGACGCCCGCGCGCACCCGGACCCCGGCCCGGCCGAACAGGACGGGTCCCAGCCGGAGCCCCGGCCAGAGCGTCCCGGTGATCCGCACCGGCTCGTCCGGGTCCTCGGCCTGCTCGACCTCCACGATCTCGTGCCGGAACGGATCGAACGCCCGGCTCTCCTCGAACGGCGTCATCCCGAGCCCGGCGAACAGGGCCGTGTACTCGTCCGGTCCCACCGTGGGCCAGTGGCGTAAGCGGTCCTCCTCGCCGGGGGCGGGCGGCGGCTGACGGGACAGCAGCAGCACATCGCTGACCCGGCTCAGCGCGTACAGCTCCCAGAGCAGTTCCGCCCGGCGGTCCTGCGGTCCGGTGCGAGTCGCCAACACGCCTGCGCCCGCGAGGAGTTCGGTGCGGTAGGCGCCCTCGGCGCGGGCCAGCCAGGCCGCGATGACCGGGGCGGGGTCGCGGTCCGCCGTTCCGTCGCGCAGCGCCTCGTACAGCCGGCGGGCGCCCATCCCCTCGCGTCTCAGGGGTTCACCCGCAGGCTGAAGCGCCGCTTGTCGGTGCCCAGGGCGCCGTTGCGGGCGTAGAACCGGATCGCGCCGTCGTTCCAGACGGGGGTCTGCCACTGCACCTCGGCGAGGCCCAGGCTGCGGGCCCGGTCGGCGACCGCGTCCATCATCAGCGGGCCCAGTCCGAGGCCGCGGTGGCCGGGGGCGAGGAACAGACAGTCCATGTGGAGGTACTCGCGGCCCTCCCAGGTGGAGAGCTCGGGCGCGCAGGTGGCGTAGCCGACGAGCTCGCCGTCGGGCAGTTCGGCGACCAGACAGCACAGCCGGGGGGCGGGGTCGTCGAAGAGGAGCACCGCCAGGCGGCCCGCGAGGTCGGGCGTCGGCGGGGCGGCACGCTCGTACTCCGCGTGCAGGGCGGCCAGTTCGGCGACGCGCGGCAGATCCGACCGCTCGGCGTGCCGGACCCGGGCGGCGCTCACCTGACGTCTCCCTCGATCGTGTCCGCGCCCCACGCGGCGAGCCGCTCCGCGAGGGAGCCGGCGCCGTCGAGGACCTGCCGTGCGAAGGCGTCGCGTTCATGAGCCAGGACGGCGGCCTCCCACACGCACGGGGCGAGCCCCGCTCTCCCGGGCCGCAGCGCGTCCGGTCTGCCGGCCGGACCGGTGAACACCGCCAGGTCCGACATATGGCCCTCGATCCAGGTGTGGATCAGGAGGTAGTCCCCGTCGCCGCCCGCGTGCACCAGGACGACGGCCAGACCGAGCGAGCCGCGCAGCTCGCCGAGCGCCAGCTGGCCCTCGGCGATCCGCAGCGCCGCCTGGGCGTCCCGCTCGGTCACCGTCCGCCCCGGGGCCTCGATCGCGTAGGTCTTGACCAGGTGTCCGGCGACCTCCTGGACGCCCAACGGGCGGGCGGCGCGGGCGTGGTGACCCTCGGCGAGCGCGCGCAACTCCTTCGCCGGGACGGCCGACGGCAGTTCGTCGTGAAGATCCATCCGAACATCATGCGACGTACCCGCGCCGCCGTCCACGGTCAAGGTACGGACCGGTCGGTTCAACGTGGCCGAGGACCGGCCCCGGGGCGGCCCCGGACACGGGATGCCGCCTCGGGGCCGATCCCGGCCCGGGGTCACGCGTTGGGGTCGAAGGAGATCCCGGCCGGCTTGGCCGACGACAGGTTGCCGGCGAAGCTGGCGTCCTTCAGACCGAAGTTGGCGCTGCCGAAGTCGTACGCGCTCAACTTGTCGCGCAGGCCCGACGGGTAGCCGTTCCAGCCGACCAGCGGCGGGTACTGCCAGGTGCCCTTGGCGTTCTCCGGCGGCTCGTCGCCCGAGTTGCCCAGCCGGAAGCAGTGCGTGCTGATGCCGTCCTTGTGGTAGACGGCCTTCGCGTGGGTGCCCTCGAACCGCACCGTCGACGCCGCGTGCACGGTGAACGAGCCGTGGTTGGACGTCGAGACGTACTGCACCGCGCCGTTCTGCACCCAGACGACCACGTGCTCCCAGTCGTGCCGGTGCCCGCCGATGCTGCTGTTCGCCAGCGCCTGGTCCTTCTCGAAGTACAGGCTGTACATGTACGCGCACCAGCCGTTGTTGCACTTGTAGCGCGAGTAGCTGTTGGTGTTGTTCAGGTCGGAGGCGTCGTGGCAGTCGCCGCTGAGCGAACCGGTCGGCTTCAGACCGCCGTTGATCGTGCCGTCGGGTCCGATGGCGGGCGTGGGGTAGCACCCGTCCGTGTCGTAGTCGAAGGCGGGCTGGTACGTCAGCTCGGCGGCCTCGGCGTTCTGCGACAGCGCCTGGGGAGGCGCGGCGAAGGCGGCCGAGGGGACGGCGAGGACGAGTGCGGCGGCACCGGCGAGACCGGTGAGCAATCTCCTGCGGTTGGTCTTGAACGTGGCAGAGGACACGCGTTCTCCTGTGAGGCGGGCGCAGCCGAACGGCTGTGGGGGAAAAGGAAGTTCAGCTTCCAGGGTTTTCACTTCCGCGCCAAGAGGTCGCAGGCGTATCAGTGATGAAGGACAGCCCAATAGTTGGCCATCTGATGCCGGGTCAGGCGGATGTGTCCGGAAGGTCCGCCGCCGACTCCTCGGGCGTCAGGTCGATACGCAGCCGCAGCCACGACGGCTGGCGCAGCAACCCCGCCCGGGTCCGCGTGCGATAGCGGACCTCGCCGACCAGCCGGGGCACGACCCAGTGCGCGCCCGCCGCGGGCGGCACGGAGTCGAAGGGGCAGACGTCGGTCCCGGCGGCCCGCAGCAGCGCCGCGAGTTCGACGCGCTCGGCCTCGCTCCAGCCGGTGCCCACATTGCCGACGTACCGCAGACCCGTCGCGGCGCGCTGTCCGACCAGGACGGCCCCGGGCAGCCCGGTCAGCCGCCCCTTGCCGGGCAGCCAGCCGCCGACCAGGACGTCCGCGACCGACATGTTCCGGATCTTGATCCAGGCCCGGGAGCGCACGCCCGGTTCGTACACCGAGTCCAGCCGCTTGCAGACGAGCCCCTCCAGCCCGTGCGCCCGGGTTGCCGCCAGCGCCTCCCGGCCATGCCCGACCAGGGCGCCCGGCGTCGACCAGCACGGCCCGGCCAGTTCCAGCGCCTCCAGCCGGGCCCGGCGCCGCGCGTAGGACAGGGCTAGCTGGGAACGCCCGCCCAGGTGCAGCACGTCGAACAGGACCAGGTGCACGGGCGCCGCCGCGGCCAGCCGCGCGGCCTTGCCCGGCGCCTGCACCAGCCCCATCCGGGACTGCAGCAACTGGAAGTCGGCGCGCCCGAGTTCGTCCAGGGCGAGCACCTCCCCGTCCAGCACGGCGGGCGTCGCGCCGAGCGCCGCGCCCAGCGGCCGCAGTTCGGGGTAGGCGCCGGTGATGTCCTCCCCCGAACGGGCGCGCAGGACGATGCTCCCGTCCCCGGCGAGGTACACGACCGCCCGCTGCCCGTCCTGCTTGGTCTCGTAGGCCCACCGGGCGTCCTGAGCGGCGGGCGGCAGAGCGCCCGGGGTGGCGAGCATGGGGGCGATGCGCGGGAGGGTCACGGGTTGAGTTGTGGACGCCGCCGGGCCGCCGCACGCGGCCGACGCCCCGGTTTCGCCTGAACGGCGCTGTGCCCGACGAGCCGTCTGCTCCCGCCGGTCGGCGGCGGGGGCGCCTGGACCAGGCCCGTCCGGTAGGCGACGACGACCAGCTGGGCGCGGTCGCGGGCGCCGAGTTTCGTCATGGCGCGGTGGACATGGGTGCGGACCGTGAGCGGGCTGACGACGAGGTCGGGGCTCGGGCCGCACTTCGCGTCGGGAAGGCCCGACGGGGCGCCGCTCACCACACGCACGGCAGGTCGACCTCGATCACCGTCGGCCCGCCCACGGGGCTGCTCACCCGTACCGTCCCGTCGAGCGCGGCGACCCGGCGCCGCATGCCCAGCAATCCCGAGCCCGCGCTCTCGTCGGCCCCGCCGCACCCCTCGTCGCGCACCCGCACGCCGAGGCCGGTCCGGGTGCGGGCCAGCACGACCTCCGCCCGGTCGCAGCCGCTGTACTTCGCGGCGTTGGTCAGCGCCTCGGCGATCACGAAGTAGGCGGCCGCCTCCACGGCGGCCGGCGCCCGGGGTCCGTCCGCCGCGCCCTCCGTCGGCCCGTCCGCGGGGTCGTCCGCCTGGACGGTCACCCTGAGGCCGCTGCCGGCCGCGAGGGCCCGGACGGCTCCCACCAGCCCCCGGTCGGTGAGGATCGGCGGATGGATGCCGCGCACCACGTGCCGCAGCTCCGTCAGCGCCTCCTCGGCCTGGTCCTGCGCGTCGGAGAGCAGCTTGCGCGCCGCCTCCGGGTCGGCCCCGTACGCCCGCTGGGCCAGCCCGATCCGCATGGAGAGCGCGACGAGACGGGCCTGCGCGCCGTCGTGCAGATCCCGTTCGATCCGGCGCAGTTCGGCGCCGTGCGCGGCGACCGCGTCCGCCCGGGTCGCGGTGAGCTGCTCGACCCGCTTCGCCAGCAGCGCCTTGGGGGAGGGCCGCAGCAGGGCGGCCGACCAGCCCGCCTCCAGGTCCGCGAGCCGGACGAGCCACGGCAGGACGAGCGCCTCGCGCCCCAGCAGCCCGCTCCACACACCGTCGACGACGAGCCCAGCCGGCCACAGGGGCAGCATCAGCACCGTCAGCCAGCCGTAGGCGTAGTACGCCGCCAGCCAGCGGACGTCGGTCAGCGTCCCGGGGTCCGTGACGGCCGTCCGCACCCGCTCGCGCACCGGCCCGGTGATCGGCCGGTACGCCTCCGGGATCTCCCGGCCGGTCCGGCGGGCCGTCAACCGCCGCTTGGCCCCGGCGATCCGGCGGATCAGCAGCACGGTCTCGGGCAGCAGCCAGATCCCGACGACCGCGACCGCGCCGGTGGCGGCGATCAGCAGGACGGTGATGAAGAGGTACGACCCGAAGGCCATGACCGCGGCCAGGAAGAGGTGGACCGTGGCCCGCGCCGCCTGTCGCAGGGTTGCGCGCATGGAGTGCCGTTTCCGGTGATGAGGAGCAGGAGAGCGGGGCGGAGGAGATCCCCTGCGGTTCGGCAGCGACCGGCCACGGAGGCGCCGCCGACGAAGAACGGCGACGCCTCGCGGCGAGTGCGGCGGCGCGTCAGTCAGTCGTCCAGCGTGACGACGATCTTCTCGGCCGCGCCCGGCGTCCGGGCCAGCTCGAAGGCGTGCTCGGCCTCGGCGAACGGGACGCGATGGCTGATCAGCTGGGCGAACCGCTCCTGGTGCTCGACCAGTTCCGGGGTCACCTCGAAGATCTCGGTCGGGTAGCCCTGCGAGGCGACCAGGGTCAGCTCGCTGCGGAGCATGCCGCCGAGGTCGATCTCGCCCTTCTTCTGCACGGCCACCATGACCAGCTTCGCGTGCCACTTCGCCGACTGCACCACGGTGTTGAACACGGCGGGCGCGCCGGCCGCGTCGATGAAGATGTCGGTGCCCGGCCGGGGCTGGCCGAGGGCGTTGGCGCTTTGGCCGTGCAGCTCGGTCAGCCGCGCGGCCACGTCCTCCTCGGCGGAGTTGACGACGGCGTCCGCACCCACGGCCAGCGCCTTCTCCAGCCGCGACGGGATGACGTCCGCGACGACCACGTGCCGCACACCGCGCAGCTTCAGCCAGATCGCCGCGCCCAGACCGATCGGCCCGGCGCCGAACACGACGACCTTGTCGTCGGGCCCCGCCCCGGAGCGGTTGACGGCGTGCCGGGACACGGCCATCGGCTCGTTGAGGGAGGCCACGTCGAACGGCACGGAGTCGGGGAAGACGGCGACGCTCCTGCCGACCTCCGCGTTCTCGATCAGCAGGTACTCGCTCATCCCGCCGAACTTTCCGCCGCAGCCGATGATGCCGGTGGGCGCGTCCTGCGGATTGACGACCACGCGGTCGCCCACCTCGAGGCCCTGCACCTCGGCGCCGACCTCCACCACCTCGCCGGCCGGCTCGTGGCCGAGCGGCACGGGGACCAGCTCGCCGCCCAGGTGGGCGCGGGCGGGCATGCCGCCCATGTGCAGGAAGGTGACGTCGGTGCCACAGATGCCGCAGGCGCGGATCCGGACGAGGGCGTCCTTGGGACCGGGCGTCGGTCGTTCGACGTCCACGACCTCGATCTTGTCGACGCCGCCGGTCCGGACGGACTTCATCGTGCTCATGTGGGCCTCTTTCGGGTATCGGATATCGGGATCGGTGTGGGTACCGGGTGTGGTGATCGGTATCTGTATCGGTATCGGCGGTTCGGGCATCGGTGGGAGGTCAGGCGCCGAGAGTGTTCAGGACGGCCTTCGCCATTCCCTGCTCCCCGCGTTCGTTGGGGTGGACGGAGGCGGCCGGGGCGAACGGCACGAGCGGCTCGATCCAGCGCACCTGCCGGTCGGCGCAGGCGTCCCGCCCGACCGAGGGGGAGTAGGTGTCGACGTAGCCGACGCCCGCCTTCTCGGCCCGCTCGCGCAGCATCGTGTTCAGCTGCTGCTCCTTCTCGTGCAGATAGCCGATGTCACCTGCGGCGAGCCCCATCTCGGCGCCGCAGCCGGTGGTGTGCGGCGGCAGGATCGCCGGGTAGCCGACGACATAGACCCGGGCCTTCGGCGCCCGCCGCTCGACCTCGGCCAGGGCCTTCGCCAGCCGCTCGTCCGCCGCGCGGATCCGCTGCCGGATCTCGTCGGCGCCGTCGGAGACGTACCGGGCACGGCACGGCGCGTCCCCCGCGCCCTCCGCGTCCCCGGCTCCGACCTTCAGGCTCTTCAGCGCGAAGGTGAGCACACCCGACTTCACACAGGTCTTCACCAGCGAGGCGAAGCCGATGTCGTTGCCGCCCATGCCGAGGGTGACCAGCCGGGTGCGGTCCGACAGGGCGGACAGCTGCGCCGGGTTGGTGCCCCGGTCCGTGGACTGGGCGGCGGTCAGGTCGGCGAGGGTCGCTCCGCTGCAGCTGACGTCACGGAAGTCGGCGGCGGTCAGGCCCAGCCGGCGGGCGACGAGCGCCGGGTAGTTGCGGTCCGAGCGCTCGCAGCCGGCCGGGCTGCCGTTCTGGCCGGGGATCTCGGGGCCGGCGGTGTAGGAGTCGCCCAGCGCGACGTAGGGGCCGCTCGGCGGGTCGGACTCGGGGCTGTCGCCGGGTCGTCCGACCACGATCACGGTGGTCAGCACGCCGCAGGCGAGCGCCCCGGCCAGCGCGGCTCGTACCGAGGTCTTCATGGGAG
Source organism: Streptomyces sp. NPDC001858 (assembly GCF_053594615.1). Classification (NCBI taxonomy): domain Bacteria; kingdom Bacillati; phylum Actinomycetota; class Actinomycetes; order Kitasatosporales; family Streptomycetaceae; genus Streptomyces; species Streptomyces sp. NPDC001858. Next base: position 18,922 of record NZ_JBSFEV010000032.1, read on the forward strand.
GTCCTGTCTGTCGTCCCGGGTGATCCACGCCGCGGGACTCCGGACGGGAGCCCTGCTCGGCCGGGGGAGAGACGGCCGGGGCGGCCGAGCGGGCGTGGAGGGGTGGAAGGGGTGGAAAAGGGGGTCCCGGGACCCGGCGCCGGTCGGGGGGAGTGAGCCGGCTGCCGGGCCCGGGGACAGCGCCGATCCCCGTCCCCACGGGTTCGGCGCCGGGAGCCTGCCTCCCGCTCAAGGCGGCTCCGGTCTGTGCGGTGTGGTTCTCGGTTCGGTTTCTCGGTGTGGTTCTCGGTGTGGTTCTGGTCGGTGCCGTGCAGGATTGCTTGAGTTAGGCAAACACATCTGGATTACTTGAGTCAAGCAAACGCCGAGATTTACTTGAGTCAGGCAAGTAGAAAGGTAGGGTGAGTGTCATGTCCCCCGTACCGCCCGCAGTGCTCCCCGCCTCGCCCGCGGCGGTCGAGATGGAGCGGGCCCTCACCCAGGTGGCCTATCTGAGCGTCCGTGCGCGGCAGCACGACCGGCTGGTCGCCATGGCGGGCGTGCCGCTCGACCGGGCGGCCGTGGCGATGCTGCGCAGGATCGCCGACCACGACCCCCTGCGCCCGGGGGAGCTCGCCCAGGTGCTCGCCGTCCGGGCCTCCCATGTCACCCGGCAGGTGCAGCGGCTGCAGAAGGCGGGCTATGTGACCCGGGTCGCCGATCCCGAGGACAGTCGCGCCCGGCGCGTCCGCCTCACCCCGCTCGGTGAGGACGCGGTGGCGCGGTTGGGCGACGCGGGCGCCCGGGGCATGCAACTGGTTCTGGCCGACTGGTCGCCGTCCGAACTGCGGCGGCTCGCCGACCTGTTCCACCGCCTGGTGGACGCGTTCGACGATCCTGACGGCGAAAGGCGTGGGTCCGATGCGGGCGATGCGTCAACCAGGGCGTGACGACCGGCGTCAACCAGGGTGTGACGACCGACGGTTCGGCCTCGCGGACCGCATGGGCGAGACCGACCTCCCGGGACGGTCACCCCCGAACCCGAACCCGAGCCCGAACCTGAACCCGAACGTGAACCCGAGCCTCAACCCCGCCCCGAATCAGAGTCCCCGACGAACGGCTGCGGCCATGTACAGCGACGCGCGTGAGAAAACGTCCTATGCGAGTGGGAAACCGGCCCTCGCCCGTGGCGCCGGACAGCATGTCCTGGTCGTCGCCGGCGAGCCGGCCATCGCCGAACTGCTCGCCACCACTCTGGAGTTGGCCGGGTACCGGATCACCCTCACGGGCGCGGCGGTCGAGGCGCTGGTCCACCTCGACGCGCTCCGGTTCGACCTGCTGGTCGTCGACGCCGATCTGCCGGATCTGGCCGGGCTGGGCGCGGGGGGCCGTCCGGTGATCGTCCATCGGCCGCCGGTCCTGTATCTCACCGCCTACGACTCCCTCGGCCGTCTGCTGCCCGAACTCGGCCTGGGGGAGAAGGACTACGTCACCAAGCCCTTCCGGGTGGCCGAGGTGCTCACCCGTATGCAGTTGCTGTTGCGCGCCGCCTCTCCGGGCCGCGGCCCGGACCGGGCCCCGGCCTACGGCGATCTGGTCCTGGACGACACCCTGTGCCGGGCCCGGCGCGGCGCCCGCGGCCTCGACCTGACGCCCGCCGAGTACCGCCTGCTGCGCCATCTCCTCGTCAACGCGCACCGGGTGCTGTCGAAGGAGCAGATCAGCCGGTATGTCTGGGGCGACTTTCGGGGCGACAACGCGATCGAGCAACTCGTCTCCCGGCTCCGGCGCAAGGTGGACCGCGACGCGCCCGTGCTCATCCACACACGCCGGGGCTTCGGCTACTGGCTGGGAAAGGCGGACGACGACGGCTGAGACCCGACGGTGCACGCGCTGAAGACGCCGTGCGCCGACGAGTGACGGGCGGTGCTGTGAGGCTGCGGCGTGTGAGAGCTGCGCCGCCGCCCGGTCGCATTCCTGGCGAACTTACCGTGATCGGCACAATCGGCAGTCTCTGCAGGTGAGTTGAGGAAACGTTTCGTACGCGCGGCGAACTTCAACTCCCCATGTGATCCATGCCACGTCAGGTGTCTGTCAGGTAACTGACCGGAAGGCGTCAGCCCCCTCTGTTTGCATGTGCTCATCGAGGCCTCGACCCCTTCCCCCCGGTGCTCCGGCCTCCCGGAGCCCCCCACCACCGAGGAGAGCCCATGGCCGAAACCCTGACCGGCGCGGCCCCCGAAGTCCCCGACGCCGTACCCGAGTTCCCGATGCCCCGGGCCGCCCGCTGCCCCTTCGACCCCCCACCCGCCCTCAAGGAACTGCAGCAACAGGCGCCCCTGACGAAGGTGCGGCTCTGGGACGGCAGCGAGTCATGGCTCGTCACCCGCTACGCCGAACAGCGGGCCGTCCTCGGCGACCCCCGGGTCAGCGCGGACACCGACAGCCCCGGCTATCCGACCAAGGCCAGTCCCGAGGGCGGCGAGGGCAAGCTCAGCTTCATCATGATGGACGACCCCGAACACGCCCGGCTGCGCCGGATGGTGACGGCGCCGTTCGCCATCAAGAAGGTCGAGGCCCTGCGCCCCACCGTCCAGCGCATCGTGGACGAGCTGATCGACGACCTGCTGGCCGGTCCCAAACCGGTGGACCTGGTGGAGGCGTTCGCCCTCCCGATCCCCTCGCTGGTGATCTGCGAACTGCTCGGCGTGCCCTACGACGACCACGCCTTCTTCCAGGACAACACCAAGACGATGGTCCACCGGGACGCCACCCCCGAACAGCGCGGACAGGCCGGCCGCGAAGTGGCCGGCTACCTCGCCGCGCTCATCGGCAAACGGCTCGCCGACCCGCGCGACGACCTGCTGTCGAGCATCGCCGGACGCATCACCGCCGGTGAGATCGACCACCGGGAGGCGACCGAGATGGCGCTCCTCCTGCTGATCGCGGGACACGAGACGACCGCGAACATGATCGCCCTCGGCACGCTCGCCCTCCTCCGGAACCCCGACCAGCTCGCCCTGCTCCGCGACGGCGACGACCCCAGGCTCGTCGCCTCCGCGGTCGAGGAACTGCTGCGCTATCTGCACATCACCCACCTGGGCCGGCGGCGCGCAGCCGTTGCGGACATCGAGATCGCCGGACAGGTCGTCAAGGCCGGCGAAGGCCTCATCCTGGCCAACGAGATCGCCAACCGGGACCCCGCGGTCTTCCCCGACCCCGACCGGCTCGACCTCACGCGCGACGCCCGCCGCCATGTCGCCTTCGGCTTCGGCGTCCACCAGTGCCTGGGCCAGCCGCTGGCCCGCATGGAGCTCCAGGTCGTCTACGGCACGCTCTACAAGCGCATCCCCACCCTGCGGCCGGCCGGCTCGCCGGACGACGTCCGCTTCAAGCACGACGCCTTCATCTACGGCGTCCACGCCCTGCCCGTGACCTGGTGACGGCTTCCCGTCCCGAGACACCCCCAACACCCCCACAACAGACCGTGAAGAACATGAAGAAGGGACATCCCATGAGTGCCGTCAAGGTGGAGCTGGAAGCCGACAAGTGCGTCGCCTCGGGGCAGTGCGTGGTCGCCGCCATGCAGGTCTTCGATCAGGACGACGACGGCATCGCGATCCTGCTGGAGGAGCGGCCCGCGTCCGAACTCCTCGACGACGTCCGCGAGGCCGTCGCCGTCTGTCCCGCGGCCGCGATCCGGCTGGTCGAGCAGTGAACCGGATCGTCGTCGTCGGCGCCTCGGCCGCCGGACTCGCCGCGGTCGAGACCCTCCGCCGCGAGGGCCACACCGGCCCCCTCACCCTGATCGGGGACGAACCGCACCTCCCGTACGACCGGCCGCCGCTGTCCAAGCAGGTGCTTGCCTCCGCATGGGAGGAGCACCGGCTCCAGCTGCGCCCGGCCGGCGACCTCGCCGCCCTAGACCTCGACCTGCGGCTCGGCGTGGCGGCCACCGGACTCGATCCGGCCGGACGCGTGGTGCGGCTGGCCGACGGGACCGACGCGCCCTACGACGGGCTGATCCTCGCCACCGGGGTCCGGCCGCGCCGGCTGCCCGGCGAGGGCGCGCACGTGCTGCGCACCCTGGAGGACGCGCTCACCCTGCGGGAACGGCTGACGCCCGGACGGCGGCTGGTCGTCGTGGGCGCGGGCTTCCTCGGCGCGGAGGCGGCGGCCGTCGCCTGGCGGCTCGGGGCGGAGGTCACGCTCCTGGAACCGGCTGAGGTGCCGCTGGCCCACGCGGTCGGGGAGCAGGTCGGACGGGTCCTGTCGAGGGCCCACCTCGACCGCGGGGTCGACCTGCGCTGCGGGGTCACCGTGACCGAGGTGACCGAGGACGGGGTGCGGCTCGGCGACGGCGAGCTCGTCGAGGCCGACGAGGTGCTCGTCGCGATCGGCTCCACGCCCAACACCGACTGGCTGGCCGGCAGTGGGCTGACGGTGGGCGACGGCGTGGTCTGCGACCCGTACCTGGAGGCCGCGCAGCGGGTGTACGCCGCGGGGGACGTGGCCCGCTGGCACAACCCGCTGTTCGGGACGTCGATGCGGATCGAGCACCGCACCAACGCGGCCGAACAGGGCATGGCCGCCGCCCGCAACCTGCTCGCCCCTGCCGCGGCGCGCAAGCCCTTCGCACCGGTGCCGTACTTCTGGTCGGACCAGTACGACATGAAGATCCAGGCGTACGGGTTCCTGCGCGGCCACGACGAGGTGGCCGTCGTCGAGGGCGATCTCGCCGAACGCCGGTTCGTGGCCGTGTACCGCACCGGCGACCGGGTGAGCGGGGCGCTCGCGGTCGGGATGCCGCCGAAGGCGATCCGGGCGTGGCGTCAGACGATCGCGGCCGGCGCGGCCTGGGGCGACAGCGTCCCCGTCCCGGCCTGAGCGGGTCGGGCGAAGTCGGCGGCGGTTCGGCAGCGCCCTGAAGGGGTGCGAGGAACGGCGCGACCGGCCACGATGGCGCCGCAGTCAATCGACGGCACATCGCGGCACTTCCAGCGGAGCGCTTGGCCGACGGGCGGGCACCCGTGCCGGGCACGGCGGAGGCAGTAAATTACTTGAGTTACGCAACAAGATGGTAAAGTGGGTCGCATGTCCACCGAACCGCTCCCCCTGCCCTCCGTCGCCACTCCGGAAGTGATCGAGATCGAGCGCGCGCTCACGCGCATCACCTATCTGAGCACCCGCGCCCGCCAGCACGACCGGCTGATGTCGATGGCCGGAGTCCCGCTGGACCGCGCCGCAGTCGCCCTGCTGCGGCAGGTCGCCGACACCGAGCCGCTGCGGCCCGGTGAGCTGGCCCAGCGCCTGGGCGTGGAGGCCTCCCATGTGACCCGCACGGTGCAGCAGCTCCAGAAGTCCGGGTACGTCACCCGCGTCCCCGACCCCGACGACGGCCGGGCCCAGCGGATCCAGCTCACCGAGGCCGGCCGCGCCGCCGTCGACCGGGTCCGGGACGCGGGCGCCCGAGGGATGCAGCTGGCGCTGTCCGAGTGGTCCCCCGAGGAGCTGGGCCAGCTCGCCGCCCTCTTCCACCGCATGGTCGACGACTTCCTCTCCTACGCGGTCGAGGACGAGCCGGAGCAGCCCCCCGTCACCGCCTGACCGGGGCCCCGGGACCGGCGCGGGCTCGCGCAGACCGCGCCGCCGGGAGGCAGCAGCAGGGTGAGCAGCCCGATCGCCGGGGCCGCCGCCGCGCCGCCCACGCTCACCGTCAGCCCCGGGGTGACGGCGCTGGCGGTGCCGACGCGCCGGGGCGGACAGCCCTGGCCCAGCGTCACGTGCAGCGAGAACGGCACGTACAGCCCCGCCGAGGCCAGGGCCACGAAGAGGTACAGCGGCCCACCGGGCATGAGGAGCACGCCCGCGACCGCGAGCAGCGTGACCCCGTACGAGCGGCGGACGACGTGAGCCGCCCCTGCCGCTCGGCCGGCCGGCTCCCGGCCAGCGTCCCCACCGCACCGCACCGCACCGCACCGCCCGCACAGCGCGGCCGTACCGGCGGTCTCCCCAGCGCCGGTGCGCTCCCGCACGTACAGCGAGACGAACGCGCTCAGGCCGACGAAGACGACCGAGCAGCGGCACCCCACGGCCCCCGACAGCCGCAGGAACGCCGGCCAGTCGCCCCGGCCGACCAGCGCACCCTCGCAGTCCTCGGCGCGGCGGTCGGCGCCGGCGGACGCATCCTCAGGCGCCTCTTTCGGCGCGAGTTCGGTATGACCTTCCCCAGTGGCGCACCCCGTCCCGGCTCTACCGCGCCCTGCGCCTGCCGGCCGACGACACTGCCGTCACCACGGTCGCCCACCGCTGCGGCTCGTCCTCCGCATGGGTACACACCCGGCCGCCACCAGGGGCGAGTTGGGGAGCGCCCGGCCCGGGACCCCGCCGCCGGACCGCCGCCTACCCTCCAGTAATCTCTGGCCCCAGGTCATCAGAGGAGGAACCGTGCCCCGGTCCGAACGCTCACCCCTGCTGCTGGCAGGCCTGCTGGCCGGCATGGGGGCGGCCCACATCGCCGTGCCGCGCCCGTTCGACGCGATCGTCCCCCGGGCGCTGCCGGGCTCGCCCAGGGCCTGGACGTACGCCAGCGGCGTCGCCGAACTCGCGCTGGCGGCCGGAGTGGCGTGGCCGCGGACCAGGAAACCGGCCGCGCTCGCCACGGCCGCGTTCTTCGTCGGCGTCTTCCCCGCCAACGTCAAGATGGCCTGGGACTGGCGGCACCGTCCCACCCCGCTCAAGGCCGCCGCCATCGGCCGCCTCCCCCTGCAGGCGCCGCTCGTGCTGTGGGCCCGCAGCGTCGCCGACCGCACCGCCACCACCGCGAACCCCCTGGAGGGACGGGCATGACCAAGGCTCTGCAGACCGGCGACCTCGTCGACGACTTCGCGCTGCCGGACGAGACCGGCACGGTGCGCAGCCTCACCGAACTGCTCGCCGACGGACCGGTGGTCCTCTTCTTCTACCCCGCCGCCCTCACCCCCGGCTGCACCGCCGAGGCCTGCCACTTCCGTGACCTGGCCGCCGAGTTCGCCGCCGTCGGCGCCCGCCCGGTCGGCATCAGCGGGGACACCGTCGACCGTCAGCAGGAGTTCGCCGGCCGGCACACCCTCGGCATGCCGCTGCTGTCCGACGCGGACGGCGCGGTGCGGGAACGGTTCGGCGTGAAGCGCGGCTTCTCCCTGGCCCCCACCAAGCGGGTCACCTTCGTCATCGGGCAGGACCGCACCGTCCTGGACGTCGTGCGCAGCGAGCTGCGGATGAACACCCACGCCGACCGCGCCCTCGACGCCGTACGGGCCCACCGGGCCTGACCCGGCCCGGCCTGACCCCGCCCGGCCCGGCCCCGGCGCGGTTGATGCACCGGGCCAAAGGGACCATTCTGGACGACATGGACGACATGGAGCATGTCGTCGCTGCGGCGGTCGTCGATGCGCGCGGCATCGTGACGGGCTGGAGCGAGGGTGCCCGTCTGCTGACGGGCCATGCGGCCCAGGAGGCCGTGGGGCGGGCCGCGGTCGACCTGCTCGCCGAGAAGCTGCCACGACGTCGGGCCGGCCAGTGGACCGGCCCCGTCGTCGTGCGCCACCGCGACGGCCACCCCGTCGCCCTCGCCGTCACCGCCTGCCCGACCCTCGGCCCCGACGGCGCTCCCATCGGCTGGACGCTCACCGCCGAACGGCCCGCCGCCCCGGAGCCGACCCTCGCCGGACGCGCCTTCCAGCAGGCCTCCATGTCCATGTCCGTCTTCGACCCCCGGCAGCGCTACCTGCGCCTCAACGAGGTCGCCTGCCGGGTCATGGGCGTCGCCGAGGACGTCCTGCTGGGCCGCTACTTCCCCGACACCATCGAGGAGGCCGAGCACAGCAAGGGCTTCAACTGGCATCTGCGCCAGGTCGCCGAGACCGGCCGCCCGGTGCGCTACGAGAGCTGGACCGGCGCGCCCTCCCTCAACCGGGAACACGCCTGGACCACCGAGATGTGGCCCGTGCGGGACGCCTCCGGGGAGGTCGCCGGCGTCGCCCTGGCGGCCTTCGACAGCACCGAACAGTATCTGGCCCGCCAGCGCCTGGCCCTGCTCAACGAGGCGGCCGTCTCCATCGGCACCACCCTCGACGTGGTGCGCACCGCCGAGGAGGTCATCGAGCTGCTCGTCCCGCAGTTCGCCGACTTCGCCGCCGTGGACCTCCTCGAATGGGTCCTCGGCACGGACGAGCCGCCCCCGGTGCCCGACGGCGAGATCGTGCTGCGCCGCGTCGCCCACGGCTCCGTCCGCGACGGCACCCCCGAGGCCGCGGTCCACCTCGGCGACACCGACAGCCATCCGCCGTTCAGCCCGCCCGCCCGCGCCCTGCGGGAAGGGCACGCGATCCTCAGCCGGGCGGGCGAGCCCGACTTCATGCGCTGGCTCGCCGAACGCGACGCGCGCGCTCCCGAGGGCGGCCGCTACCGCCGCGGCGTCCACTCGATGATCTCCGTGCCGCTGCGGGCCCGCGGCACCGTCCTCGGCGTCCTGGTCGGCATCCGCATGGCCCACCCCGACGACTACGAGGACGACGACGCCGTCTTCGCCGCGGAGCTTGCCAGCCGGGCCGCCGTCTGCATCGACAACGCCCGCCGCTTCGCCCGCGAGCGCACCACCGCGCTCGCCCTCCAGAACAGCCTGCTGCCCCGCGGCCTGGCCGGACAGGCCGCCGTCGACGTGGCCCACCGCTATCTGCCCAGCGGCTCCACGGCCGGCATCGGCGGCGACTGGTTCGACGTCATCCCGCTCTCCGGCAGCCGGGTCGCCCTCGTCGTCGGCGACGTCGTCGGACACGGCATCCCCTCCTCGGCGACCATGGGACGGCTCTGCATGGCCGTGCGCACCCTCGCCGACGTGGACCTGCCGCCCGACGAACTCCTCACCCACCTCGACGACCTCGTCACCCACCTGGCGGCCTACGACGAAGGCGGCGAGAGCGGCGAAGAGGTCGCCGAACTCGGCGCGACCTGCCTCTACGCGGTCTACGACCCCGTCAGCCGCCGCCTCACCGCCGCCGCGGCCGGCCACCCCGCGCCGGCCCTCGTCCTGCCCGACGGCACCACCCGACTGCTCGACATGACTCCCGGACCGCCGCTCGGCGTCGGCGGACTGCCCTTCGAGGCCGTCGAGCTGGAACTGCCCGAGGGATCGGTCCTCGCCCTCTACACGGACGGCCTCATCGAGGACCGCGACCGGGACGTCGACCGCGCCACCGGCGAACTGTGCAGCGCCCTCACCGCGTCCGCCGCCACCCTCGACGCCCTGTGCGACAGCGTCCTCAAGGCGGTCCTGCCGGAGGAGCCCGGCGACGACGTCGCGCTGCTGCTCGCCCGCACCCACGCCCTCGGCACGGACCGGGTCGCCACCTGGGACGTCACCCCGGACCCCGCCCAGGTGGCCGCCACCCGACAGGCCGCCACCGAGCAACTCGCCGCCTGGGGACTTCAGGAGGCCGCCTTCGTCACCGAACTCGTCGTCAGCGAACTCGTCACCAACGCCATCCGCTACGGCGCGGCCCCCGTCCAGCTCCGCCTGATCCGCGATCGCACCCTCATCTGCGAGGTGTCCGACGGCAGCTCCACCTCACCCCACCTGCGCCGCGCCCACGCCTTCGACGAGGGCGGGCGCGGCCTGCTGCTCGTCGCGCAGCTCACCCAGCGCTGGGGCAGCCGGCAGACGGGCCGGGGCAAGACGATCTGGGCGGAGCAGCCGCTGGCACCCGAGTGAGCCGGCGGCGCGAACGCTCAGAACTCCTCGTGCACCTCGGGGTCGCCGCCCAGCCGCCGGTGCGCCCGCGCCGTGATCGCCGCCAGCTGCGCCGGGCCGAGCTCGAAGCCGAAGACGTCGAGATTGGCGCGCCGGCGTTCGGGGCTCGACGACTTCGGGATCGGCACCAGGCCGAGCTGGACGTGCCAGCGCAGCACCACCTGGCCGGGGGTCACGCCCAGCGCCTCGGAGACCGACACCACGGCCGGATCCTGGAGCAGCGCCGAACCGCGGCCCAGCGGGCTCCAGCTCTCCGTGCGCACGCCCTTGGCCTCGTGGAAGGCGCGCAGCTCGTCCTGGGGGAACAGCGGGTGCAGCTCGATCTGGTTGACGGACGGCAGGACGCCGGTCTCCTCCTCCAGCCGCTCGATGTGCGCGGCGGTGAAGTTGGAGACGCCGATCGACCGGACCAGACCCTCCTCGCGCAGCTTGATCATGGCCCGCCAGGAGTCGACGAACCGGTCGACCCGGGGGAGCGGCCAGTGGATCAGATACAGGTCCACGTAGTCGAGGCCGAGCCGCCGACGGGACTCCTCGAAGGACGCGAGCGTCTCCTCGTACCCGTGGTGGCGGCCGGGCAGTTTCGTGGTGACCACGAGCTCCTCGCGCGCCACTCCGCTGCGGGCCACGCCCAGGCCGACCCCGGTCTCGTTGCGGTAGTTCGTCGCCGTGTCGACGAGTCGATAGCCGAGGCCGAGCGCCTCGGCCACCCCCTGCTCCGCCTCCGCGTCGTCCATCGGCCAGGTGCCCAGACCCAGGGCCGGGAGCTGCGTGCCGTCGTTGAGCGTGTGCTGCGGGATGTTGATCACGATGGGACCTTCCCTCGACTGTGTCGTTCCCCAGCCTCGGGGACGGGGGGCGGATTGATCAACCGGACACCCGGGCAGGGGTGGCTTCGGACGAGCCACGACGAGCGAGCGGAGCGGGCATGACGACGGACTTCGACGGCCGGGTGACGGAGTCGGCCGCAGTGGCGGTGAATCCGGTCGCCGGGCACATAGGCGCCGAGATCGACGGCGTCGACCTGGCCGCCGGCCTCGACGACGCCCAGGTCGCCGCGATCAGGGCGGCGGTGCTGCGCTGGAAGGTGGTGTTCTTCCGCGGCCAGCGCCTCGACCACGCGGGGCAGGTGGCGTTCGCCCGCCGGTTCGGCGAACCCGTCGTCCCGCGCAAGCGTGGCAGCGCCTCGCCGCCGGACTTCCCGGAGATCGAGACGACCGCCGACCGGCTGGAACTGGGCGGGAAGTTCGGCATGGAGCACGAGGAGTGGCTCCGCCGCCGCCGGCACACCCTCCTGCGCGGCTGGCACTGCGACCACGGCGCCCGCGTCGACCCGCCGGCCGCGACGATCCTGCGCGCCGAGACCGTGCCGCCCTACGGCGGCGACACGACCTGGTCCAACCTGGCCGCCGCGTACGCCGGACTCTCCGCGCCGCTGCGGGAGTTCACCGCCGGGCTGCGCGCCGAGCACCGGCTCGGCGTCGGCTACCAGCCACGCCTCGGCGACGACGCGTATCTGCGTCACCTCCTGGACCACCAGGTCGCCTCGGTGCACCCGCTGGTCCGCGTCCACCCGGAGACCGGCGAGCGGGTGCTGTACGTCAACGGCTACTACGTCGAGCAGATCACCGGCCTCTCGCGCGCCGAGAGCCGGGCGATCCTGGACCTGCTCCTGGAGGAGGCGACCCGCCCCGAGTACACGGTGCGCTTCCGCTGGGAACCGGGCAGCGTGGCCTTCTGGGACAACCGCGCGACGATGCATCTCGCCCCCGGCGACAGCGCCCACCTGGGTTTCCCGCGCACCATGCACCGGGTGATGCTCGCCGGCGACGTCCCCGTCGGCGTGGACGGCAGGCCGTCGGAGCCGGTGACGGGGACGGAGCCCGGTCGCTGGTGAACCTCAGGCGCTCGGCTGCCGGCCGAGCGCCGGGCCGAGCTTCGTCGCCATGTCGGTGAGGATCTGCACATAGTCCTCGTGGTCGAAGGTGAACGGCAGCGCGAAGGCGACCTCGTCGATCTCCCGGAACGCGGCGTGCGCGTGCAGGCGTTCGGCGATCTCGGCCGAGGTGCCGACCAGGTCCGGCGCGAACAGCAGCCGCGCCGGGCCCTGCGGGGCGGCGGTGCGCGGCAGTCGTTTGGCGGCGAACTCCTCGTACTTCGCGCGCTGTTCGGGCGAGGCGGAGTCGGTGGGGATGACCACCAGGCCCTGGGAGACCCGGGCGGCCTCGCCGTCGGGGTGCGCGGCGCGGAAGGCGCGCACGTGCGAGAGCTGGATCTCCGCGAAGTCCCGGGTGTCGTCGGGCCCTTCGGCCTTGACGACGCTGCTGGTCAGGAAGTTCATCCCGTGCTCGCCTGCCCACTGCGCCGAGCGCAGGCTGCCCCCGCCGTACCAGAGGCGGCGGCCCAGGCCGGGCGAGTGCGGCTGGACCCGGTCGGAGAACACCTCGAAGCCCTCCACCCCGCTGAAGTCGGAGGCGGACTTGCCGCGCACCAGGTCCAGCAGCCGCCGCACCCGCTCGAAACTGAAGTCCTCGGCGTCGGCCGTGTCCGGGTACAGGGCCTCCTTGACCTGGTCGTAGTGCATCGGCGGGCCCACGCTCACCCCCGGGTTGAGCCGGCCCCCGGACAGGACGTCGACCGTGGCGAGATCCTCCGCGAGGCGCAGCGGGTTCTCCCAGCCCAGCGGGATGACCGCGGTGCCCAGCTCGATGCGGCGGGTGCGCTGCGAGGCGGCGGCCAGGACGGCGACGGGGGAGGAGATGCCGTACTGCAGATGGCGATGGCGCACCCAGGCGCTGTCGAAGCCGAGCCGCTCGCCCAGCTCGATGATCTCCAGCGTGGTCTCGTGGCCTCGGGCCGGGTCGTCCCCGTCGAACAGTCCGATGGTGAGGAAGCCCAGCTTGCGCAAGGGGCGTGAGGTCGACGACAAGAGCTCCTCCATGGTGCGCGGCACGTTCGGCGTCACTGCGTACGGTCTACAGCTCGTACAAGTCGTACGGGCCGCGCGGCATTCCCCGTGCCGTTCTCCCGCGCCGTCCCGGGTGGCGTCAGCCGAGCGGGATGGTGACGTCGTCCTCGACCGGCGGGTTCAGCTCCTGCGCGAGATTCCCGGTGGCCGCGAAACAGCGCAGCCGGACCGACTCCGGTGAGACGTCCAGCCGCAGGAAGCACTTGAAGAACGGCGGGCTGTAGGTGGCCGAGCTCGGCGAGAAGAGCTGGGTGTAGATCTTCCGCACGGGCAGCCGGAAGCGTCTGCGGCGCTCCGGGCGGCTCCCGGTGCCCAGCAGGCCGGCGACGAGCCGGATCCGCCGCGTCACCTTCACCTCCGGACCCGGGGTGCGCGTCGGCGGGATGCCCAGCCGCTCGGCGACGACCGCCTGGCTCTGCGCCGCGGTGAGGGAGAAGAAGCGGCGCAGTCGCAGCCGTCGGCCGTAGAGCCCGCTGTAGAAGGCCAGGGAGTCGCCGCGCAGCGGATAGCAGCGGAAGTCCTCCTCCGTCACGCCGGCGACGGACACGCGCGGGATGGTGTGCGTGGCGTGCATGAAGGCGCCGCCGCCGCCCGAGACGACGTACTGGAGCGTCCGGCCGTCCGCCAACCGCACCGGGTAGCGCTGGTAGTTGTGGATGTCGCCGCCGATCGCCGCCACATAGCGGTGCTCGGGCGCGCTGACGATGTCGTCGACGGTGCCGCCCCCGTCGATGGGGCACGGGTGGTGCTCGCCGTCGACGTACAGCGGCGAGCCGGTGATCAGGATCTTCGGCCGCGGCCCCTGCGACACCTCGCGCAGCCATGCGCCCTGTTCGGCGTCGAGGGAGCCCAGGAGCCCGGTGTCGATGCCTATGATCCGCACCGGTCCGGTGTCGATCGCCCAGTACGGCCCGGGCTGCGCGGCCCGTTGGCCCGATGCCGACCGTAACTCCCGTGCCTCGGCGAGGCGTTCGCCGTCCCGGGCGCTCGGTCGGTGCCACAGCCACGAGCGCAGCCGGGCGCGGCTGAACAGGCGCGGCGCGGGCTCGGCGGGCAGGGCGGGGGCGTCGTCGCAGAAGACCCGCATGAACGCGCCGAGGTCCTCGTACCAGTCGTGGTTGCCCGGTATCGCGTAGATGGGGGCCTGGTAGTCGCGGTACGGGCGGAAGAACTTGCTGCCGTAGTCGTCGGCGCTGCCCACCGGGTAGATGACGTCACTGGCGAGGACCGCGAAGGACGTTCCCTGACTCGCCCTCAGAAAGCCCGGCACGACGGCGTACTGGGGATCGTCGCCCTCGCCCGTGTCGCCGATGACCATGAAGGAGAAGTGGTCCGGGTCGGTGCGTCGGATCACCTTGTCGGCGGGGGCGCCCGCAGCCGCCCGCTGGGCGACCCACCGGGCGCGGGTACGGCCCGTCGGGTCGCCGAACCAGGAGGCGAGCACGCCGTTGCGGGCGGCCCACAGGGTCCGGGGGTTCAGCCACGAGATCTTCTCGACCTCGGCCGGCATGAGCCGCTGGTACGCGCCTCGGTCGGCGCCGCCCCAGCCGGCGCCTTCGGCGGTATCGCGTGAGGAGTCAGACACCGGTGCACCGTAGCAATCATCGCGAACATGCCAGGACCCGGGTGGGCGGTGAGGACAGCTGCCGCTGCCGGTCAACTGGGGCCGCATGACGCCCAGTTGACGTCACCGACCCAGGCGTCTCACCGTGGCCCGGCGCTCCATGACCGACCGGCGGCGGGTTTGCCGGCCGGCTCCTCCGCCGGGGCCGCGGCCCGCCCGGCCCGGGAGGCGCGGTTCCAATCGCCGTCGCCGAGCACGAGCAGCGGGTCGAACATCACCACCACGCCGGCCAGCAGCAGGAAGATCACCGGGCCGATCAGCATCGGCAGCAGCAGCGAGGTCGGGCTGTCGCCGGCCCACGACGAGGTCGCGCCGTGCACATGGACGCTGACCGCGGCCATCCCCGTGTAGTGCATCCCCGACACCGCGAGGCCCATCACCAGGCTGGCGCCCAGGCTGGTGAGGAACCCGCGGACGGTGACGGCCGCCCACAGCGCCGCGGTCGCGGCGATCACCGCGATCAGCACGGAGAGCGCCACCGTGCGCGGGGCGTACTCGATGTCCCCGTTGAGCTGCATCGCCGCCATGCCCAGGTAGTGCATCGCAGCGACCCCGAGACCGGTGACGACGCCGGCGAGCGACAGCGCCCCGCGGCCGGCGCCCCGGTAGCCCACGATGAACACGCCGACGCCGACCACCGCGACCGCGACGGCGAGGCTCTGCACGGTCAGGCCGACGTCGTAGCCGATCCGGGTCTCCTCCACCTGGAAGCCGATCATCGCGATGAAGTGCATCGTCCAGATGCCGCAGCCGATCGACGCGGCCCCGAGCGCCAGCCAGCCGGGCTTCCAGGAATCGGTGCTGAGCAGCGTCCGCACGATGCAGCGCAGCCCGAGCGCTCCTCCCAGACAGGCCATCACAAAGGCCGCCACCGGGGTGACCACTCCGTAGCGAAACCCGTCGATCGTGCCTTCCACGCCAACTCCCCCCAGAGTGACGGACGTTCAAGGAAGCTATGTCTACGGGTAAGGGAGAGGTGAACGCAAGCGATTCCTGCGGACTCATCGTTCCTCCCTCTTCCGAGGGAGGCCGCAGATGGGTCGCGTCGGCGATGTCCGGGGGGTGCCGCCGCGGCGAGGATCCACGGCATGGACAAAACCATCGCCTTCGCCGCCGCCCCACTCCTCGTCATCGTCTACGCGGGCCTGCGCATCCTGGACGGCCTGGACGGCGAGCGCGGTCCCGGGCCGGCCTGGACGACCGGGCACCTCGCGTTCCTGGCCGCGTTGATCCTGTTCGTCCCGGTGTTCCTGGCACTGCGCCGACTGGCGGGCCGCGGCCCGTTCGCCACGGGCACGGCCGTCGTCGGCATCGTCGGCGCCGTCTGCTCCATGGTCCAGATCGCGATCGACATCGTCGTCGGTGCGCGCGCCGCCGATCACGAGGCCATGCGGGGGATGTTCGCCGACGTCCAGAGCGTCCCCGGGGTGGACCTCGTCGTCTACACCGTGGGCCCGGTGCTGCTCTTCCTCGGTCTGCTCGTCATGTTCGGCCGGCTCGCCGTGGCCCGCGCGGTTCCCGTGTGGCGGGCGGTCGCGGTGGCGCTCGCCGTGCTGGTCTCCCTCCTGGGACTGGACGCGCTGCCGGCCGTCGGCCTGTTGCTGTACGTCGGACTCGCGCCGTTGCCCGGTCGCCGCGGCGCCGCTCCCACCGCCGCGCGCAGCTGAACGACCGCCGCCGAACGCCCCCATGGAAGAATCCGTCGCCATGCCCGCACTGCCCCTTCCCCCCTCGCTCCGCCGCCTCGCGGGTTCGCCGTGGTCGGACGTCGCGCTCGCCGTCGTCACCGCCGTCGCCCAGTCGGCGCCCCTGCTGTTCGCGCACAGCGACGGCGGACGCCCCTGGCACTGGTGGGGGTATGTCGCGGCAGTCGGGGCGTCGCTTCCCCTGGCGGCGCGTCGGCGCGCCCCGGCGCCGGTCCTGCTCGTCTGCTCCGCCTTCTCCGGCCTCTACGACCTCGCCGAACCGGTCGCTCCGCAGCCGCTCTGGTACGGAGACCTCATCGCGTTGTACGGGATGGCGTCGGTCTCCCCGCCCCGGGTGCGGATCCCGGTGTTCCTGGTGATGTGCGCCGTCGGCCTCGCCACGGTGGGCTCGCCGGACACCGCGACCCGCGGAATCGTCCTGTACGTCGCTGCCTACGCGCTCGGGCGGGCCTC
Source organism: Streptomyces sp. NPDC001858 (assembly GCF_053594615.1). Lineage (NCBI taxonomy): Bacteria > Bacillati > Actinomycetota > Actinomycetes > Kitasatosporales > Streptomycetaceae > Streptomyces > Streptomyces sp. NPDC001858. The sequence goes on from NZ_JBSFEV010000032.1 coordinate 35,442, forward strand.
CGCCGGCTTCCGCGCCGAGGCGGCCGTGCTGGCCGAACGCGCCGCCCGTCTCGAACGCGACCGCCGGATGGACGAGGAGCGCGCCGCCGAACGCGAACGCGCCAGGATCGCCCGGGACATGCACGATGTGCTGGCCCATTCGATCAGCCTGATGGTGGTCCAGGCCGAGGCCGGGCCGGTCGTGCTGGACACGGACCCCGTTCGCGCCTCGGCCGCGTTCGGCGCGATCGCCGGCACCGGCCGCGACGCCCTCGACCAGCTGCGGTCCATGCTGGCCGTCCTCAGGGACGACAAGGACGACGGCGAGGACGACAGGAGGCACGGAGGCAAGGGCGGATACGACCCGCGCGCCCCGCGGCTGACGATCCATGACCTGCCCGCGCTCGCCCGCCAGGTCGCGGGGGCGGGCCTGGAGGTGTCCTGCACCGCCGAGGGCGAGCCTCGTCCGATGCCCGCCGACGGCGACACCGCGGCGTACCGGATCGTGCAGGAGGCGCTGACCAACGTCGTCAAGCACGCCGGAGCGGACCGCGCCGAGGTACGGCTGCGCTGGCGGCACGACGGTCTGGAGATACGGGTCGTCGACGACGGCCGCGGCGACGGCCGCGGCGCGGGAAGGGGCCTTCCGTCCGGCGGGAACGGCCTGACCGGCCTGCGTGAGCGGGCCGCGGCCTGCGGCGGGAGCGCGACGGCCGGTCCCCGGGCGGACCGCCTCCCGGGATTCGAAGTGCGGGCCCGGCTGCCTCTGGCCGCGCCGGAAGCGGGAGCGATGGCATGACGATCCGTGTGGTGGTGGCCGACGACCAGGAGCTGGTGCGCGCCGGATTCGCCATGATCCTGGCGGCACAGCCCGGCATCGAGGTCGTCGCGGAGAGCGGGGACGGGTTCGAGGCGGTCGGCGCCGCCCGGGCCCACCGCCCGGACGTCGTGCTGCTCGACATCCGGATGCCGGGGATGGACGGCATCGAGGCCGCCCGGATCGTCTGCCGCGAAACGGACAGCCGGGTGATCATGCTGACCACCTGGGGGCAGGACGACTATCTGTTCGACGCCCTGTGCGCCGGCGCGAGCGGGTTCCTGCTCAAGGATGTCCGGCGGGACGATCTCGTCCACGCGGTCCGGGTGGTCGCGGCGGGCGACTCGCTGCTCGCCCCCTCGGTCACCCGCACCCTGATCGCCGCGTTCACCTCGGGCTCCGCCGTGCCGCCGCCGCGGACCGAACGCCTGGACGTCCTCACCGCCCGCGAGCGCGAGACGATGCGGCTGCTCGGCGGCGGCCTGTCCAACGCCGAGATCGCCAGGGCGCTGGTGGTGAGCGAGCACACGGTGAAGACGCACGTCAGCAACGTCCTCGGCAAGCTCGGCCTGCGCGACCGGGTCCAGGCCGTCATCGCCGCCTACGAGACCGGATTGGTGGTCCCCGGACAGCGCATGGCGGAGGGCGGCTAGCGACTGCAGTTCAGGCCGGCGGTCAGGTCGCCCGTCAGGCCACTGGTCGGGCCGCCGGTCGGGTCGCGGTCCTGCGGGAGGGGGAACCCGCCGTGCCCATCGCCTCGTACGCCGAGCGTCCGGTGCTCGACGTGCACGCCACCGCCCTCCGCCTCGGCCCGCGCGCCCGGCGGGCCCGGCTCCACCTCCCCCTCCTGGCGCCGCCCCGGCAGCGGACCCCTGCCCGTCCTCCTCGACCCGTACGGCGGGGCCGGCGCCCAGCGGGTCACCGCCGGGACGGACTCCGACACCCTGCTGTCGCAGTGGTGCGCCGAGCACGGATTCGCCGTCCTGGTCGCCGACGGACGGGGTACCCCCGGGCGCGGGCCCGACTGGGAACGCGCGGTCCACGGCGACCTGTTCGGACCCGTCCTCGACGACCAGGACACCGCACTGCACGAGGCGGCCCGCCGCCACCGTGACCTCGACCTGGGCCGGGTCGCCGTCCACGGCTGGTCCTTCGGCGGCACCCTCGCCCTGCTCGCCGTGCTGCGCCGTCCGGACGTCTTCCACGCCGCCGTCGCCGGAGGCGCCGTCACCGACCAGCGGATGTCCGACGCGTCGGGCGCAGCCGGGCGTCCGCACGATCTGGTGCTGATGGCCGGTACCGGCCATCAGCCGGTCGGCACCGCGTGCACCGAAGAGGTCCTGCGCCACCAAGTGGACTTCCTGCAGAGGCACTTGGCGCACCCGCGTTCACCCGGGCGAACCGCCGGTCCGGACAGTGAACGCACAGACCGCTCACAGTCCGGCCGCGGGTGACGACTCCGACACCCTCAGGTACCGAGGGATAACCCTCGAAGCACCCCGCTGTGGCTGACATGCCACTGTCAAGCCTGTCATTCTCCCACCCAACTGCCGCACAACAGCGGCACGTTGCCCGCACACCCTCACGGTCCCGCACCACTCAGCTCGTCCCGGACAGCACACCCGTCTGTCCGGTCTGTCACCGGCCGTACCCCGCGGCCGCCGCAGTAGGAGAACGAGTGAGACCCAACCCCCGCAAGCGGACCGCGGTCGGAGCAGCCCTGCTCTCCACCGCCGCCCTCCTGGCCGTCGGCGTCTCGACGGTCCCGGCAGCCGCGAAGCCCGCAGCCCCCCACCCCAGCCCCCTGCGCGCCGGCGGCCTGCCCGCCGACCTCACGCCCGCCCAGCGCACGACGCTGATCAAGAGCGCCGAGGCGAAGACGACGCAGACGGCGGACTCCCTCGGCCTCGGCGCCCAGGAGAAGCTGCTCGTCAAGGACGTCGTGAAGGACAACGACGGCACCGTGCACACGCGCTACGAGCGCACCTTCGCCGGTCTGCCCGTCCTCGGCGGCGACCTCGTCGTGCACACGCCCCCGGCCTCACTGGCCGCCGGCACCGTCAGCACGACCTTCAACAACAACCGCCGTACCGTGTCGGTCAAGTCCACGGCCGCCACGTTCAGCAAGTCGGCCGCCGAGACCAAGGCCCTGACCGCCGCCAAGGCCCTCGACGCGGAGAACCCCGCCGCGCAGAGCGCCCGCAAGGTGATCTGGGCGGGCGAGGGCACGCCGAAGCTGGCCTGGGAGACCGTGGTCAGCGGGCTGCAGGACGACGGCACGCCGAGCAAGCTGCACGTCGTCACCGACGCGGCCACCGGCGCCGAGCTCTCCCGCTTCGAGGGCATCGAGACCGGCACCGGCAACAGCCAGTACAGCGGCACCGTCACCATCGGCACCACGCTGTCCGGCTCGACGTACCAGCTGTACGACACCACGCGCGGCGGCCACAAGACGTACAGCCTCAACAACGGCACGTCGGGCACCGGCACCCTGATGACCGACACCGACGACACCTGGGGAACGGGCTCCGGCTCCAACACCCAGACCGCCGGCGTCGACGCCCACTTCGGCGCCCAGACCACCTGGGACTTCTACAAGAACACCTTCGGCCGCAGCGGCATCAAGAACGACGGCGTCGCCGCCTACAGCCGCGTCCACTACAGCTCGGCGTACGTCAACGCCTTCTGGGACGACGACTGCTTCTGCATGACCTACGGCGACGGCTCCGGCGGCACCCACGCGCTCACCTCGCTGGACGTGGCCGGCCACGAGATGACCCATGGCGTCACCTCCAACACCGCGAACCTCAACTACACCGGTGAGTCGGGCGGCCTGAACGAGGCCACCTCCGACATCTTCGGCACCGGCGTGGAGTTCTACGCGGCCAACTCCACCGACGTCGGCGACTACCTCATCGGCGAGAAGATCGACATCAACGGCGACGGCACGCCGCTGCGTTACATGGACGAGCCCGACAAGGACGGCAGCTCCGCCGACAGCTGGTACTCCGGCATCGGCAACCTCGACGTCCACTACTCCTCGGGCCCCGCGAACCACATGTTCTACCTGCTCTCCGAGGGCAGCGGCAGCAAGACCATCAACGGCGTCACCTACAACAGCCCGACCTCGGACGGCGTGGCCGTCGCGGGCATCGGCCGGGCCGCCGCGCTGCAGATCTGGTACAAGGCGCTGACGACGTACATGACGTCCAGCACCAACTACGCCGGAGCCCGCACCGCCGCCCTCAGCGCGGCCACTGCGCTGTACGGCTCCAGCTCGACCCAGTACGCCGGGGTCGGCAACGCCTTCGCCGGCATCAACGTCGGCAGCCACATCACGGTCCCGTCGACCGGCGTCACGGTCACCAACCCGGGCAGCCAGTCCACCACCGTCGGCACCGCGGTCAGCCTGCAGATCTCGGCCAGCAGCACCAACGGCGGCACTCTGACGTACGCCGCGAGCGGACTGCCCACCGGCCTGTCGATCAGCTCCACCGGGCTGATCTCCGGCACGCCGACCACCGCCGGCTCCTACAGCACCACCGTCACGGTGACCGACTCCACCGGCGCCACCGGCACCGCGTCCTTCACCTGGACGGTCAGCTCGACCGGCGGCGGCTCCTGCACCTCGACGCAGCTCCTCGGCAACGCGGGCTTCGAGTCGGGCAACACCACCTGGACCGCGACCAGCGGGGTCATCACCAGCTCCAGCAGCCAGGCGGCCCGCACCGGTTCCTACAAGGCCTGGCTCGACGGCTACGGATCGACCCACACCGACACGCTCACGCAGTCGGTGACGATCCCCAGCGGCTGCACCAACACCACGTTCACCTTCTATATCCACATCGACACGGCCGAGACCACCACCAGCACCCAGTACGACAAGCTGACGGTCACCGCCGGGTCCACCACCCTGGCCACGTACTCCAACCTCAACGCGGCCACCGGCTATGTCCAGAAGTCCTTCAGCCTCGGCTCCTTCGCGGGCAGCACCGTCGCCCTGAAGTTCTCCGGCGTCGAGGACTCCTCGCTCCAGACCAGCTTCGTCATCGACGACACCGCCGTCACGACCGGCTGACCGGCCCCGCCTGACCGCGTCCCGCACCCGGGCTCCCCCCGGGTGCGGGACGCCGCCGTGTCCGGGGCCGGCACGACGGGTTCGGCCGAAGGCTCAGCCGAAGGTGCGCTTCAGCAGGTCCAGGAGCGCGGCCCAGTGCCGCTCCGAGCCCCGCTCGTCGTACGCGGCGGTGTCGGCCTGCGTGTAGCCGTGCCGCGCGCCTTCGTAGACCTCGCAGGTGTGGCGGACGCCGGCCGCGGTGAGGGCCTGCTCCAGGCGCTCCATCTGCTCGGGCGGCAGGGCCGCGTCCTGGTCGGCGTGGCCGAGGTAGACCTCGGCCGCGATGTGCTCGGCCGCCAGGTGCGGGCTGTCCGGCGCGTCGGTCGCGAGCTGCCCGCCGTGGAAGCCCGCCGCGGCCGCGACCCGGTCCGGATGGCCGCCCGCGGTCCACAGGACGAGCCGGGCGCCCATGCAGTAGCCGGTCAGCGCGACCGGCCCGGCCGCGACCAGCTCGCTCTCCTGCATCCACCGCAGATAGGCGCCCGCGTCCCGCACGGACAGTTCGCGGGTGAGGGACCGCATGATCGGGTACAGCACGTCGAAGATCTCCGGACGCGCGGCCGGGTCGATGAACTCGGGCAACTCCACGACCGGAGCGCGCCCGTGACGGTAGAAGACGTTCGGTGCGAGCACGGTGTACCCCGCCTCGGCGAGCCGGTCCGCCATGGCCTCGAGATGCGGGCGCAGACCGAAGGCGTCCTGGTAGAGCAGTACGCCCGGCCGGGGCGCCCCGTCCCCGGGGTGCGCCAGATAGGCGTCGGCGACGCCGTCCTCGGTGGGGATGTCGACGATGGTTCCAGCTACGGAGGTCATGGCGCTCATCGTGGCACGCGCCACGGAACCGCCCGCGAGGACCCTATTCGAACCGGGAGGTGTCGCCCGCCCCGCGCCGCACGATCTCCGCCTCGCCCTCGGAGAAGTCGATGACCGTCGTCGGCTCGGTGCCGCAGTCCCCGGAGTCGACCACGCCGTCCACCACATGGTCGAGCCGGTCCTTGATCTCCCAGCCCTGGGTCATCGGCTCGTCCTCGCCGGGCAGCAACAGCGTGCTGGACAGCAGGGGTTCACCGAGCTCGGCGAGCAGGGCCTGGGTCACGACGTGGTCCGGGATGCGCACGCCCACCGTCTTCTTCTTCGGGTGCTGGAGCATACGGGGCACCTCCTTCGTCGCCGGGAGGATGAAGGTGTAACTGCCGGGCGTCGACGCCTTGATCGCGCGGAACACGTCCTTGTCCACCCGCACGAACTGGCCGAGCTGCGCGAAGTCCTGGCACACCAGCGTGAAGTGGTGCCGGTCGTCGAGGTCGCGGATGGCCCGGATCCGGTCGATGCCGTCCTTGCTGCCGAGCCGGCAGCCCAGCGCGTAGCAGGAGTCCGTCGGGTACGCGATCAGCGCGTCGTCCGCCCGGATGGCGGCCGCGACCTGGGAGATGGTGCGCGGCTGGGGGTTCTCGGGGTGCACGTCGTAGTACTTGGCCATTGACCGAGCTTATGCCGTGCCGGCGGGCGCTGCCGCGCAAGGCCGCCGCCCACCCCGCCCCGCCCCGCGGACCGGCCGGCCCGGTGGCATCGGCCGACCCGGTGACCTTCGGCGGACCGCCCCGGCCCACCGCGCTCGCCGGGCCCGGTCTCCCAGGCCGGTGAGGTAACGTCCCCGACCGATATGACTGGTTCGGCCCACAGGGGCCATGAGCGACGAGGAGAGCGCCGACATGGGCGGCCGGGACGACGAGAACCTCCACACCGAAGCGGCGGACGGCGCCGGATCGACGTGGGCGCAGGCACTCCTCGATCACCTGCGCCCCACCGGGCGCGACGTCGGCCGCATCGTCGACTGGCTCGCGACGACGCTCGACGCGACGGTCTCCCTGCGCGACGCCGCCGGCGCCTCCCTCGCCGGACCGTCCACGCCGCTCGACGAGAACCTGGCCGCCGACATCACCGACGGCCGGCTCGCCTCCGCCGCCTGGGAGGGCGACGGCAGGTGCGTACGCCTGATCAGGGTCGAACTCACCCGGCCCGGATCGGTCGGCGTGCTCGCCGTGACCCGCACCAGCCCCTTCGACCGGCACGCCAACGACGTCCTCAGACACACCGCGGGCGTCCTGGAGCTCGTCCTGCGCGCGCAGGGGACCGCGGCCACCGGACACCGACTGGCCCGCGCCACCGCCGATCTGCGCCTGGCCATCCTGCAACTGCTCATGGTCGAGGACACCGTCGCCGCCCGCCGCGTCGCCGCCGGTCTGTGGCCCGGCCTCCTCGACGCCGACACCGCCTGCGTCTACGTCGTCGAGGTCAGCCCCGAGGAACGCGACCGCCTCGCCGCGGCCTGTGTCGCGGCGACCCGGGACGCGGCACTGGTCGTGCGCTGCCCCGCCCTCGACGGCCATGTCATCGTCGTCGTCCCGGACGACAGTGCGGGCAGCGCACTGCGCGCCCTGTGCGATCGCAACCCCGGCGCGTTCCTCGGGGGCAGCTCCCGGCAGAGCCTCGCCCACACCGCCACCGCCTACGGGCAGGCCGTCAGTGCGCTCGCCGTCGCCCGCTTCCGCCCCGACAAGAAGGCCGTATACGCCGAACGCACCCACCCCGAACGCCTGATGGACCCCGAGGTCCTGCGCGCCTGGACCACCCGGCTGCTGCGCCCCCTCGACACCCTCCCGCACCACACCCGCGCCGAACTGCTCGCCACCACCCGGCTCGGCCTGGAGTTCACGGCAGTGAACGCGGCGAAGGTGCTCGGCGTCAGCCGCAACACCGTCCGCGCTCGCATGGAACGCGTCGAGAACCTGCTGCGCACCGACTTCTCCGACCTCACCGTCCGGGCCGCCGTCCATCTCGCCCTCAACGCGCAGGCCGGCATAGCGGAGGAGCCCGCCGACGCCGCGGCGCCCCACACCCGGCTCGGCGAGCTGCTCACCGGGCCCGCGCTGCGCGCCTGGGCGCAGGAACTGCTGGCCCGTCTCGACACCGACGGCCGGGACCTGCGCGGCACCCTGCGCGCCTGGATCGCCGCCGGCGGCAACGCCGAACGCGCCGCCCAGCGCCTGAGCGTGCACGCGCAGACCGTCCGCGAACACGTCCGCAGCGCCGAACCCGTCCTCGAACGCCAGCTCCTGGCCGGCGGCAGCGACCTGTACGAGGTCGTGCTCGCCCACCTCGCCGCCGGCGACCTCGACCAGCCCGACCTGCAAGGACACCCCCACCGGGCGTAATCGGGCCATCCGGACTCACCTGTGCACGGGTGAGCCCTCCGGCCCCGCGAGCGGGCACGGCCACGATTCCCAAGCCGCCCGCCGGGCCGTTAGGTTCAAGGAACCGCGGGGGTACGACCGGTACGGGGGACCGGTCGCACCCCCGTGTGTGTTCAGCCCCGCAGCCGCACCGGGATCTCCTGCCAGCCGCTCGCGATGAACGAGGGCACCTGCCGCAGCTCCTCGCCGCCGGCGTCCAGCCGCAGCTCGGGGAACCGGTCGAAGAGCCCCCGCAGCGCCGTCAGCGCCTCCATCCGGGCCAGCGGAGCCCCGATGCACCGGTGCACACCGAGCCCGAAGGCCAGATGGTCGTCGGCCGCACGGGCCGCGTCGAACACCTCCGCGTCCGCCCCGTAGTGCGCCGGGTCCACGTTCGCCGCCGCGTACGTGGTGACGATGGCGTCCCCGGCCGGGATCGTCACGTCCCCCACCTTCAGGTCGCTCACGGCGAACCGCAGCGGCAGCGTCGCGATCGACGGATACACCCGCAGCGTCTCGTCCACGACGGCGTCCCAGCCGATCTCGCCCCGCCGCACGGCCGCCAGCTGCTCGGGCCGGCCCAGCAGCGCCACCGTCGCGTTCCCGATGAGGTTCACGGTCGTCTCGAAGCCCGCCCCGATGACCAGCAGCAGCGTGTACACCAGCTCCTCGCCGCTCAGCCGGTCGCCGTCCTCGTCCCGCACCCGGATCAGCTCGGTCGTCAGATCGTCGCCGGGGTGCTCGGTCCGGTGGGCGATCAGCGCGCCCAGCACCGTGCCGATCTGCTCCTGGACGAACGCGGCGTGCTCCGGCGTCGGATCGGAGGTGTCCATGATCGCGGCGATCAGCCGGGCGGTGGCCTCCTGCAACTCCTCCGGCACGCCGAAGAGTTCGCAGATGATCCGCAGCGGCAGCGGATGCGCGAACCCGGCCTTCAGATCGACGACCTCGGCGCCGTCCTTCTCCAGGGCGTCCAGCAGCTCCGCCGTGATCGCCTCCACCCGGCCCCGCAGCACCTCCGTGCGCCGGTGGGTGAAGCTCGGCGCGACCAGCTTGCGTAACCGCGCATGGTCGGCGCCGTACGTGGAGAGCATGTTGACCACGCCGACCCAGCCCAGGATCCAGCCCCAGGACGGATGCTCGCCCAGCTCCGGCCACTGCCGCCAGTGCCGCCGCGGGTCCTTGCTGACCTGGGGGTCGAGGATCAGCTCCTTGAGCGTGTCGTATCCGGTGGGCGCCCAGGCCGGGATGCCGCCGGGCAGCTCCACGGGCACGATCGGCCCCAGGGCGCGCAGCCGGGCGCTCTCCCCGGGGATGTCGGCGCCCAGCGGGTCGAGGGCGATGCGGTCGGTCACGGTCACGGTCGAACTCCTGGCTGGTCGGAAGAGTCGGAAGAGTCGGAGGAGACAGGGGCGGGCGTGCGGGGGCTGAAGCGGACGGGCAGCGCGGTCAGCGAGCGATGGAAGGGACCCGGCCGCCAGTCGAGCCGATCCCGGGGCAGGACGGGATCGAGATCGGGCAGCCACTGGGTGAGCCGCTCGATCGCCTCGGTGACGAGCAGCAGCGTGTGCTGCTTCACCGGACAGGCGTGCGCGCCCGCGCCCCACGACAGATGCGAGGCGTCGTTCGGATGCCGGCCGCCGGTGATCTCCTGCTCGGCGAACACCCCGAGCGCCCCGTACGACACCACCACCGGCACCGCGTCGCGCAGCCACACCCCGTGGAAGGCGACGGGCCTGCGGGCGTAGTAGATGCCGTAGTTGGCCAGCGGCGTCTCGTGGTGCAGCACCTCGACCACCGCGTCCATGACCGGCCGGGCGCCGCTGGTGAGCGTGGAGTAGTACTCCGGGTTCCCCAGGATCCGGGACAGGGTGTTGGACACCAGGTTGGCGGTCGGCTCGTACCCGGCGCCGAGGGTGAGGAACACCTGCCAGGTGACCTCCTCCGCGGTCAGTCCGGCGGGGTGGTCGAGGAGCCGGCTGGGCAGGTCGTCGCCGCGCTGCGCGGCCTTGGCGGCGATGACGTCCAGGACGTACTGGGCGTACAGCGCCTCGCCCTCGGCGGCCTGCGCGCCGCCCTCCATCATCTTGCCCAGGCCCTTCTCGAGCCGGTCGCCCTGATCGTCCGGCAGCCCGAACAGGTCGTTGAAGACCAGCGCCATCAGCGGCCGGGAGAAGTCCGCGACCAGGTCCGCCTCGCCGCGGGGTCCGATGCGCGCGGCCAGCAGCCGCACCGCCCGGTGCACGCGTCCCCGCAGGTCGTGCGGTTCCACCAGGTCGAACACGTCGATGAGGGTGGTGCGGTAGCGCAGATGCGCCGCGCCGTCGGAGAAGAGGGCGTTGGGCCGCCACCGCATCATGCCGAGCACCGGCGAGTCGACCGGGACGGTCGTCTCCCAGGCCCGCGGGTCGTGCGAGAACGTCTCCTCGTCGTGCAGCACGTCCAGCGCCGCCCGCCGCTCGGTCACCACGTACGCCGGCACGCCGGGGGCCAACTCGGCCCAGCCGATGGGGCCTTGGGCGCGCAGGGCGGCGTAGTAGCGCTGCGGATCCGGCGCGAAGCCGTCCTCCCACAGCCGTACGGGCACCGAGCGGGAGAAGTCGCGCCGGTCCGAGGGATAGGTCGTCACCGGGTCTCCACGGGGTCGCGGCCGATCAGATGGTCGACCAGCGCGAGCAACGCGTCGATCGAGGAGTTCGGGTCCCGGGCGTCACAGGTCACCATCGGCGTCCCCGGCTCCAGGTCAAGCGCCCGGCGCAGCCGCTCCTCGCCGTAGTGGCGGGGCGTGTCGGGGAAGGCGTTGAGGGCCACCGCGTACGGCAGCCCGCTCTCCTCCACCAGGCCCAGCACGTCGAACGACGCGTCGAGCCGGCGGCTGTCGACGAGGACCAGCGCGCCGAGCGCGCCGTAGGCGATGTCGTCCCACAGCGCCCGGAAGCGCTCCTGCCCGGGCGTGCCGAACAGGTACAGCACGACGTCCCCGGACAGCGTGATCCGGCCGAAGTCGATGGCGACGGTCGTCGTGGACTTCTCCCGCACCCCGGCCACGTCGTCGACCTGCGCGGACGCCTCGGAGAGATGCTCCTCGGTGTGCAGCGGCCGGATCTCGGACACGGAGTCGATCAGGGTCGTCTTGCCCACCCCGAACGGCCCCGCGACCAGGATCTTCACCAGGTCGCGAGCGGTGTCGGGGAGGTGGACGGCGCCGGGCGCGGCGGCAGGGCCTGCGGCGTCACGTGCCGCGGCGCCAGGTGCTGAGGCGCTAGGGGCTGAGCTTGAGGGCGCGGAGGCCATCGGCCACTCTCTTCAACAGGTCGGGGTCGAACCGCTCGGCGGGCGGGATCGGCGCTCGGGCGATGATCAGGTTCCGGTCGACGAGGCCGGCCGCCAGCACCCGCACCGCGGAGAACGGCAGCCTGAGCAGCGCCGCCGTCTCCACCATCGCCAGCGAGCCGCCCTCCAGGGTGTCCAGCAGGGCGAGTTCGGCGGCGGGGAGGTCGGCGGGCAGCGGCTCCTCGCTGCGGGTCAGCACCGACAGCCGCTCCAGATGGGGGCGGCTGGGCCGGGCCACGCCGCCGGTCGACAGATAGGCGGGAACCAGGGGGCGGCCGGCCGGGCGGGCGGTCATGCCGACGCGTTGTCGTCGGCTCCTCGGGGCGCTGCCGCCATGGCCTTCTCGCCCAGTCGCGCCACCTGGGAGTGCACCCGGTGCGCCAGCAGGTCCAGCCGCACCTCGCCGTCGCCGTACGCGGCCACACAGGTGCCGTGGTCGGTCGGCACGATCAGCACGTATCCGTGGTCGGACTCGATGACGATCTGCCGGATCTCGGCCCGCTCCCGGTCGGCGAACGCGGCCGCCGCGGTACGGCAGGCCCCCTGCACCGTGCTGGTGATGGCGGCGACCCGCTCGGCCGACGGCTGGGACAGGGCGTCGGTGTACCCCGTCACGAGTCCGTCCCGGGTCAGCATGACGGCGGCCAGCACGTGCGGCACTTGCAGGACCGGTTCCAGCACCCATGCCGTGTCGCCCGTGTTGCTGCTGGTCATCTGTCCGTACCCCCTTCGTTGTCGGTCGGGTCGATGTCGTCGGCCGCGGTGTTCGCGGCGGCGTTCTGCGCGCGGGCCGCGGCCGTGCCGGACTGCAGTGCGCCGAGCGAGGCCGCGGCCTCCTCCGGGCGGCGCGCGGGACGCCGCGTCGGGGGCGGCGGCGGTGGGGCGGCGGCCCGGGTGCGGCGCCGGCGCTGCGGCAGGCCCTCGGCGTCCTCCGGCTCGTGGTGCCCGGGAGGGGCCTCGGGGGCGCCGGCCTCCGTCCCGTACGCGTGGGCGGGGGCGGGCCGTTCGGGCGCGGCTCGGCGCGTCGTGCGCGGGGCGCTCGCGGCCGGGGGCCGGTCGACCGGGTCGAGGTGGCTGAGCAGGTGGCTGTCCACCCGCAGCACCGCGCGCACCCCGCCGTACGGGGAGGCCGAGGAGACGTCGACGCTCAGGTCGAACTGCCGGGTCAGCCGGCCGATCGCGGCCAGTCCCATGCGCGGCGGATCGCCCAGGTCGGTCAGCAGGATCAGGTCGTCGCCGGCCACCAGCCGCTGGGCGCGGTCGCGTTCGTCCCGGGTCATGCCGAGACCGGCGTCGTCGACGGTGACGCACACCCCGTGGTGGACGTGCTCCAGGCTCACCAGGACATCGGTGTCCGGGGACGAGTGCCGCAGCGCGTTGTCGAGCAGTTCGGCGACGATGATGGCCACCGGCTCCACGGCGTGCGAGACCAGGGCCGTACCGGCTTCCAAGTGGTTGTGGACCCGCACCCGTTGGTAGCCCGCGAGCCGGGCCTGGCCGCCGGTCACCGCGTCCACCAGATGGGACTCCTCGCGGGCCAGTCCGACCCAGGCCCCGCACACCACGGCGGCGACCTGCGCGCGCCGCAGCGACTGCTCGTTCTCATGGTCCAGCCGGAACAGCGTCTGGGCCAGCTCCGGGTCGTCGTAACGCTGTTGGAGTCCGCGCAGCGCGTCCTGCAGCCGGTAGAGGGCGGCCTGGATCTCCCGGACCGCGCCCCGCATGCCGGCCTGCGCCGCGGCGTCGACCCGGGTGCGCTGGGCGGCCACCTCGGACTGCAGCGCCAGCAGCACGTTCTCCAGGGCGATGCCCAGGGGGGTGCCGGCGGTGAGCGGCTGGAGCGGGCCCGGCACGGTCAGATGCGGATGGGCCACGTGCCGGGCGGCGGCGGGCACCCGCTGCGCGGCCAGATGCTCGACCTCGGCGGTGAACGCCCGCAGGGATCCGTCGAGTCGGGTGCGCAGCGCGGCGATCTCCGCTCGCTGCCGGGTCTGTTGCCGCCGCAGTCGCAGCACCCCGCCGCCGAGGGCGAGCGCGGACAGTGTGCCGGCGGCCAGGCCGCCGGCCACCAGATCCGGTAGTTCGATCATCGCTTGGGTTCCAGAAAGGTCGGGCGTCGGCACGGAGTTCAGGGCAGGGGTGGGTCCGATGGGCTCGGACCGGGCACTCGCAGCACAGTACACACCGTCATCGACCGATCCCGCACGGTTGAGCAAGACTTGGCGACGAAAGTGCCCACCTTCTGTTCGCTTCTGCGCCGACTGTCGGAAATGCCGTGCGACTCCGAGCGCACGCTGCGCTCACCCGTGCCGGTGGGCGCACGCTCCCCGCGCGAACCACCGGCGTGCTCCCTCGCGTTGGCCCGGCATGCACCGAACGCCTCCCGCGGCGCCCCGCGACGACGGCCCGCCCGCCCTCCTCCACGCCCGGCGGGCGGACGGCGCCCACCGCCGAATGCCGATCCGTGCCGGGCTCGTCGCGCAGTGGCGCGCCCGCGGCCGGACCACCGTGCCCGCCCGCCCGGGCCCGCGGTGGGGTGCCGTCGGCGTCCTCGGCGTCCCGCTCCGGCCCTATCGCTGACCTTGACACGTCACGGACGGCATGCCGGGGTCAGTACGGCCAGCGTGCCGTTGGCCTGGCGCAGCGCGAACTCCAGCGTGGCGGGCGCGTGCAGCCCGCCGGTCCCGTCCGGCGGGACCAGCCACTCCAGGGACCGGGCCGCCCGGTACGGCGGCGGCACCGCCACCCAGGAGCCCCGGCCCGCCCGCCGCAGTCCCGCGCCGATCCACCGGCTGCCGGGATCGGGCGGCAGGAAGAAGCCCACCCGGTGCGCGACGGTGTCCACCAGCGTCGGCCCCGGCGCGGGACGCGAGGCCTGCCACAGCAGGTCCAGCGTCAGCAGTCCCAGCCGGTCGGGCACGCTCAGCACGTCCCAGTAGCGGCCCGCCTCCAGAAGGGCGATCCCCTCGCCCTGGTCCCATTCGCGCTTGCACGCCCGTGGGTCCGTCGCCGCGGCGGCGAGCCACTCCACGCCGCGCATCCACAACATCGCATCGCTCATGTCGGCTCCGAGTCACCTCCCCGGCGGCCGCATGCCGACCGGGCATATGCATGCTGGTGGATATTTCTATGGGGTGGAAGGGGTGGCGAACCCTGGCGTTTCGGTCTCTTTCGTTCGACCTTCGGGCTCCTGTTCCACCCCGCCGTCGGTCCTAGTGGTCGTTCTCCAGGTGCAGCCTGAGCAGGTCCACGCCGTAGTCGCCGCCGTTGGGGGTGCGGATGACGGTGTGGATGTGCTGCTGGGTGGGAGTGCCGCCCGGCCCGCCCATGCCGCCCCCGCCCCCGCCGCCGCTGTCCTTGTTGCCGTAGGCCAGCGGGGACTGGGCGTCGTACTCGATGAGCACGACCGGGCTGTGCACGCGGTAGTAGAAGGCCGAGGAATCCTTCGTCTCGCCGATCCAGTAGAAGTAGGTGGCGTCGAGGTGCTCCTCCACCTCCTTCATCTTCACCTCGGCGTGCGCGTCGTCCAGGTTGCCGACGTAGACGCGCACGAGGTCGAGCAGGCCGGTCTTCTGGGCGTCGGTGAACCCGGAGGTCACGAGGCCCTGGTAGGCGAGCTTCAGGTTGTCCTGGCCGGCGCCGGCCTTCAGGTTGTCGCCGGCCTTGGTCTCCGCGGAGATCACCTTCGCGCGCTGGGCGTCGGTGAGCGACCGCAGCAGCGTCAGCCCGGCCGTCGTCTCCTTCTTGAAGAGGGTGATCTGCTCGCCGTTGTAGGTGGCCGAGGTCGGCTCGGAGCCCATGAAGGTGGGCGTCATGACGACCTGGTCGCCGAGCACGAAGTAGTTGACGGCCACATGGTGGCCCTCGTACTGGAAGCCCCACGGCTCGGTGGTCGACGGCGTGCCCATGAAGGTGAAGAAGTAGGCGCCCTCGGTGAGGGTGTCCCGGCCGCCGCCGCTGTACTCGCCCAGGAACGCGTTGAGCTTCATGATGTTGCGCGTCTGGGCGAGCCCCTCGGCGGAGAGCGCGACGCCGAGCAGCGCGTAGCCGAGATCACGCTGCTTCTCGGTCAGATCGCCCATCCGGGCGCCCTCGCGCTGATAGCCGTCGACGTTGCTCCAGGCCAGCCACTCGTCGTCGGCCACCTCGAAGACGGACGCCTTGCGCTCCGCGGCGGTCAGCCCGTCCAGGAAGGCCTGGGCGGCCTTGACCACCTTGTCGGTGGAGACGTCCGTGGCGTGGATCGAGTACAGGTCGTCCACCACCTTGCCGTCGGTGGTGACCCCGACGAAGTCGGCGTACTTGACCTCGCTCGCGCCGGGGCCCATCCCACCGCCTCCGCCGCCGGGGCCGCCGGAGGGCATCCCGCCCGGGCCGCCGCCGTAGGAGGCGGAGGCCGCGGCGCCGGAGGCGCCGGACGAGCAGCCGGTCATGGTCGCCATCGCGGCGACTCCGCCGGCGAGCAGCGCCTTGTTCATGAACCAGCGACGGCTGCGCTCGGTTTCGGGGGTGCGTGGTCGGTGTCCGTGTCCGTGCATGGAGCCCAAGCTTCAGGACGTACCTGAAGGAAACCTGAAGCCCGTCGAGCCCTGCCCGCCGGGGCCGCGCTGGGGGACCGGCAACGGCAGCTCGGCCTGGCGCAGCTCGGCCAGCAACTCGTTCTGCCCCGCGAGGAGTTCGGTCAGGATGCGGCGGGCGGCCCGCAGCAGCTCTGCCACGTCACCGCCCGCCAGCGCGTAGCTGACCGTCGAGCCCTCCCGGATCGACACCACGATCCCGGACCGGCGCAACACCGCCAACTGCTGGGACAGGCTCGACGGTTCGATCTCGATCTCGGTGAGCAGGTCCCGCACGGCCACGGGGCCGCCCTGCAGCAGTTCGAGGACCCTGATGCGGACGGGGTGCCCGAGCATGCGGAAGAACTCGGCCTTGGCCTGGTAGAGGGGAACCTGCATGGTCGGTCGCTCGCTCCCTGCCGCGTTCGGTGCGTGGTTCTCGATCCTGGTGGCTGGGGGCTCCGCACATCCGTGTGATGCGCCCATCTGGATGTGTCGAGATGAAGAAACCTTCAATTCGACGGCAAGCGAAGCCGCTGACCTCCGTTCGTCTAGACCTCGAGCTCGGCTTCGATGCGCTTGAGCTGGTGCCGGGCCATGGCCAGATTCGACCGGCCGCGGTCCAGGACGAGGTAGAGGAACAGCCCGCTGCCGCCGCGCCCCTTCAGCAGCCGGATGAGGTGGTACTGGCTGCCGAGCGTGATCAGGACGTCCTCGATCTCGCCCTTCAGGCCCAGGTGTTCCATGGTGCGGACCTTGGCGCGGATCACATCGGTGTTGCCGGCCGCGGCGACGTTCAGGTCGAGGTCCTTGCCGCCGCCGAGCGTGCCGAGCGCCATGCCGCTGGTGTAGTCCACGACGGCGACCCCCAGCGCCCCCTCGATCGCGGTCATCGTTTCCTTCATCGAGATCTCCACATTCGCCATGACATTTCTCCTGCCGGTTGCGCGGGCCCGGGCTCCACCGGCCCCGCTGGTCCGCCGACCGTACGGAGCCCGTCCCCCGCAGGGGTGACACGGTCCGGGACTGGGCCAAAGGGCTTCGGAAGACGAAGATCCCCGCACTTTTCTGATCACACGGATATATGAATTGAGCGGATCGACAGGGGTACGCGGCGGCCATGCGGTTCCTCGATCGACGGCAGGCCGGACGGAAACTGGCCGAGCCGCTGCGGGCCCGGCAGCAGCGGGGCGCTCTGCCCGACCCCGTGGTGCTCGCCCTCCCGCGCGGCGGCGTCCCCGTGGCCGCGGAGGTCGCCCGGGCGCTCGACGCCCCGCTGGACGTGCTGGTCGTACGGAAGATCGGCGCCCCCTTCCAGGAGGAGTTCGGCGTCGGCGCGATCACCGGCGACGACGAGGACGCCGTCTTCGACCCGGACGCCCTCGACCGGCTCGGCCTGAGCGCGGACGCGCTCACCCCGGTCGTGGCACGCGAACGCGCGGAGCTGCGCCGCCGCGAACGGCTGTACCGGCACGGCCGCCCCGCCCCCGACCTGCGCGAACACACCGTGATCGTGGTGGACGACGGGCTCGCGACCGGGGTCACGGCCCGCGCCGCGCTGCGCTCCGTACGGCGCCGCGAGGCCCGGCGGGTCCTGCTGGCCGTGCCGGTCGGCGCCCGGGACACGGTGGACCGGCTGCGCGCCGAGGCCGACGACGTCATCTGTCTGCATCAGCCGGCCCACTTCATGGCCGTCGGCCCCTGGTACGACGACTTCCGGCAGCTCTCGGACGCCGACGTGCTGCGCGCCCTGCACACGACGGCCTGACCGGGTCGGGCGAAGTCGGCTGCGGTTCGGCGGCGCCCCAAAGGGGCGCGGGGCGCTGACATATGCGGCTCCGCCGCGAGGGCGCGACCAGCCACGATGGCGCCGCACCGAAACGAGGGCACATCGCGGCACCTCCAGCGGAGCGCTCAGCGGCCTACCGGCTAGGCGGCGGCGCGGTGGAGGCGCGGACGACCAGCTCGACCGGCGGGTCGCTCGCCGGCAGCGGGTCGGCGTCCGGGTGCTCGATGGCGTGCACGAGCCGTTCGAGCCCGTCCCGCGCCATGGCGTCGAACGGCTGCGGCACCGTGGTCAGCGGGGGAGTCACATAGGCGGCGACCGGAATGTCGTCGAAGCCGGCGACGCTGACGTCCTCCGGCACCCGGCGGCCGGCCTCCGTCAGCGCGCGGATCAGCCCGATCGCCATGTCGTCGTTGGCGCAGAACACGGCGGTGACCTCGGCGTCCGCGGCCAGCGCGCGGCCCGCCGCGTAGCCGGAGGCGGCCGACCAGTCGCCCTCGACGACCGGCGGGATGTCCCGGCCCTGGGCGGCCAGCGTCGTCCGCCAGCCCTCCAGCCGGTCCCGGGCGGCGTACCAGCGCCGCGGTCCGGCGAGGTGGTGGACCGTCCGGTGACCGAGGGCCAGCAGGTGTGCGGTGGCGGCGCGCGCCATCAGGCCGGCGCCGTCGCCCGCGGTCAGCACGAGGGGGGCGGAGACGGGGGACGGCGCGCCGAGGACGAGGACCGGGACGTCGACGCGCAGGGACCCGGCGCCGCCGTCCGTGCGCTCGTCGATCGGCTCGGAGATGACGATGCCGTCCACGCCCTGGTCGAGGAGCGAGTCCACGGCGCCCGCGATGCCGGCGGGGTCGCCCTCCATCGTGTTGACGACGCGGAGCGCGTACCCCGTGTCCCGGACGACCCGCTCGACGCCCATGAGCAGGGAGGCGGGCCCGTACAGGGCCGTGCCCAGCGTCACCACGCCGATGGAGCGGTTCCGCCCGGAGGCCAGAGCGCGGGCGGCGTTGTTGCGCCGGTAGCCGAGCTGCTCGGCGGCTTCGAGGACGCGGCGACGGACGTCCGCGGAGACGTACTGCTCGTCGTTGAAAACCCGCGAGACCGTTTTCTGGGAGACGCCGGCCAGGTGGGCCACGTCCACGCTGCGCGGCGCCGCGGAGCTGCCGCCCCGTCCTGTCCCTCGCGTCATGACGCTTCCTCGTGGCCGCATGTCCGAATATCCGAATGTCCGAACCGATGATGCCAGACGGCCGTCAGGAGGTCGGGGCGCATCCGGCGCCGTGCCCGCCGGGTCAGTTCCGGGTCAGTTCTTCGGCAGCCACTGCTCCAGGGCGTCGATGAGCCGGTCCAGCGCGGGCTCCTCGCTGGAGCGGTCCGTCATGACCGTACGGCCGTCGAACCGCAGCGTGTACTGGAACAGATCGTTCGCCGCCATGTTCATGGTGAACGACGGCACGTCGTCGAGCGCCGGATCCCCGAGCAGCGTGCGCAGCTTCGTGAACTGGGCCGCGGTGGTGCGGCGCACCGCGGTCTCGCCGTCGTCGGCGGTGCGGACGGTGCCGTCGCCCCGGAGGACCACCTCTTTGCTGACCCCGGCGAAGCCACCGCTGACGGTCATGACGACCAGCTTCTGATCCGGTCCGGTGACGGGCACCGGCGACGGCAGCGCGGACGCCGGGACCGACGGCGTGGGGGAGGCGGACTCGGATGCGGAGGCGGACGGGGAGGGCGTCGACGAGCCGGAGGGGGACGAAGGGGACGCGGTCGCGGTGGTGCGTGCGGTGGACGTCGGCTTCGCCGAATCCCCGTCGTCCCCGGGGGAGCAGCCGACCAGGGCCAGCACACCGGCCGCGCACACCATCGCCGAACTCCGAGCGAGCACTGCGCACTCCTCGCGTGTCGATACCTGAAGAACCGTCATATCAGAGTGCCATGCTGTGAGTTCCGCCGTCTCCCGGGAGGAAGCATGTCCCAACCGTCCGTTCTCGCCGCGCTGGTGTCCGCGCTGCGCGCCGGGTCGATCGAGGTCGTCGACCTCACCTCACCGCTGTCCTCGTCCACGCCGGTGATCCAGTTGCCGCCCGAGTTCGGTCAGACGGCGGTGTTCGAGCTGACGGAGATCAGCAGGTACGACGACCGGGGCCCGGCCTGGTACTGGAACAACTTCCGCAGCGGCGAGCACACCGGCACCCACTTCGACGCCCCGAACCATTG
The DNA here is from genome assembly GCF_053594615.1 of Streptomyces sp. NPDC001858. NCBI lineage: Bacteria > Bacillati > Actinomycetota > Actinomycetes > Kitasatosporales > Streptomycetaceae > Streptomyces > Streptomyces sp. NPDC001858. The sequence goes on from NZ_JBSFEV010000032.1 coordinate 55,474, forward strand.
GGTGACCGGCAAGGACCTCGACGACGTGGCGTCCGTGCCGGCCGGCCGGCTGATCGCGCCGGCCGCCGTGCTCGACTTCACCGCCGAGGCGGCGAAGAACCCCGACTTCCTCGTGGAAGTGGAGGACGTGCGGCGCTGGGAGGCCGAGCACGGGCCGCTGCCCGAGGGCGGCTGGCTGTTGCTGCGCACCGGCTGGGACGCCCGCGGCCACTCCCAGGAGGCGTTCCTCAACGCGGACGGGACCGGCCCGCACACCCCCGGCCTGTCACCCGAGTGCGCCCGCTGGGTGGCGCAGGAGTCGCCGGTGATCGGCCTCGGCGTGGAGACGGTGGGCACCGACGCCGGACGCGCGCACTCGTTCGACCCGGCGTTCCCCTGTCACGCCCACCTCATGGGCAGCGACAAGTACGGACTGACCCAGCTGCGGAACCTGGCGGCGCTCCCCGCGACCGGCAGCGTCGTCGTCGCGGGCCCGCTGCCCATCGTCACGGGATCCGGGGCGCCCGCGCGCGTGCTCGCCCTGGTGGAGCGCGCATGAAGGTCGCCGAAGCCGTCGGCCGGGCGCTGGCCGCGGCCGGGGTCCGCCAGGTCTTCGGCGTGGTCGGCTCCGGCAACTTCCATCTGACCAACGCCATGGTCGCCGCCGGGTCGAGATATGTCGCCGCACGTCACGAGGGCGGCGCGGCGACGATGGCGGACGCGTACGCGCGCGTGAGCGGCGACCTGACGGCCCTGAGCGTCCACCAGGGTCCCGGGCTGACGAACGCCCTGACGGGGATCGCCGAAGCGGCCAAGAGCCGCACGCCGCTGCTCGTCCTGGCGGCCGACGTGACCGAGCCGCGCTCCAACTTCCACATCGGCCAGGAGGCCCTGGCGCGTGCGGTGGGCGCGGAGCCGATGCGGATCACCTCGGCCGAGGACGCGGTGGCGCAGGCCCTGGCCGCGGTGCGGCGCGCCGTGCGCGAGCGGCGCACCGTGCTGCTCAGCCTGCCCCTGGAGGTGCAGGCCCTGGAGGGAGGGGGATTTCGACCCATTTGGGCTGAGGTTCACGGGCGCTCGAACGGCCGGTGGCCGCTGTCACCCCTCCGGCACCGGCTGTTCGCCGGGGGCGGGGGATCCCGCCCTGTCCTGCCGCGACGTTGACTGCTGCATTGGTGTCCGCGTTGCAGGTGAAACCACAGGAGGAACACTCGAACTCGGCTTGGCTCTTGCGCGAGTTCTTGTCGATCCAGCCGCAAGCGCTGCACCGCAGAGAGGTGTAGGGGGCGGGGACGTCCTCGACCCGGCCCGGTGCTTTGTGTCCGGTGCGCTGGCGGAGCAGGCCCCAGCCCTGGGCGAGGATGCCCCGGTTCAGTCCCGTCTTCTGCGCCACGTTCCGGCCGGGCTGCTCCAGGGTTCCCTTCGCGGAGCGGGTCATGTTCCTGATGTTCAGCTTCTCGAACCGGATCAGGTCGTAGGAGCGGGCGAGCAGGGTGGAGGTCTTCTCGCACCAGTCCTTGCGCCGGTTGGCCTCGCGCGCCTTGAGCTTGGCGACCTTGGCGTACTCGGCAGTCTTGGCGGGGCTGCCCTTCTTCGCGCGGGCGGCGCGCCGCTGGTGCTTGCGGGCCTGGGCGCGCTCCTTCACGGTGAGCTGGGGGCAGTTCAGTTTCCGGCCGTCGGAGAGCGCGGCGGTGATCTTGACGCCCCGGTCGACGCCGATGACCTCGCCCGTGCCCGGCTTGTCGACGGGGTCGGGGACGACGGCGAACGCGGCGTGCCACTGCCCGTTGCGGAAGGTGACCCGGAACGTCTTTGCTGCAGGGAGCAACGCGCCCCTGCCCCCGGCGCTGAGGCGGAAACGGACCCATCCGCAGCCGGGCACCCTGACCTGCGCCCACCGCCGGTTGAGCTTGCGCACGACCACTGAGCGGCCCATGACCTGCCTGCCGGTCCTCGCGTTCAGCTTCGGCCTGCCGTCCTCCTGACATTCGGGGACGCGGTTGGTGCCGATGATCCGGAAGCCCTCGTGCTCGAGCTTCCTGCGCCAGGTCGGCTCACCGAACCCGGACGTGAACCTGGCGTTCTTGGCCGTGGCGAAGTCCTTCAGCGCCTGCTGCTGCACGTCCGCGTTCCCCGCGGCCAGCCACTCGTTGTCGCGCCGGGCCTCGGTCAGCTGACGGCACTGCTCCGCGAACCCCGGCGCGGACCCGCGGCCCGGCCTCCAGTGCGCATGCTGCTCCACGGCGAGGTTCCACACGTAGCGGGCGTGCGCGCAGTGCAGCAGCATCCGCCGCTCCTGCCCGCCCGTCGGGTACATCCGAAACCGTGCCATGCCGCGAACGTAGAGCACGCGTTCCCCGGCCACGCACTTCATTGACCACCGTCACCCGTCCGGGTGACTACACCCCCACCGGCCACCGGGTCATCGACTCCCCGTCACCGCCACCTGTCCGCGGCCGCCCTCAGCATCCTGGACGAGGACGCCGCATCGTCCTGATTGCGATCCGGCTGCCCCTGGCCCGCTCCGCGGGAGCGGGCATTCACCCCGGCCCTGAAGGATCGGGCGGGCCTGCCAGGCGAGCCGGCCGGCGGGCAGCGACACGCTGTCGGCCAGGCCGCCGTCCTCGTCGACAAGGAACAGCCGATCACGCTTGTCCGTGTCGTCGAACCGGTTGCACAGCAGCCGTCCCTCCACCGCCTCGGCCACCATCGCGCCGGTGTAGGCGGGGCCCAGATACCGGTGCATGACCGGTTCTCCCGGGGCGGCCGTGGGATCGCTGAGCAGGAACCCCTTCCGCAGCCGGGCCCACTCCTGCTTCACCGCGTCCTGCGGCCCGGCCCCCTCCTTCCTCGTCCGCCGTTCCCGTCCGGGGGAACCGGCGACGGTCTCGACGACGCCGTCGGCGCAGTGGCTGGTCCAGGTCCGGCCCGTGGCCGGGTCGCTGAGGTGTCGTGTGCGGGGCATGTCCCGATCTTTCACCGAAGTGGTCGGCTCCGGCGCGCAGTTGTGTCAGAAGTGTTGACCGAGTCTCTGAAAACGTTTTAACTTCACCTCACTCGGACCCCGAGGGGAGGAGACTGCGTGGCGACATTGCTGCGTGACAACCCCAGTAAGACGGAAGAGAGTGGCTCGTTCCGCCGTTCGATGCGGCGGCGAAGCGACCGGAAACGTTTTCAGGATCGGCGCAACCGGACCCTGTTCCTGCTCATGCTGCCGGGGCTGGTCTACTTCCTGGTGTTCCACTACGGCGCACTCGCCGGGAACCTCATCGCCTTCAAGGAGTACGTGCCCTTCGACGGCGTCTGGGGCAGCCCCTGGGTCGGCCTCGGCAACTTCCGGCGGATGTTCGAGGACGCCGGATTCTGGGACGCGGTCCTCAACACCGTCTGGATCGCGGTCCTCCAACTCGTCTTCTACTTCCCCGTCCCGCTCGGCCTCGCCCTGCTCCTGCACAGCCTCACCTGGACCACGGTCCGGCGCTTCGTGCAGTCCGTGGCCTATCTGCCGCACTTCATCTCGTGGGTGATCGTCGTCGCCCTGTTCCAGCAGGTGCTGGGCGACACCGGCCTGGTGAACGGCTATCTCGGCGACGCGGGCCTGAGCACCGTCGACATCATCGGCAACCCCGACGCCTTCCGGCCGCTCGTCGTGGCCCAGGTGATCTGGAAGGACGCCGGCTGGGGCACGATCATCTTCCTCGCCGCGCTCTCCCAGGTCGACGAGCAGCAGTACGAGGCCGCCGCCATCGACGGGGCCGGCCCCTGGCGGCGGTTCTGGCACATCACCCTGCCCGCCATCCGGCCCGTCATCGTGCTGCTGCTCATCATGCGGCTCGGCGACGTCCTCTCCGTCGGCTTCGAGCAGATGCTGCTCCAGCGCGACGCCGTCGGCCCGCAGACCGCCGAAGTCATCGACACCTTCGTCTACTACCAGGGCATCGTCGGCGGCGACTACGGATTCGCCGCCGCCGCAGGCCTGTTCAAGGGCGTGATCGGCGCCCTGCTCGTGTACGCGGCCAACAAGGTCGCCCACCGCCTCGGCGAACAGGGGGTCTACCGTTGAGCGCCCACGTCCGGCCCGGCTGGATGGAGAAGCCGCGACCCCTGACCCAGGCGGCGAAGGCCCTCGCCCTCGCCACGGTGGTCCTGCTGGTCTGCGTGCCCTTCCTGGTCATCCTGTCCACCTCGCTCGCCGCCCCCCGCGAGGTCGTCGCGAACGGCGGCTGGGTGCTGTGGCCCGAACACCCCACCCTCCAGGCGTACCGGGACATCCTCGACGGCGGCATCGTCACCCACGCCCTCGCCGTCAGCGCCGGAGTCACCGTCGTCGGCACCGCGCTCAGCCTCGCCTGCACGGTCGCCCTCGCCTACGCCCTCTCCCGCCCCGGGGTGTTCGGCGGCCGCCCGGTCCTGCTGCTGATCCTGTTCACCTTCCTCTTCCCGCCCGGCATGATCCCGGGTTTCCTGCTGGTCAAGGAACTGGACCTGCTGGGCAACTACGGCTCGCTGATCCTGCCGGTGCTGGTCAACGTCTTCAACCTGGTCGTGCTGCGCGGCTTCTTCCAGGGCATCCCCGAGGAACTCTACGAGGCGGCCCGCCTCGACGGCGCCGGGGACTGGCGGGTCCTGTGGTCCATCGTGCTGCCGCTGTCGAAGGCGGCGCTCGCCGTCGTCGGACTCTTCTACGCGGTGTCGTACTGGAACTCCTGGTTCTACGCCGCGCTCTACCTGGAGAGCGACCAGTGGCCGCTGCAACAGGTGCTGCGCACCTACGTCGTGGCCGGCTCCGGCCTCACCGACACCACCACCGGCGAGGCCACCGTCAACGCTCCGCAGACCATCCAGATGGCCGTGCTGGTGATCGCCACCGTGCCGATCCTGCTCGTCTACCCCTTCCTCCAGAAGTACTTCACCAAGGGCGTCCTCACCGGCGCCGTCAAGAGCTGAGCGACACCACCGCCTTCAAGACCCGCACGCAGAAAGGTCATTCGTCATGCCCAGCATGTCCCGACGCACGCTGCTGCGCTCCATGGCCGCGGGCAGCGCCGCCGTCACCGTCCCCGGTCTGCTCACCGCCTGCTCCACCGGTTCGGACGACCCAGACGTCTCCAACGCGGGCAAGGAACTCGCCCCGTGGCCCGCCTACGCGGCGCCCGCCGGGCCCCGGCCCGACCTCGCCCCCACCGAGGCGGGCGTCCAGGCCGGATTCACCTCCTACCCCTCCTCCCTGGTCACCTCGGTCGCCCGGACCCCCGGCGACGGCTCCACCGTGAAGGTCCTCACCGTCACCTTCGGCACCCCGCCCAAGCCGGCCGCCCAGAACCAGTACTGGCGGGCCGTCGAGAAGGCCCTCGGCGTGAAGATCGAGTTCACGGTGGTCCCGCAGGCCGACTACCAGAAGAAGATGGCCACCGTCATGGCCGGCGACCCCGACAGCCTGCCCGACATCATCAACGTCTTCACCGGGGTCACCCTGCCCCGCGAGGCCCAGTTCGTGCAGCGCAGAGCCGAGGACCTGACCCCGCACCTCTCCGGCGCCGCGGTCCGCGACTACCCCAACCTCGCCGGCATCCCCACCCACGCCTGGAGCGACATGGGCCGCATCGGCGGACGGCTCTACGGCATCCCCCTCGAACGCCCCCTGCCCGGCTCCACCCTCTGGCTCAACCAGGGCGCGTTCACCGAGGCCGGCATGAAGAACGGCTGGACCTCCGCGGACTTCACCGCCGTCGCCGGGAAGGGCACCCACGGCAAGCAGTACGCGCTCGGCGCCTCCGTCGGCTCCCTCTTCGGCAACGCCGTCCACGCCGCCGCCCACAACGCCCCCAACGCCTGGGCCGTCGACCAGAACGGCGTCTTCCACCCCCACTACACCGACGACCGGTACAAAGCCGCCGTCGCCTTCCAGGCCCAACTGCGCAAGAACGGCTCCTACCACCCCGACGCCACCTCGATGTCGTTGGTGGACCTGAGCACCCTCTTCCTCAACGGCACCGTCGCCTCCCTCCAGGACGGCTTCGGCTCCTACCAGACCCGCTACCGCGACGCCGAGGGCCTGCTCACCCCGGCGCCCGCCCTCCCGTACAGCGTCGACGGCACGCCCGGCGGCATCGTCGCCGCCCGCCGCTCCTTCGGCTACACGATCCTCAAGAAGGCGAAGAAGGAGCGCATCCAGCTGCTGCTGCGCCTCCTCGACCACCTCGCCGCCCCCTTCGGCAGCAAGGAATGGGAACTCCTCCACTACGGCCTGGAGGGCGTCCACTTCACCCGCGGCAAGGACGGCTCCCCGCAGGCGACCAAGCTCGGCGAGGTGGAGAACGTCTCCAACCTGCCGTTCCGCTACCTCGCCGAAGGCCCCCAGGTGCTGTTCCTGCCGGGCCTGCCCGACGCCGTACGAGCCCTGCACGGCTGGCAGCAGGCCGTGGTCCCGGTCGCGATCCGCAACGCCTCCTTCGGCCTGAAGTCCCGCACCGAGACCTCCCAGGGCGCCACGCTCAAGGCCCTGATGGACGACACGGTCACCGCCGTCGTCGCCGGCCGCGCCCCGATGTCGGAGTACGACGAGGCGGTACGGACCTGGCGCTCCCGGGGCGGCGACAGAATGGCCGGGGAGTTCGCCGAGGAGTACGACGCCAACACCTGAGTCGGCGACAGCGGCGGACGCGAACACAGACACGGCCGAGGGGAACGGGGAGCGACATGACGGCACAGGGGCAGGGGCGGGTGACCATCCGAGAGGTGGCCGAACGGGCGGGCGTGTCCGTGGCCACGGTCTCCCGCGTGCTCAGCGGAAACTACCCGGTACCGCCCGCCACCCGCACCCGGGTCCTGCGCGCCGCCCGGGCCCTCGACTACGTCGCCAACGCACACGCGCGCGCCCTCGTCGGCGGCGGCCGCAAGACCGTCGCCGTCGTCGTCCGCCAGGTCACCAGCCCGTTCTACGCGCAGGTCGCCGAGGGCGTCGAGGCCGAGGCCGCCGTCCACGGCCGGCTCTGCCTGGTCGGCACCACCGGCGGCGACCCCCAGCGCGAGCTGGAGTTCGTGCAGCTCATGCGGGAGGAGGGGGCCCGGCTGGTGATCCTCGTCGGCGGAGTCGTCGAGGACGACGCCTACCGCGAGCGCGTCGCCCACTACGCCCAGGCCCTCGACTCCGCCGGCGCCCGCCTGGTGCTGTGCGGACGCCCCGCACCCGACCCCGACATCCCCGCACTCGTCGTCGAGTTCGACAACGAGGCCGGGGCCCGCGCCATCACCGGACACCTGCTCTCGGCCGGCCACCGCAGGATCGTCTTCCTCGGCGGACTGCCCGGCAACACCGCCCTGGATGCCCGCGTCCACGGCTACCGGGCCGCCCTCGCCGAACACGGACTGCCGCCCGAGGCCGCCCATGTCGTCGACTGCGGCCTCGGCCGGGCCGCCGGCCTGCGCGCCATGGCCCGACTCCTCAAGGAACGCCCGGAGTTCACCGCCGTCTTCGCCGGGGACGACATGGTCGCGGCCGGCGCGCTGCGCGCCATCGCCGAAGCCGGACTGCGCGTCCCCGACGACCTCTCCGTTGTCGGCTACAACGACATCCCGCTCGCCGAGGACTTCAACCCGCCCCTCACCACCGTCCGCACCCCCGCCGAGGAACTCGGCCGCGCCGCCGTACGCATCGCCCTGCGCGACCCCGAACACGCCGCCGGATCCCACCATCTGCTCGGCACCCACATCGTCGTACGCGACAGCGTCGCCGCGCCCCCCACCCGGGCGCGCCCACTGACCGACGGAGGTACCGCCCCCGTATGACCGCGCCGCATCTGTCGGCCGACGCCGGCCACCTGCCGCCCCCCGACCCCGACCTGTCCCCCCGCACCGGCTACACCCGCGCCCACTGGGAGACCACCGCCGACCGGCTGCTCGCCGCGCTCCGGCCGTACGCCACCCCCGGCCTCGCCCAGTACCGGCTGCCCGGCCGCACCGGCCACTCCGGCGCCTGGTCCGACGGCCTGGAGGGCTACGCCCGCTCCTTCCTGCTGGCCGCCTTCCGCATCGCCGGCTCGGACGGAGCCGTCGGCCCCGATCTCGTCGAGCGCTACGCCGCCGGGCTCGCCGCGGGCGTCGACCCCCGCCATCCCGAGCACTGGCCGCCCATCACCGACCGGAGCCAGCCCATGGTCGAGGCCGCCTCCGTCGCCCTCGCCCTGCACGAGACCCGCCCCTGGATCTGGGACCGGCTCGACGAGAGGACGAAGGCGAGGACGGCCGACTGGCTCGGCGGCTTCGTCGGCGCCACCGTCAACGACTCCAACTGGCGGCTCTTCCAGGTCATCGCCGAGGAGTTCCTCGCCTCCGTCGGCGCTCCGCACGACCGCGCCGAGATCGACGCGGGCCTGGACCGCCTCGACGACTGGTACCGGGGCGGCGGCTGGTACACCGACGGCGACGGCCGCAAGTTCGACTACTACAACGCCTGGGCCCTGCACCTCTACCCCGTCCTGTGGGCCCGGATCGCGGGCCCCCGCGCCGACCCGGCCCGCGTCGCCGTCCACCGCTCCCGGCTGCGCGAGTTCCTCGGCGTCCACCAGTACTTCTTCGGCTCCGACGGCGCCCCCGTCCACCAGGGCCGCTCCCTCACCTACCGCTACGCCGCCGCCGCACCGCTGTGGGCGGGCGCCCTCGCCGACGCCACCCCGCTGCCGCCCGGCCGCACCCGCCGCCTCGCCTCGGGCGCGCTGAAACACTTCACCGGCCGTCAAGTGTCCGACGAGAACGGGCTGTTGAGCCTCGGCTGGTACCGCCCCTACCTGCCCGTCACCCAGCCGTACTCGGGACCGGCCTCCCCGTACTGGGCCAGCAAGGCCTTCCTCGGTCTGCTCCTGCCCGCCGACCACCCCGTCTGGACGGCGCGCGAGGAAGCGGGCCCCGTGGACACCGCCGACCGGCAGCTCTCCCTGCCCGCACCGGGCTGGCTGCTGCACTCGACGGCCGCCGACGGGATCGTCCGCCTGGTCAACCACGGCAGCGACCGGCTCCCGCCCCCGCCCGCCGCCTCCGCCGACAGCCCGCACTACACCGGCTTCGCCTACTCCACCGCGACCGCGCCCGAGACCCCGCCCCCCGGCGCGGAACCGGGCCCCGACAACCGCATCGCCCTGCTGACCCCCACCGGCCCCTCCCGGCGGGGCCGCATCCACCCGCTGTGCACGGAAGGCCGGCGCGCGGCCTCCTCGCACATCCCGCTCGGCGCGGACGGCGACGGGGCTGCGCCGCTCACCACCGTGAGCGTGGTGCACGGACCCTGGGAGATCCGGGTGCACCGCGTCGAGGCCCCGGCGGGCACCCCGGTCCGGGCCGGCGGCTGGGCCGTGGCCTGCGACGACGCCCCGCCCGCCGGGCAGACCGGCCGGACCTGGGCGGTGGCCCGCCGGGCCGACGGACTGACCTCCGCCCTCGTCGGCCTGCTCGGCTGCGACGAGGCCGTCGCCGAGGTGGCACGGGCCCGCGGCCACAACGCCTACGGCGAGCACTCGGCCGTCCCGGTCCTCACCGCACCCCACCCGGGCGGCGTGCTGCTGCTCGCGACTCTGGTGCTCCTCACCGCCGACCCGCTGGTCGCGGGGGACGGCCTGACGGGCGCGAGCGCGGTCCCCGCCCCCGACGGCAGCCTGCGGCTGCGCTTCCCCGACGGCACGACCGAGAGCGGCATACATATTCCGGCCACGAGAACGACTGCCGAGCCCGGCCACCGGACAAAACGTGCGTATTAATGTGCCGTGCTATACTCGTTACTAGTTGCAGTTGTGGTTCCCGAAACTTCAAGTGCCTTGGCGACTGGATGTCGCCGGGCACTTTTGTATCTCCGGTGCTCATCCGGACGGGGTTCATTTGTGGCAACGCAGGGGTCCACACAGAGTGGGCCCGCGGGCACTGCCCCGAAGGAGATGTGACATGGCTACTGGCACCGTCAAGTGGTTCAACGCGGAAAAGGGCTTCGGCTTCATCGAGCAGGACGGCGGCGGCCCCGACGTCTTCGCCCACTACTCGAACATCGCCGCGCAGGGCTTCCGTGAGCTTCAGGAAGGCCAGAAGGTGAACTTCGACGTCGTGCAGGGCCAGAAGGGCCCGCAGGCGGAGAACATCACCCCCGCCTGACGCGGAACAGCATGAAGCAGCCGGGGCCCCCACCCAGTGGGGGCCCCGGCTCCTGCTTTCCCATTTAATCCACCGGATTCTTGTCAGTTTTGCATTCGGCTCGTTCTTGCAATTCATCCGACGCGGTCCTGTCGGGAATTCCTCGATGCGTGCCCTGTCGAGGAAGGTTCGCCATGAGCCGTTCAACTCGCACGAACGACCGTAATCGTCCGCAAGGGGAGTTCGCGCTGCCCGTCACCGTCACCCCGGCGCTTCCCGCGGTCTCCGCCTTCGGCGAACTGGACATGCCCGCCGAGTTGTTGGAGATGCTCACCGGCCACGGCGTGACCGAGCCCTTCCCGATCCAGGCCGCCACCCTGCCCAACTCCCTCGCCGGACGCGACGTCCTGGGCCGCGGACGCACCGGATCGGGCAAGACCCTCGCCTTCGGCCTGGCGCTCCTCGTGCGCACGGCCGGGCAGCGCGCCGAGTCGCGCAAGCCGCTGGCCCTGGTCCTCGTGCCCACGCGCGAGCTGGCCCAGCAGGTCACCGACGCGCTCACCCCGTACGCTCGGCTGCTCAAGCTGCGGCTGGCCACCGTCGTCGGCGGAATGTCGATCGGCCGGCAGGCGAGCGCCCTGCGCGGCGGTGCCGAGGTGGTCGTCGCGACGCCCGGACGGCTCATGGACCTCGTCGAGCGCAAGGACTGCCGGCTGGACCGGGTGAAGATCACCGTCCTGGACGAGGCCGACCAGATGGCCGACATGGGCTTCATGCCCCAGGTCACCCGACTGCTCGACCAGGTACGCCCCGACGGCCAGCGCCTGCTGTTCTCGGCCACGCTGGACGCCAACATCGACCTCCTGGTCCGCGGCTATCTCCACGACCCCGTCGTCCACTCCGTCGACCCGTCGGCGGGCGCGGTCACCACGATGGAGCATCACGTGCTGCAGGTGCACGGCGCCGACAAGTACGCCACCGCCACCGAGATCGCCGCCCGCGACGGGCGCGTGCTGATGTTCCTGGACACCAAGCACTCCGTCGACCAGTTCACCCGGCACCTGCTGGGCAGCGGCGTCAAGGCGGCGGCGCTGCACAGCGGCAAGTCACAGCCCCAACGGACCCGTACCCTGGCCCGGTTCAAGGACGGCCACGTCACGGTGCTGGTCGCCACCAACGTCGCCGCCCGGGGCATCCACATCGACGACCTCGACCTCGTCGTCAACGTCGACCCGCCCGCCGACCACAAGGACTACCTGCACCGCGGTGGCCGTACCGCGCGCGCCGGCGAGTCCGGCAGCGTCGTCACGCTGGTGCTGCCCAACCAGCGCCGGGACATGGCCCGGCTCATGTCCGCGGCGGGCATCCGCGCGCAGATCACCCAGGTCCGCTCCGGCGAGGCCGAACTGAGCCGCATCACCGGCGCGCAGGCCCCTTCCGGGGTCCCCGTCGACGGCAGCGCGCCGGTCACGGAGCGCCCGCAGCGCGGCGGCGCCCCCTTCCGGGGCATGGGCACCCGCCCGGGGCGGGCCGGTCGCGCGGGCGGCGAATCCCGCCGCGCCGCCGAGGCCCGCCAGACGGCCGAGGCCCGCAAGGCCGCCCGGATCCGCCGGGGCGCCTGACCACGGACACCGGCGTGCCGCGATGTGTCGTCGTTTCGCTGCGGCGCCGTCGTGGCTGGTCGCGCAGTTCCCCGCGCCCCTTCGGGGCGCTGGCGACCACGCATCGCCCCGCGCAGCGGTGCTGCTTGCGGTTGGCTTGGGGAGCGGGCAGGGTTCCGTGCCGTGGCCACCTTGTTGATCGTCCATCACACGCCCTCGCCCAACTGCCAGGCGCTCTTCGAGGCGGTCGTCTCGGGCGCGACGGCGCCGGAGATCGAGGGCGTCCGCGTCGAACGGCGGGCCGCGCTCGCCGCGACCGCCTCCGACGTCCTGGCCGCCGACGCCTACCTGCTGGGCACCCCGGCCAACCTCGGCTACATGTCCGGGGCGCTCAAGCACTTCTTCGACCAGGTCTACTACCCCTGCCTCGACACCACCGCGGGCCGGCCCTTCGGCTACTACGTGCACGGCGGGAACGACGTCACCGGCGCGGTGCGCGGCATCGAGGCCGTCACCACGGGCCTGGGCTGGCGCCGCGCCGCCGAGCCGGTCACCGTCACCGGTGAACCGGGCAAGGCGGAGCTGGCGGCCTGCTGGGAACTGGGCGCGACGCTGGCGGCCGGCCTGATGGAGTAGGCGGTCCCGCTCAGTTCCAGAGGGGATACGTCACGACCTGGCCGAACTGTTCGGGCCTGGCTCCGGGGTAGGTCAGGGTGATCCGGCTGTAGTGCTGCACCTGCGGGTTCTTCTCCCAGGCCTGCGGCCGGTCCAGCTTCACCTCGACGGCGTAGGGGTGGAATTCGCCCGCCGCGCAGTAGGGATCGCAGTCGTTGACGACGTTGACCCCGGTGGCCCGCGCCGACTCCGCGCCCCAGCTGTCCCAGTGCAGCGAGACGAGCCGGCTGTTGCCGTCGCCGCAGGCCAGGATGAAGTCGCCGGGCCGCACCTGGGCCTTCCAGAAGCAGTCGACCAGAACGGGCGTCGTGGCCTGCCGCACCACGGCCTCGCGCGCCGTGGGCGGCGACGCGGACGGAACGGCCGAGGCCGAGCCGACGGCCGCCGTGAGGCCCAGCGCCGCACCGAGCATGACCACTGTTCTCGTCGTGTGTCGCATCTTCGCTCCCGCCCGCCCGACCAGGGGCCCGTCGGTGTGCCGCGCCCCGAAGAAGTTCTCTACCGACGCTACGACGACGAGCGGAAGGCGACCACTCGAACGGTCCAGAGCCGCCCCGCGGGACGCCCGCCCGCGCCTGCGACGCGCCGTCGAGGTACCCGCATTCCTCGGTTCGCGGAAGGGGCCGCGCGCGGTCGCGGCTGAAAACGTGCGCCGAGCAGGGCGAATCCCCAGACCGCCATGGTCAATTCAAGCCGATGTTTTGGCATTCCCATGACAAAGCTGTGCACGCAGTGCCACGCTGCTGCCGCAGTTCACCATTCCTTCACACCCGCATCATGCGGGGCATCCCCCCATTCACCCCCCACCTCCTTCCACCCGCCTGTCGTGCAGCGCTCCGGACCGGCCCCACCCCGTCGGTCCGCCCCCACCTCGGCCTCCATCACCGGCCGACCGTCGCACTGAAGGAGAACCCGTTGCCCCGGCGACCCCGCCCCACCCTCCGGCGCAGACGCGCCACCGCCATCGCACTGACGGCCATCGGGACTTTGTTGGCCCTGGGCGCCCCCACCGGCACCGCCGGCGCGGCCCCCGCCGACCCGGGCCCGTCCGCCCGCACCGCCACACCGCGCGCCGGCGCCGCCGCGACGCCCCTGTCGCCGGCCCTGCGCGCCTCACTGATCAAGAGCGCGCAGAGCACGTCCGGCGCCACGGCCCAGCGGCTCGCCCTCGGCGCCCAGGAAAAGCTCGTCGTGAAGGACGTCGTCCGAGACGCCGACGGCACCACGCACACCCGCTACGAGCGCACCTACGCCGGACTGCCCGTGCTCGGCGGCGACCTCGTCGTCCACCTCCAGAGCGGCCGGACCACCGTGTCCAAGGCCACGGACGCGACGCTCGCACCGGCGTCCCTCACCCCGAAGCTCACCGCGTCGACCGCCGGCGGCAAGGCCCTCGCGGCCGCGAAGAGCGCCGAGGTCACCGGCGCCGAGGCCGAGCGCGCGCCCCGTCTCGTGGTCTGGGCAGGCGCGACCAAGTCCGTCCTGGCCTGGGAGACGGTCGTCGAGGGCGTCCAGCAGGACGGCACCCCCAGCGAACTCCAGGTCGTCACCGACGCGAGCACGGGCAAGCAGCTGCTCGCCGCCGAGAAGGTGCACACCGGCACGGGCACCGGCCAGTTCAGCGGCACGGTCCCGCTGGGCACGACCCTGTCGGGATCGACGTACCAGCTCGTCGACCCCACCCGCGCCAACCAGCGCACCTACGACCTCAACCAGGGCACCTCGGGCACCGGCACCCTCTTCACGGACGACAACGATGTCTGGGGCAACGGTCTGCCGTCCAACCGGCAGACCGCCGGTGTCGACGTGGCCTTCGGCGCCGCCGCCACCTGGGACTACTACAAGGACGTGTACGGCCGCAACGGCATCCGCAACGACGGCGTCGCCGCCTACAGCCGCGCCCACTACGGCAGCAACTACGTCAACGCGTTCTGGCAGGACAGCTGCTTCTGCATGACCTACGGCGACGGCTCGGGCAACACCCACCCGCTGACCTCGCTCGACGTGGCCGCCCACGAGATGAGCCACGGCGTCACCGCCGCCACCGCCAACCTCACCTACGCGGGCGAGTCCGGCGGCCTCAACGAGGCGACCTCCGACATCTTCGCCGCCGCCGTCGAGTTCCACTCGGACCTCGCTGCCGACGCACCCGACTACCTCGTCGGCGAGAAGATCGACATCAACGGCGACGGCACCCCGCTGCGCTACATGGACAAGCCCTCCAGGGACGGCTCCTCGCGCGACAGCTGGAGCTCCACGCTGGGCAGCATCGACGTCCACTACTCCTCGGGCCCCGCGAACCACTTCTTCTACCTGCTCTCCGAGGGCAGCGGTGCCAAGACCGTCAACGGCGTCGCCTATGACAGCCCGACCTCCGACGGCCGGGCCGTCACCGGCATCGGCATCGAGAACGCCGCCGCCATCTGGTACCGGGCGCTGACGACGTACATGACCTCGTCGACCAACTACGCGGGCGCGCGCACCGCCACCCTCCAGGCCGCGACCGACCTGTTCGGCGCGTACAGCCCGACCTACCTCGCCGTCGCCGACGCCTGGGCCGGCGTCAACGTCGGCAGCCGGATAGCGCTCGGCGTCAACGTCGCCCCGATCGCCGACCAGACCAGCGGCATCGGCCAGGACGTCAGCCTCCAGGTGGACGCGTACACCACCAACAGCGGCGCCGGCCTCACCTACGAGGCGACCGGGCTGCCCGACGGCCTGAGCCTCAGCGCGAGCGGTCTGATCTCCGGCACCCCCACGACCCTCGGCACCAGCGACGTCTCCGTCACGGTCACCGACAGCACGGGCGCGTCCGTCACGGACACCTTCAGCTGGCGGATCGCCTACGTCTACGCCACGAGCACCCGGGTGGACATCCCGGACAACGCCGGGGCCGTGGAGTCCCCGATCACCATCGCGGGCCGGGACGGCAACGCCTCCGCCACCGCCTCGGTGTACGTCAACATCGTCCACACCTACCGCGGTGACCTGACCGTCGACCTGGTCGGCCCCAACGGCACGGTCTACTCGCTCCTCAACCGCAGCGGCGGCGCCGCCGACAACGTCGACCAGACCTTCACGGTCGACGCGTCCGCCCAGCCGCTCAACGGCACCTGGAAGCTGCGCGTCCAGGACCGCGCGGCGATCGACGTGGGCTACATCCAGCGCTGGCAGCTCACCCCCTGATCACAGCCCGCCTGAGCACACTCCGCCCCACAGCACCGCCTGGGCCCGTCGCGGCCCGGGCGGTGCTCGCGGTCCTCAGGGCCGCCTGGGCGCGGGGACGATCCCGCCCGCGAGCTGCGCCAAGGGCGTGCCGTGCGCCCACAGCCGCAGCCGTGGGCCGTCTATCAGATACGTATGGGCCTCGCGCGCGGCCCACAGCTCGTCCCGGTGGGTGAACGTGCCCCGGTGCACGACCAGCCGCAGCGGGGGACCGGCCCGGCCTCGCGCCAGCACCCGCGCCCGGCAGGAACAGGCCGCCTCCTCGTCGGGCAGCGGCTCGGCCACCGGACGGAACGCGACGTCGAGCAGCCGCCCCCGGCCGTCCCGGGCGGCGAGATGAAGGGTGTCGTGCCGCGACGGCGGCAGCACCCGCCAGCCGTCCCGCCGGAGCATCCGGGCCACGGCGACCACCAGCGCGGGCATGTCCAGCTCCGCCAGTTCCTCGGCGGTGTAGTGGCCGCCCCGCCGCCGGTTCGGCCGCCGGGACCGACGCAGCACGACGACGGCCACGACCGCGAACGGCGCCAGGACCAGCGCACCGGCCGGCCCGCCGAACCTCCGGGAGACCAGCGCGACTCCCGCGACCGCGCCGCAGCCGACGACGATCAGAGCGGCCAGGGCCGGCAGCACCTCGCGCAACCGGGGCCCGTAGCGGCCCGCCGCACGCAGCTCACGCACCGCCCGACGGCGCCGGTCCCCCGCCGACTCGCCGCCGTGTGCCGGCGCCTGCCCCTGCTGCCGCGCGTGTGCCATCAGGGTCGGCCCCCCAGCCCGTACACAAACGACGTGTACCGGATGGATACCCGCCCCCATGGGAATTGCGCCCGTACGTCGCTTTCCCGCCACGGCCTTGGCCGAAGACGCCCCCGGCGGGCCGCGCGACGGGCCGTTGTCAGTGGTGGGTGACAAGCTGCTGGTCATGGACGAGGTTGAGTTCTTGCGGGGCCGGGTCTACGGCGCCGACCACGACGACGCGGGCCCCCGCCCGGACCGCGTGTACGCCCAACTGGTGGGCGGCCCGCTGGACGGACTGCTGCTGGACGTCACGGACCGCTCCGCCCACGAACTGCGCGAGGTGGCGCTGACCACGGAGATAGGCCGCTACGGGCCCGGCGGCCGCGCCCTGTACGAGCGGCGCGGCGCCGACGACCGCCGTTTCGACTGGCGGGGCGACATCCCATGAGGGTCAGGGGCAGGGGCAGCGAACTCGGCCGTGTGCGGCGCTACTTCAGATAGGGCCCGTCCGCGCCCACCTTTCCGGGTCCGTTCAGCACGTACACCCGCAGGTTGCCCTTGCCGGGCGCGGACACCGTCAGGGAGCCGTTCGAGACGGTCTTCACGTCACCGGTGACGGCGTCCGTGTAGGTGCCGTTCGGGATGCCGGTGAAGCTCGCCCCGCCGGTGACGGTCACCAGGGCGAAGCTGTCCGTGCTCCCGCTGGTGTAGCGGCGCTTGAACGCCATCCCGCCGTTGATCCCGTCGGTCGAGTACTGGCCCATCTGCAGGGCCGGCACCGCACGGCGGATCTGGTTCAGCCGCTGGAGGTGCTTGACCAGCGGCTGGGCGAGGGTGGTGGCCACCGTGCCGCTCGCACTCGCGACCGTGCCGAAGTCGGACGCCGTGACGGAACCGGCCAGGTGGTCGCCGAAGTACGCGCGCCCGGTGGACGCCAGCGGACAGCTCGGCCCGCAGTCGATCTGCTTGCCCTTCTGGAACTCGATCTCCGAGCCGTAGTACAGCGTCGGAATGCCGCGGAAGGTCCACATCAGCGCCATGTTCTCGGCCCAGGCGTCGGTGCCGCCGCTGTAGCGCGTGCTCGACTTGTTCGGGCCGTAGTCGTGGCTGTCCACGTAGACCACGTTGTAGGTGGCGTCGTTGACGCTGTCGTCGGAGTCCTTGCCGTTGCTGTAGGAGTTCTGCGCGTCGCCGAAGTTCATGTGCATGCGCATGTCGATGATGTTCATGCCGGAGAACTGGCTGCGGTCCGGGGTGTGGTAGCTGTTGCCGTTCAGGAAGGCGTTGGTCGACGTCGGCTGGTTGCCGGTGCCGAGGTTGTTCTCGTAAGTGAACTGCTCCAGGGCCGCCGTCTCGTCGTCGGCGCTGTACTCCTTGCGCTCCTTCCAGGTGAAGAACTGCGCGGAGTGGTTCACCGATCCGCGGTTCCACTTGTCGTTGACGAAGGCGCCCACCTCACCGAAGACGAAGAAGTTCTGCGCCGCGCTCGCGCCGAACTTCTGGGTCACGCGGTCGTAGATGGCGGGCAGGAAGCGACGGTTCCAGGTGACGCGCGGGATGTGCACGGCGGTGTCGATCCGGAAGCCGTCGACACCCATGTCGATGTACTTGTCATAGGCGCCGATGAGGTAGTTCTGCACGGGCGTCGACTCGGTGTTGAAGTCGGCGAGATCCTCGTGCAGCCAGCAGGACCGGGAGTCCTCGCCCTCCCAGTTGCCGATCCAGCAGCGGTGGTAGTACGCCTTCGGGAACATCCCCGAAGTGGGGCTCGGCCACTGGCAGTTGTAGAGGGTGTAGCCCTCGGCGCTCTTGCCGCCCGTGGGCGTGCCCCAGTTCAGGCAGGTGTTGCCGGTCGGCTCGGCGGTCGACCACAGGTCGCCGTTGTAGTACGACTTCCCGGACTTCGGCTCCACGGTCAGGCCGTCGTACTCGAAGCCCTCGGCCTTCTCGTCGTAGTACCAGCTCCACTGGGTGTCCCGGACGCCGTACACGGTGGGGGTGAACAGGCCCTTGGCGCCCCAGCGCGAGCTGTGGTTGTAGACGACGTCCTGGTAGATCTTCATGCCCTTGGCGTGGGCCGCGTTGATCAGGTCCTGGTAGGAGGCGCCGGCGGACTCCAGGCGCGGGTCGACCTTGTAGAAGTCGTAGCCGTGATAGCCGTGGTAGTCGTAGTCCGAGCGGTTCAGGACGACCGGGGTGATCCAGACCGCCGAGAAGCCGAGGGCCTTGATGTAGTCGAGTTTCTCGACCAGGCCCTTGAAGTCCCCGCGGAACATCGGGTCGTTGTTGGCCGCGTTGCCGGACTTGGTGTGCTGGCCGCCGCCGCGGTCGTTGCTCGTGTCGCCGTCGTAGAAGCGGGCGGTGAGCACGAAGTAGATCGGGTCCTTGCGCGGATCGGTGCCGAGCGGGGTGCCGGAGGCGGGGGCCGGGTCGCGCTCACCGGTCGTCGCGGTCGCCGCGGCGGAGGCCGCCGAGGTGTTCCCGGCCGCGTCGACCGCCTTCACCGTGTACGTGTAGGAGGTCCGCTCTTCGAGGCCCGGGTCCGAGAACACCGTCGAGGCGACATCCGTGACCACGGTTCCCGAACTGCCGCCGGTACGGGTGACCTGGTACTTCGTCACGCCCTTGTTGTCGGTGGCCGCGTTCCAGCCGACCACGACGGATGTGCCGGTGGCGGCGGCCGTGACACCGGTGGGCGCGGTCGGCGGCTCGGTGTCGGGCGGCTCGGCCGCGCACGGGTTCGCGGCGTTCGAGGTGACCGTCCGGTCCTTCACGGTCGTGGTGCCGAGCGGGATCGTGTAGTCGGCGCTGTTGTTGTTGTCCCACACGCCGTTGCCGTTGTTGAACGCGGCCTTGAGGGACGTGGCCGTGCCGATGTCCAGCGTCCGCTTCCACCAGCCGGTGCAGGCGCTCTCCATGCCGACGCCGGGGACAGTGGTCCAGGAGCCGCCGGCCGGCGCGTAGTGGATGTTGGCGGTGGTCCAGCCGGTGGCCGCCGTCGAGTAGTAGACGGTCGCCTGGTTGCCGGACCCGCCGCCGGTGTCGGCGCACGGGTCGCTGTGGGCGATCACCCCGTCCTTGACGGTGATCGTCCCCGTGCCCAGCGCGTAGTTGTTGCCGCCGTTGTTGTCCCAGGTGCCGCTGCCGTTGTTGAACGTGGCCTGCAGCCCGGCGGCGGAGCCGAGATCGACGGTCTTCTTGACCCAGTCCGTGCAGGCCGACTCCATCTGCGTGCCGGGGACGGTGGTCCAGGCGCCGCCGTCGGGGGCGTAGTGCAGATAGGTGGAGGCCCAGTTCTTGGTCTTCGTGTAGTAGAAGACGGTCGCCGTGTTCGACGCGGCGGCCGCGGTCGGCTGCAAGGCAGCGGGGTCGGTTTCGGACGGCCCCGCGACCAGGGTGAACAGCCCGGCCGCCGCCAGGGCGGCGGCGAGCGGACGTGCTGGCCTGCGTCTGCGGGACGTCGTTGGTGCGCGCCTCATGGCCTCTCCCGGTACGGGCAGTGAAGGGCAGTGAAGGGCAGTGAAGGGGGAGCTCGCCGTCGCCTTGAAAGAGCAACCGGCAATTTCCTGAAAGGACTTGCGAACCTGTCGACGGAAGTTACAGGGCCATGACACTGACGTAAAGGGATCTCGCGGCGACGGGAATGATGGCTTCCGTCGCGCGAGGGTGATCAAATGTGCGAATGTCGACCGGATTCACGCCTGCCACGCCAGCCGCACACGCAACCGCCGTACCCGGGGTCCGTCATGGCTGGCACAAGCTCCTCATCGGTCTCTTCCTGCTGAATCGGGCGACGCGCATTCCGGCTGCGATCGACGGCACCTTGGGGGCGAGTCCGTCCGGCTGGTGGATCGTGCTGTGGGAGGTGCTCGGCCTGGTGCTGGCCGCCTTCGCGGTGAGCGAGTGGGAGATCCTCGGGTCGACGGGCTGGCGTATGCCGGTGTCCCAGTGGATCTGCATGGTCGTTTTTCATATCGGACTCATTGGTTTCTTCGTGTTTCTGATGATGCGTCTGCTCTAGCCTGACCCGCGGCGCGACGGATCTTTGTTCGATCGCACGAACATGACTTCGACAGGGTTACTTCTGTCGCGCACGCTTGATAGGAAACTTTCCTGTCAGTCGGAACTCGATCGCAACGCGGAACTCACCCCCACCCCCCACTCCTCCTCTGGAGCCTCTGTGGCGCACATATCCCGGCCGGTCGACGGCCCCACCCCGACCCCCGCCCCCACCTCCCGTCGGGTCTTCCTCGCCCTGACCGGAGTCGTCGCCAGTGCCTTGGCGGCCGTCCCGCTCCTGGACGCGCAGAGCGCGGGCGCGGCCACCGCCGCGAAGGCGAAGGGCCTGGACGATCCGGCGAAGAAGGAGATCGCCATGAAGCTGGTGTCGAGTGCGGAGAACTCCTCGCTCGACTGGAAGGCCCAGTACCAGTACATCGAGGACATCGGCGACGGCCGCGGCTACACCGCCGGCATCGTCGGCTTCTGCTCCGGCACCAGCGACATGTTCGACCTCGTGGAGCTCTACACCGACCGCAAGCCCGGCAATGTCCTTGCCAAGTACCTGCCCGCCCTGCGCGCGGTCGACGGTACCGACTCGCATGCCGGCCTCGACCCGAACTACCCCAAGGACTGGCGCAAGGCCGCCCAGGACACGGCGTTCCAGCAGGCCCAGAACGACGAACGCGACCGCGTCTACTTCAACCCGGCCGTCAGCCAGGGCAAGACGGACGGCCTGGGCGTCCTGGGTCAGTTCGTGTACTACGACGCCATCGTCATGCACGGCGACGGCACCGACCCGACCAGTTTCCGCAGCATCCGCAAGCGTGCGCTGGCCAAGGCGAAGCCGCCGGCCCAAGGCGGCGGCGAGACGGCGTACTTGAACGCCTTCCTCGACGCCCGGGTCTGGGCCATGAAGCAGGAGGAGGCGCACAGCGACACCAGCCGCGTCGACACCGCCCAGCGCGTGTTCCTGCGCAAGGGCAACCTCAACCTCGACACACCGCTCGACTGGAAGGTGTACGGCGACAGCTATCACCTCGGCTGAGCGGGCCGCCGCACCGCGACAGGCCGGTGACCCGTCGCACACCGGGCACGGACGCCGGCCGCGACCGTGCCCGGGTGAGCGATGCCCCCCGAGGTCAGGGCAGCAGCGGAAGAGTGGAGCAGTTGGAGCGCGCGGGCTTGCCGTCGAGCCGGTCGGCCAGCCAGGAGATCGCGTCGCCCTGGTCGACGAGCAGCGGCGTGAAGTGGTTGATCAGCGCCCGGCCGAGGGGCAGCAGGATCACCGGCTTGTACGTGACGTCGGCGCCCTTGGCGCACCAGGCCACGGCGAGGGCGCGGGCCTGCGCGTGCGGCACCAGGTCGTCGGCGGTGCCGGTCGCCACCCGTACCGGAGACGTCGGTTCGAGGCGGCCGATGCGCTGGTCGGCCAGGAACGCCTCGAGCGCCGGCTCCGACCGGACGACATCGCTGATGGACCGCCCGTCCGTGGTCCAGGCGGTGCTGCGCGCCGAGTTGTAGGCGAGCAGCGCGTCGCCCACGCACATCGTCGACAGGTCCTTGAGCGCGGCGCGGCCGGCCGCGTTCAGATGGGCGCCGGCGATCGGCTCCAGGGCGGGGTCGGACTCCAGGAAGCCGTTCACCGACCAGCCCAGCGCCCCGGCCAGGTCGCTGCCGTCGATGGCCTCGGTGACGGCGGCCAGATCGGCGGGCGGCGCCCCGGCGTAGGTTCCGGAGAGGGTGACGTCGGGGGCGTAGGACGGCTGGAGTTCGGCGGCGGCGGCCGTGGCCCCGCCGCCCTGGCTGTAGCCGAACAGCGCCACCTTGGAGCCGGCCGTGAGCGACGTCCCGCCGAGGGAGCGGGCCGCGCGGACGGCGTCCAGCACGGCGTGGGCCTCGTCCACCCGGTTGACGTAGGTGTGCAGCCGATCCGTCGCGCCCAGCCCGGTGTAGTCCGTGACCACGACGGCGATGCCCCGGGCGAGGAGACGGTAGATCGCCAGGGTCTCGTAACCGACCGACAGGGTCTGCCCGTTGACGAGCAGCGGGTGTTCGAGGCCGAGGGAGGCGGCGCACTGGTCGCCCTGGCCCATGGTGCCGGGCGCCAGGGCGACCAGCGGCCGGGGCCCGTTGCCCGTCCAGCGGGCCGTCGGTTCGAGGTAGGCGCCGGTGACCGCCATGGGCCGGCCCGCGGAGTCCGTGGACTTGTACATCAGGCGGGTCGCGGTGCCGGGCAGCGGTCCGTCGATGCCCGGGAGGCTCAACGCGAGGGGGAGCGGCTCGGATCGGATCAGGGCGCCGTCGGCCGCCGGGAGCGAGGCGGGCGGGTTGTAGAACGTGGGGATGGTGACGCCGCGCGAGACGACGGCGTCCGACGGGGTCGTCGCGTCGGCGGGTACGGCGGTGGCTCCGAGGCAGGCGGCAGCGGCGACGGCTGCGGCCAGCAGGCGGGTGGGGGCGGGCATGGCGGACCTCCGGTGAGGGGGAGGCCGAGCCTTCGTCTGCGGCTCGGGTGGGGGACGGCCCGGTGGGGTGCGGACCGTGACGACCGAGCGGTGCGGGGCCTCGGTCGTCCACCGCTGCCCGGCACCGCTATTGGACGAACTGTCAGGACCGTAGCGGGGGGTGGGTTACCTCGGGTAGCGGTCGGTAGGTTACGGTTCAGTAATATGACTGATCGGTAACGTGCTGGCCCTCGCCCCTGCGAGCCCGTCCAGGCGGTGTGGTTGACTCTGTCCGTGCTGCACGAATCGGTTTTCCGGACCGCGGACCTACCGGTGGACACGCGGTTCGAGGCGTGGGCGGAGCGCATGGGCGGTACGCACGCGCCCATGCAGCTCAGCAGCGACCGCACCGCGGACTACCACGGCCACCAGCGCGTGATCGGGCTGGGCGACGACGTCATGGTGTGGCCCGCCACCTTCGACCATCTGGTCTTCCGCCGCACGCCGAAACTCATCCGGCAGTCCGACCCCGAGACGTACCACCTGTCCCTCCTGCTGGCGGGCGAGGGAGCTGCGAACTGGGGCAGAGAACAGGCCGCCTACCGGATCAACGACTTCCACACCAACTCCTCCTCCCGGTCCTGGGACATCACCACCGGCCCCGACCCGGTCACCCTCGTCGGCCTCGAACTCCCCCGGTCCTCGGTGGTCGTGCCCGGCCACCGCTTCGACCGGTTCGTCGGGGGCCGTGTCTCGGGGCAGGAGGGCATCGGCGCGCTGCTGGCGCAGTTCCTGCTCCAACTGGTCGCGGACACCTCGCCCTACCAGCCCTCGGACGCGCCCCGGTTGGGAACGGTGGTCGTCGACCTCGTCACGGCCCTCTTCGCGCAGGCGGCGGACGCCGACCTCCGGCTCCTGCCGGAGGCCCACGGCCGGACCCTCGCCCTCCGCGCCAAGTCGTACATCCGCCGGCATCTGAGCGACTCGGACCTGACCCCCGGCAGGGTCGCCGCCGTGCACCACATCTCCCGCAGTTACCTGTACCGCCTTTTCCAGGCCGAAGGGCTCACGGTCGCCGCCTACATCAGGGACCAGCGACTGGAGCAGGCCCGCCGCGACCTCGTCGACCCCCGGCTGCGCGCGCTGCCCATCCACGCCGTCGGCGCCCGCTGGGGCTTCCCGCGCGCCGCCGAGTTCAGCCGGGCGTTCCGCACCGCCTACGGCCTTCCGCCCGGCGAACTGCGCGAACAGGCCATGAACGCGGCGTTGTCCGGCGGTGTGGACGCTCTGCCAAGTAGGCGTGGACGGTAGGCCAACGACACAGCGGGCGTCCCTCCTGCACCATGAAGATCACCGCGGCGCAGGCCGCGTGGACGCGGGCCGTGCCAGGACGACGGGGGAGTCCTGGCACGGCACGGAGACCCCGCCGCCGCACACCGGCCGCGGGGACCGAGCGCCGCGGATGATCGAGTGGTGACGGCCCGGAGGCGGGCGTACCGTCAAACGGTGGACCCGACAGTGGACGCGGCCGTCCGCTGACCTCTCCAAGGGCCCGCCCCCGAGCGGGCGAACACACTATGAGCAGCCTTCCGCAGCCGACTTCAGCGACCCAGGCCTCCGCCCGACAGGACGGTGGCGGGAAGGCGATGGCGCTGCTCGTCATCGCCTCGTGCCAGCTGATGGTGGTCCTCGACATCACCATCGTGAACATCGCGCTGCCGGACATCCAGCGCTCCCTGGACTTCTCCACCACCAGCCTGGCGTGGGTGGTCAACGCCTACACCCTCACCTTCGGCGGTCTGCTGCTCCTCGGCGGCCGGGTCGGCGACATCCTGGGCAGACGGCGGGTGTTCATCTTCGGCGTGCTGCTGTTCGTGCTCGCCTCGCTGCTCGGCGGACTCGCCCAGAACGAGGCCCAACTCCTCGCCGCACGCGCCCTGCAGGGCGTCGGCGGCGCCATCGCCTCCCCGACCGCGCTCTCCCTGGTCAGCACGACGTTCCAGGAAGGCCCCGAGCGCAACCGGGCCTTCGGGGTCTTCGCCGCGGTCTCGGCGGGCGGCGGCGCCATCGGCCTGCTCGCGGGCGGCATCCTCGTCGAGTGGCTGAACTGGCGGTGGGTGCTCTTCGTCAACGTGCCCATCGGACTGCTCATCGCCCTCGCCACGCCTCGGTTCATCAAGGAGTCCGAACGGCACCCCGGCCACTTCGACATCACCGGCGCGCTCACCTCCACCGCGGGCATGGTCCTGCTGGTGTACGGGTTCATCAGAGCCGCGCAGGAAGGCTGGCGGGACGCCCTCACGCTGGCCTCGTTCGGCGCCGCCGTCGTCATCCTGGCGATGTTCATCCTGGTCGAGCGGCGTTCGCGGCAGCCGATCACTCCGTTGCACATGTTCGCCGACCGCAACCGGGCAGGCACGTACGGGATCATGCTGTGCCTCGCCGCCGCGATCTTCGGCATGTTCTTCTTCCTCACGCTCTTCGTGCAGAACGTGCTCGACTTCAGCCCGCTCGCGGCCGGCTTCGCCTTCCTGCCGGTCAGCGCGGTCATCGCGATCGGCGCCGGGCTGGCCTCCAAGTTCCTGCCCACATACGGCCCCAAGCCCTTCATGGTGGTGGGCGCGATCCTCGCGGCGGGCGGCCTGTCCTGGCTGACCCTGACCGACGTGCACTCCACCTACGCGGGCAGTGTCCTCGGGCCGATGCTCGTCTTCAGCCTCGGCATGGGCATGGAGTTCGTGTCCCTCACGCTGATGGCGCTCTCCAACGTGTCCCCGCGGGAGACCGGCGCGGCCTCCGGACTCCTCAACGCCACCCAGCAGGTGGGCGGTTCGCTCGGCCTGTCCATCCTGGTCACGATGTACGGCACGGCGAGCCGCAACGAGGCGGAGAAGCAGCTCCCCGACTTCCTGTCCCAGGCGACCCCGGCCGAGCGGCTGCAGTTCCGGCGCACCGGGGTGCTTCCCGACCCCTGGGCGGACGAGGTCCTCACCGCCGGCGTCTCGGCCGCCTTCGTCATGGCGGCGATCTTCACGGTCCTGGCCGCGCTGATCGCGGTCCTGGTGATCCAGGTCCGCCCCTCGGACCTGGAACGCCTCAAGGGCGGCACGGTCCCGGGCCCCGGTTGACGCGTCGTAGATCTTGACCCCGGTCGGAACCGGGGCTTAGCGTTCCCGCGTTGGCACCTGATTGAAACGATTCACATCATGCCGGACGACCTGCGGGACGACCTGCGGGACCACCTGGGGGGACGCTCATGCAGCAACCGTTCGCGCCGGAGCCGTTCGGGCCGGAGCCGCTCGGGCACGAACCGTTCGAGCGAGAGTCCCTCGCCCACGGGAACGCCCATGGGTACGCTCACGGAGACGCCGACGGAAACGGCGTGTCGCGCCGGGCGGTCCTCGCCGCCGGGGCGACTGCGGGCATCGCGGCCGGGACCGTCGCGGCCCTGGGATCCGCGACGACCGCGGCGGCGGCCCAGGCCGGGCCCGTCGCCGACACGCACGGCACCGCCGCCGACCGGTTCGCCGACCCCGCCCGCGCGGTGCGCCCCAAGTTCCGCTGGTGGTGGCCGGACGGTCTGGTGAACCCCGACGAGATCACCCGCGAGGTCGACACCATCGCGGACGCGGGCTTCGGCGGCGCCGAGATCGCCGCCGTACACCACAGCGTCAAGGACAAGTCGGTCCTGGACCCCGCGCACCACGGCTGGGGCGGCAGACCCTGGCGCGACGGCGTCGAGGCCGCCCTGCGCCGCGCCGCGCGCCGGGGCCTCACCCTCGATCTCACCCTCGGCCCGAGCTGGCCCGTCGCCGTCCCCGGCATCGGCCCGGACGACGAGGCCGCCGCCAAGGAACTCGTCCACGGCCGGGCCTCGTTGAGCGGCGGGGCCACCTACCGGGGGCCGGTGCCGCCACCCGTGCACGCGCCCGCCGCCGGGGTCACCCGGCAGCGCCTCCTCGCCGTGCAGGCCGCCCGCGTCGACGCCGCGCACTCCACGCGCAAGGAGACCGGGCTCGACCTCTCCAGCGTCCGCGACCTCACCGCCACCGTCGCCGAGGACGGCGTCCTGACCTGGACGGCGCCCGAGGCGGGGGAGTGGGCGCTGATCTCCTACTGGGTGCGCGGCAGCGGCCAGCAGCCCGAGTCCGGCCCGCACTCCACGCCCGCCGCCCATGTCGTCGACCATCTCGCCCCGGCCGGCACCGCCGCCGTCACCGGCTTCTGGGAGCGGGAACTGCTGACGCCCGCCCTGCGGGGCCTGCTGAAGGCGGCCGGCGGCGCCTTCTTCGAGGACTCCGTGGAGCTGGAGACGGACGGCCTGACCTGGACGTCCGCGCTGCCGGACGCCTTCGAGAAGCACACCGGCCGACTCCTGCTGCCGTATCTGCCGGCTCTGATCCTGAGCGACGGCAACCAGGTGTTCGCCTTCGAGGCGCAGCTGACCCGGCAGCTCCGGCACGACTTCTGGGAGACGTTCTCGGACCTGTTCAACCGTCACCATGTGCGCGCCCTGCGGGACTGGGCGCACTCCCTCGGCATGACCCTGCGCGCCCAGCCCTACGGGCTGCAGACCGACGCGATCGCGTCGGCGGCGATCCTCGACCACGCCGAGGGCGAGTCCCTCGGCTTCAAGAACCTCGACGACTTCCGCTGCCTCGCCGGCGGCCGGGACATGGCGGGCCACACCGTGCTGTCCTGCGAGGCGGGCGCGTACAACGGCTCCGCGTACAGCACCACCTGGGACCGCTTCCTGCGCACCATGGGCGGCGCCTACGCGGCGGGCGTCAACCAGACCGTCGTCCACGGCTTCTCCTACGCCACCGTCCCGGGCGTGAGCTGGCCCGGCTTCGCCGCCTTCAGTCCGTACAACGGCGGTCCCGGCTACGGCGAGTCGTGGGGTCCCCGCCAGCCGACCTGGCGTCACCTCCCGGACATCGCCTCCTACCTCGGCCGGGTGCACGGGGTGCTCCAGTCCGGCACCGCACGGGCGGACGTCGCCGTCTTCCGGCAGACCGGCTACGCCGCGACCGGCATCGGCGCCTCCTGGTTCACCGCGACCGGCGTCCCGCTCGGCTGGACCCACCAGTTCCTCAGCGGGCCGCTGCTCGAACTGCCGAACGCCACCGTGTCGGCCGGCCGCCTCGCCCCGGACGGACCCGCCTACAAGGCCCTCTTCGTCGAGGGCGACTTCTTCTACGCCTCCACCCCGACCCTCGCCGTGACCGACGCCCGCCGTCTGCTGAGGCTGGCCGAGGCCGGGCTGCCGATCGTGGTGCTGGGCGCCTTCGACCAGGCCCTGACCCCGGGGATCCCCGACGACGGCGAGACCGACCGGCTGCGCGCACTCCTCGCCCGGCTGCTCGGCCTGCCCAACGTCGTCCGCGTCACGGACAAGGCCGCCGTGGGCGACGCCCTCGCCCGGCTCGGCATCACCCCGGACGTACGCCACGCCACCGCGTCCACGCTCCTGAACGCACACCGCGTCACCTGGGACGCCGACTACTACTACCTCTGCAACGGCAAGCACGCCGAGACGGTGAAACCGCCGGTGGCCGCGATCGACCACGAGGTGACCCTGCGCCACACCCGCCGCACCCGGTACGGGACGACGGTCCCCTACCTGCTGGACCCGTGGACGGGCGAGGTCACCCGGATCGCCCGGTACACCGAGGACGGCGGCGACGTCACCGTGCGCGTCGCCCTCCAGCCCGGCCAGGCGACGATCGTCGCCCTGGGACGCCCGGGACTCTTCGGCGACCGGAACGGGGCACGGCCGCACGCCCTTGCCTCCGACGCGCCCGAAGTCCTGTTCGTCGGAAGAGAGTTGACGGTCCGTTCGGACAGCTCGGGCACCTGCACGACCCGGCTGTCCTCGGGCCGTACCGTCACCACGTCCATCCCGCCCGTGCCCGCTCCCGTCACCCCGGACCGGTGGCAGCTGGACGTGGAGGACTGGTACCCCGGAGCCTCGGCGACCCGCACCGAACGCGTCCACCGCAGCCTCACGCTCGACACGTTGGCGCCCTGGTCGCGGATCCCGGAACTGGCCGACTCCGCGGGCATCGGGCGCTACCGGACGACGATCGACCTGCCGTCCGACTGGACCTCCGCGCACGGAGCCCGGCTGGAACTCGGCCAGGTCTCCGACACCGCGCGCGTCACCGTGAACGGCGTCGGCGCGCCGCCCGTCGACCGACTCCGCCCGGTCGTCGACGTCGGCCCGCTGCTGCGGCGCGGCCGCAACGTGATCGAGGTCGAGGTGGCGACCCCGCTCGTCAACCGGCTGCGGGTCGCCCAGCCGGCGGTCTTCGGCGCCGTCGCCCGCCAGGACCACGGCCTGACGGGCCCCGTACGGCTGGTCCCGTACGGGCAGGCCGCCGTCCGCTGAGGGGCGGGCTGCCGGGGCGGGCAGGCGGGCGGAACGGCGACGGCCGTTCCGCTCCGCCCGGTCAGGTCCGGCCGTTCCCGCCGGTTCCTTGCGTCGGCACGCACGTCGCCAAGGAGCACGATGAGCACCACAGGCATGCGCACCACAGGCATACGCGTCACGAGCATGCGCCCGAGCGGCGTGCGCCCCACCGGCGTGCGCGGGACCCATGCCGTCGCGGCGCGCCTGCTGGGGCGTCCGCGGGGGTGAAGGCGGGAGGCACGTCGTCGGTGTCCTACGAGCGGGCGGACCTGCTGAAGGACGCCGACTACGTCGTCTACTACGCGAACAGCGACGGTTCCCCCGCCAACAAGGCACCTCCGACTTCCTGCCGGGTTCGTACACGGCCGCGATGGGCGTGATCGACAGCATCGAGTCCGCCCTGAGCAAGTAGGCGGACCCGAGGGAGCCGGCCTCAGCGCACGGGGAAACCGAACGCGTACCCCTGCTCCTTCAGCCAGGGCAGGATCTCGCGCAGGGCGGTGACGGTCTGCGCGCGATCCCCGCCGGCGTCGTGGAAGAGGATGGTCGGACCGTTGGTCACCTCATGCTGCACGGTGGCCACGATGCCGGCGGCGCCGGGCCGTTCGAAGTCCTTGGTGTCGACGTTCCAGCCCAGCGGCCGCATCCCGCGCGAGGCGGCCAGCTTGCGGCTGTAAGGGGTGAAGGCGCCGCCCGGCGCCCGGTAGTACATCGGCCGGACACCGCCGGAGGCCTCGGTGATCATGCGTTCGGCGTCCAGGATCTGCTGCGACTGGTACGACTCGGGCTTGGTGTCCATGGTGGTGTCGTGCGAGACCGTGTGGTCGCACAGCCGGTGCCCGTCCGCCACCACCGCCTTGACCAGGTCCGGGTGGGCCTGCGCCTGGGTGCCGACCATGCAGAACGTCGCCTTCACGCCGTTCTCCCGCAGCACCTCGAGGACCTGCGGTGTCCAGCCCGGGTCCGGGCCGTCGTCGATGGTGATGTTGACGCCCCGCGCGCCCTTGTCCGACGCGTGCGCGATCTCCACCGACACCGCCGCCAGGACGCGGGCGGCGCCCGGCGCCGAAGGGCTCGCGGAGGGGCCCGCTCCCGCCTGGGCCCCGCCGACGGATCCGGCCTGCGCGGTCCAGACCGAGGTGACGGCCGCCAGCGCCGTCACCCCGATCGCCGCCGCGAGTACTCGGACGTGCCATCCCCGCCCGCCATGTCGCGCCATGTCTGCCCTGTCCTCGCCCTCGTGGTTGACCCCGTGCAGCTGTCAGGACGACGAAACTGCCGTACGGGATCCGCCTGTTACCGATTGCGGACACTTGAGGGGGACCTTCAGGGGCGCAGCGGGGCGCACAGCAGGGCGGCGGGTCCGGGGGTGCTGCCGAGGCGGGTGGTGAAGGCGATGCCGGCGGCGTACTCGGCGGCGGTACACTGACCCTTGTAGCGGCCCTGGGCGAAGTCGCCGCCGTCGGCCGGCCGGTTGTCGGAGCGGTCGAACCACACGGTCCGTCCGGCGCCGCCCAGCGGTGTGCGGGCGGGGGCGCACAGCGCCGCCGAGACCCGCTCGCCGCGGCGGCTGTAGCCGATGAGGAACTGCCCGGCGGGGCACTGGAGTTTGGTGTACCCGCCGGCCCAGTCGCCGCCCGCCGGGACGTGCCGTTCGTCGGTGACGACGGTCTGCGCGTTGCCCGGGGCCCGCAGGTCGCCGCCCGGCTCGTCGGTGCACAGACCGCGGCCGCCGGTGTGGCTGAGGCCGGTCAGCCGCAGCCCGTCGGGGCAGGCGGCCTTGGACGCCCCCGGATCCCAGTCCCCGCCGGCCCGCACCCGCAGCGACTGCACGGAGTCGCCGTGGTCGGTGGCGAGCATCCGCCGGACGGCCGTCGGCGCGACCGGCCCGGTGACCGACGCGGCCGTCATCAGGTGACTCCAGGCCGTGCCGCGCCAGTCGCCCTGGTCGAGGATGCCGTAGCGGCGCCCGGCCGGGTCGTAGCGCAGCAGCGCCCAGTCGTCGTGGCCCTCCCAGCCGACCAGGGGCCAGTAGGCGAAGTCGGCGTCGTGGTCGGCGAAGTAGTCGGTGAGGTTGCCGAACCAGGTGCGGGCCGCGGCGCCCGTCTCGTTGCCGCCGACGCCGAACTCGCTGATCCACACGGGCGCCGTGTGGTGCTGTCCCTCGGCCGTGACGAAGAAGGCCTGGTCGGCGAGGACTTGGTACAGCTGGTCGCGGGTCAGGTCCTGGTAGCGCGGATCGTGGGTCTCGCCGATCCCGGTGGCGCCGCTGTGCCGGGGGCCGGTGTAGCCGTAGAAGTGGGCGGAGTAGACCAGCTTGCGCGCGTTCACGAGGGTGTGCGAGAGCGTGCGCACGGGGGCGAGGGTGGGGCGTTCGTGCGGCAGCCCGTCCACGGGCAGCCCGGTCCAGTTGATTCCCTCGACGACGATGAGGAGGTCGGGGTTGGCCTCGGTGAGGATGCGGTCCGCGGCGAGTTGGGCCGCGGCGTACCAGTCGTGGTCGTCGCCCAGGCCCCAGTTGGGGTCGTCCAGGACGTCACGGCGTACCTCGTTGTAGAGGTCGGCGCCCACCACCCGGGGGTCGGCGGCGTAGCGGCGGGCCATGAAGACCCAGTCGTCGGCCCACTGCCGGGTGCTCTGACCGCTGTTCCAGCGTTCGTTGCCGTCGAGGCCGCAGCACCAACGGGAGGTGTTGGTGTGGTTGTTGAGGACGACGGCGAACCCGTCCTGGGTGAGGGCCGCCACGACGGCGTCGAAGATCTGCAGGGGCGTCCTGCCGCGCAGGTGCGGGTTGGCCGTGACGGCGGCGTCCGGCACCGCGGCCGTCGCGCGGATCATCTCGTTTGAGAACGGCAGCCGGATGCTGTTGACGCCGAGCGCGTGGAAATCGGCGAGCAACTGCCGCAGCGGGGCGCGGTCCAGGCCCAGGGGCACTCCGTAGGAGTTCTGGCCGGCGTGGTGGTTGGCGGGGTCGGCGGTGCTGCCGCTGCCCGTCCACGAGCCCTGAGCGCCGTCCCAGTTGGCCGACTTCAGCCGGAAGCGGTTCCCCTGGGCGTCGACGATGTAGCGGCCGCGGGTGGACAGGGGCGGCTGCCAGGTTGCGGCCTCGGCCGCCGGGGAAGCGGCCTGAGAAGCGCTCCGGGGAGCGGCCTGAGCGGTGGCCTCGGCCGGTGCGTCGGCCGCCGCTGCGGTCGGCGCCGGGGTCAGGAGGGCGAGCACCACGGCAGGTGCTGTCAGGTACTTGACAAGTCGGGTCGATCGAGTGGTCGGCATCCGGTCCTCTGCGGGGGGTGGCGGGCGTGCGAGCGGCGACCGTCAGCCTACGAGGACTCGGCCGCGATGTCCCCGGGTCGGACATCGCGGCCTGGAAGGTGTCACCAGGTGTGGGCCACGTCCACCACGACATGGCCGGGCAGCCGCAGCACCTGGAAGGGCAGCCGCGCGCGGACCCCGAGCCCGAACTGCGTCACGCCCTCGAAACTGCCGGCGTAGCGGGTGTCCCGGAACGTGGAGTACCCGGTGAGGTTCACTCCCGGCAGGGGCTGTGCGACCCGCCCGGGATAGGTGGAGGCGCCGGTCTCGACGTCGTAGGCGGGCGCGCTCACCCGGACCTCGATGACGGCCCCGCCGCCGACCGCGATGGGCCGGCCGGATCCGTCCTGGTAGAGCTGGTCGACGTAGCCCACCGCGTAGCCGAGCTCGGCGCTGCTCGTGCCGGGAACGTCGATGACGAACCGGTCGTAGCAGTCGTGGCGGCCGGTCCTGACGTTCGTCACCGGCGTCGTCGTGCCCGAGAGGTACGTCTTGTCGAGGCTGCCCCAGCCGGTCGGGCAGGCGGCGGCGGCCCGGGTGGCGGTGGTGGGTGCGGCGACGGCCGGGGCTGCGGCCACGGCCAGCGTGGCGGTCAGCAGGGCGGCGGTCGCCCAGACGATTCTGGTTCGTACCATGATCTCCCCCGAAGCTGTATGTGTCGGATATCTACTGAGACAACCGGATTGACCTGAAGGTTGCACCGCGGCCCTGCGGTCTTCGGAGCTGTGACTTCCCCCACCTACTCTTGCCCGGGAGAGGAAGGCTTACCTAAGTTCAGTCGCATGTCCGACGATTTCGCCATCGATCTCAGCGCGCACGAAATGCTCCGGCGGGCGCACGTGCTGGACGCCGTGGGCCCCGACTGGGATCCCGGCGAGGCCCTGCGCGGCGAGCAGGAGGCGTACGCCCTGCTGTACTCCGGCCTCGACGCCGACCAGCAGCGCGTCCACGACGAACTGGTCGCCGCCGGTGTGCTCCCCGGGCGAGGGGACGGCCATGCTGCCCCTTGACCCGCAGGCCGACATCGGCCGTCGCGCCTGGATCGCCTGCCCGAACTGCGACGACCGGCAGGGCTGCGCCGCCTGCGCCGACGGCCGCAGCTGCTCCACGCACTGGCGCTACCTGCTCTCCAACACCGGCAGCCTGCTGCATCTGCAGTGCCCCTCCTGCACCCACAGCTGGACCCACGAGACCGGGTTCGGCGCCACCCGCTCCCGTTGGGAGCGCGTCATCAGCGGCCTGCGGCCACGCTGACCAGGACATCGCCCCGGCGTTGAGGCCGGACGGCGGATCGAGGCCTGCTTTCGGATGACCTCACCGTCTGTCGGCGGCGGCAGCCGCCCGGCGCACCGGAGGATCGCAGTCGGCCGGGGCGTCCCGGCGTGCCCCTCGTCCGCCTGGAGACAGCTGTGCACATCCTGCTCGTGGCCGGCGCGTTCAACAGCCTCACCCAGCGTGTCCACGCCGAACTCCGCGACCGCGGCCACCACGTGGCCGTGGAACTCGCCCTCCCGGACGGTTCGCTGCCGGCCGCCGTCCGCCGCCACGACCCGCAGCTCGTCGTGGCGCCGATACTGAAGACGGCGATCCCCGAGGAGGTGTGGACGGCGTACACCTGCTTCGTGGTCCATCCGGGGCCGGTGGGCGACCGCGGACCCTCCTCGCTGGACTGGGCGATCCACGAGGGCGTCGACGCGTGGGGCGTCACGGTGCTGCAGGCCGTCGGGGAGCTGGACGCGGGCGACGTGTGGGCCGGTGTCGCGTGCCGGGTTCCCCCGGTCGCCAAGAGCGACCTGTACCGGGGCGAGATCGCCGACGCCGCCCTCGAAGCCGTCCTCCTCGCCGTGGACCGCTTCGCCGGCGGGACCCACGAGCCGCGCCCCCAGAGCGAACTGTGCGCGCAGGACGGCCTGCCGCGCGTCCGCCCCTACCTCGACCAGAGCGTGCGGCGCATCGACTGGGCCGAGGACTCCACCCGGACCGTCGTGCGCAAGCTGCGGGCCGCGGACTCGCAGCCCGGAGTGCTCGACGTGCTGCTCGGCGGCGAATGGTATCTGCACGGCGGCCACCCCGAAGGCGTGCTGCGCGGCAGCCCCGGCGAACTGCTCGCCACCCGGGCCGGGGCGATCTGCCGGGCCACCACCGACGGCGCGGTGTGGATCCCCGAGCTGAGGCCGCGCCGGCTGCCCGGGCGGCCGCCCACGTTCAGGCTCCCCGCCGTACAGGCGCTGGGCGACCGGCTGCCGCCCCTGCCCGAGCACGCCCCGCCCACGCTGCCCGACGCGGGGTACCCCGGATGGACCGACATCCGCTACCGGGAGGACGGGAGCGTCGGCTGCCTCTCGTTCTCCTTCCCGGGCGGCGCCATGAGCACCGAGCAGTGCCGCCGCCTGCTGCGCGCCTACCGCGAGGCCTGCGCCCGCCCCACCTCCGTACTGGTGCTGGGCGGCGAGCGCGACTTCTTCTCCAACGGGATCCACCTGGGCGTCATCGAGGCCGCCGACGACCCCGGCGCCGAGTCCTGGGCCAACATCGACGCCATGGACGACCTCGTCGAGGCGGTGCTGACCACCACGGACCGCCTGGTCGTCGCCGCCGTCGCGGGCAACGCAGCGGCCGGCGGGGCGATGCTCGCCCTCGCGGCGGACGAGGTGTGGTGCCGCGCCGGGGCCGTGTGGAACCCCCACTACGGCCTGCTGGGCCTGTACGGCTCGGAGTACTGGACGCACACCCTGCCCCGCAGGGTCGGTCCGGCGGTGGCCGACCGGCTCATGCGGGACATGCTGCCGGTGAGCTCGGCGCGCGCCGAGGAGCTGGGCCTCGTCGACCTGGTGGTGGAGGCCGACCCCGAGGCGTTCGCCGCGGACGTCCGCCGGCTGGCCGCGTATCTGGCCGGGCTGCCGGCGACGGAGGCCCGCATCGCCGCGAAGAAGAGGGAGCTGGAGCTGCGGGAGAGCACCGCCCCGCTCGCCGGGTTCCGGGAGCGTGAGCTGGCCCGGATGCGGCAGACCTTCGACGACCCGGACGCCCCGTACCACGCCCTGCGCCGGGCCTTCGTCCGCAAGGAGCGCCCCGGCCACACCCCCTCGCACCTCGTCTAAACCCCTACGGGGCCGTTCGCCGTCGAATTCACCGGAACGGCCCCCCATGGCGTCTCGTCGCGGCCGAACGGCTGATACGAAGAAACATGAAGGACTCCGGAGAACATTTAGGGCGAATGCTCGCCTTGATCCCCTACCTCCCCAGGAGGCGATCCCATGACTGAGGCGGCGCCGAAGACGGCCGAAGAGACACCCACGATCCACATCCTCTGGATCAACGCGGGCCTGAGCTGCGACGGCGACTCGGTCGCGCTCACGGCGGCCATGCAGCCGAGCATCGAGGAGATCGTCCTCGGAGTGCTGCCAGGGCTGCCCAAGATCGCCGTGCACTGGCCGCTGATCGACTTCGAGTGCGGTCCGGTCGGCGGCGCGGACACGTTCATCGAGTGGTTCTTCAAGGGCGAGCGGGGCGAGATCGATCCGTTCGTGCTGGTCGTCGAGGGGTCCGTGCCCAACGAGGCGATCAAGCCCGAGGGCTACTGGTGCGGCTTCGGCGACAACCCCGAGACCGGCCAGCCGATCACCACCAGCGAGTGGATCGACCGGCTCGCGCCCAAGGCGCTGGCCGTGGTCGCCATCGGCACCTGCGCCACCTACGGCGGCATCCACGCCATGGCGGGCAACCCGACCGGAGCCATGGGCGTGCCGGACTACCTCGGCTGGGAGTGGAAGTCCAAGGCCGGCATCCCGATCGTGTGCGTCCCCGGCTGTCCGATCCAGCCCGACAACTTCGCCGAGACGCTCACCTACCTGCTCTACCAGGCGGCCGGCTCCGCCCCGATGATCCCGCTGGACGACAAGCTGCGCCCGACCTGGCTGTTCGGGAACACCGTCCACGAGGGCTGCGACCGCGCCGGCTACTACGAGCAGGGCGAGTTCGCGACGACGTACGACTCGCCGAAGTGCCTGGTCAAGATCGGCTGCTGGGGTCCGGTCGTCAAGTGCAACGTGCCCAAACGCGGCTGGATGAACGGCATCGGCGGCTGCCCGAACGTCGGCGGCATCTGCATCGCCTGCACCATGCCCGGCTTCCCCGACAAGTTCATGCCGTTCATGGACGAGCCCCCCGGAGCCAAGGTCTCCACCACCGCCAGCGGCGCCTACGGGGCCGTGGTCCGACGGATGCGGACGATCACGGCGAAGACGCTGGACAAGGAACCCAAGTGGCGCCGAACCGGCGAGAAGATCACCACCGGTTACCGGCCCCCGTGGTGACCCGCCGCCGCAGCTGAGCACCCGACGCACCGGAGCACCCGACACCCCACCCGCAACGAAGGGCACGGCACAGACGATGGCACGGACGAAGACGGCCGGCGACGGCAGCGGCCTGGTGGAGATGTCCTGGGACCCGATCACCCGGATCGTGGGCAGCCTGGGCATCCACACGAAGATCGACTTCAAGCAGAAGCGGGTCGCGGAGTGCTACAGCACCTCGTCGGTCTTCCGCGGCTACAGCGTCTTCATGCGCGGCAAGGACCCCCGCGACGCGCACTTCATCACCAGCCGCATCTGCGGGATCTGCGGCGACAACCACGCCACCTGCTCGGTGTACGCGCAGAACATGGCGTACGGCGTGAAGCCGCCGCACCTCGCCGAGTGGATCATCAACCTCGGCGAGTCCGCGGAGTACATGTTCGACCACAACATCTTCCAGGAGAACCTGGTCGGGGTGGACTACTGCGAGAAGATGGTCCGGGAGACCAACCCCGGCGTCCTCGAACTCGCCGAGCGCACCGAGGCCCCGCACGCCGCCGAGCACGGCTACCGCACGATCGCCGACATCATGCGCTCGCTCAACCCCCTCGAAGGCGAGTTCTACCGCGAGGCCCTCCAGGTCAGCCGGTACACGCGGGAGATGTTCTGCCTGATGGAGGGCCGCCATGTGCACCCCTCCACGCTCTACCCGGGCGGCGTCGGCACGGTGGCCTCCGTGCAGCTCTTCACCGACTACATGAGCCGCCTGATGCGGTACGTCGAGTTCATGAAGCGCGTCGTCCCCCTGCACGACGACCTGTTCGACTTCTTCTACGAGGCGCTGCCCGGCTACGAGGAGGTCGGCCGCCGCCGCGTCCTGCTCGGCTGCTGGGGCGCCCTCAACGACCCCGAGTACTGCGACTTCACCTACGCCAACATGACGAACTGGGGCCGGCGGATGTTCGTCACCCCCGGCGTCATCGTGGACGGCAAGCTCGTCACCAACGACCTCACCGAGATCAACCTCGGCATCCGCATCCTGCTGGGCAGCTCCTACTACGAGGACTGGCAGGGCCAGGAGCAGTTCGTCACCCACGACCCGCTCGGCAACCCGGTCGACCCGCGCCACCCGTGGAACCAGCACACCATCCCGGCCCCGCAGAAGCGGAACTTCGACGACAAGTACAGCTGGGTCATGTCCCCGCGCTGGTTCGACGGCAAGGACCACCTCGCGCTGGACACCGGCGGCGGCCCCATCGCCCGCCTGTGGTCCACCGCCCTGTCCGGGCTCGTCGACATCGGGTACGTCAAGGCCACCGGCCACAGCGTGGTCATCAACCTGCCGCGCACCATGACCAAGCCGGAGACCACCTTCGAGTGGAAGATCCCGAAGTGGTCCAACGCGCTGGAGCGCAACCGCGCCCGCACCTACTTCCAGGCCTACGCCGCCGCCGTCGCCCTGCACTGCGCCGAGCAGGGCCTCGCGGAGGTCCGCGCCGGACGCACCCAGACCTGGGAGAAGTTCGAGGTCCCGGACGAAGGGCTCGGCGTCGGCTTCACCGAGGCCGTCCGCGGCGTCCTCTCCCACCACATGGTGATCCGCGACGGCAAGATCGCCAACTACCACCCCTACCCGCCCACCCCGTGGAACGCCAGCGTCCGCGACTCCTACGGCACGCCCGGCCCCTACGAGGACGCCGTGCAGAACACCCCGATCTT
Organism: Streptomyces sp. NPDC001858; assembly: GCF_053594615.1. Lineage (NCBI taxonomy): Bacteria > Bacillati > Actinomycetota > Actinomycetes > Kitasatosporales > Streptomycetaceae > Streptomyces > Streptomyces sp. NPDC001858. The sequence continues at coordinate 93,986 of NZ_JBSFEV010000032.1, forward strand.
CGAGGAGAACACCCCGGAGAACTTCAAGGGCATCGACATCATGCGCGCCGTCCGCAGCTTCGACCCCTGTCTGCCCTGCGGCGTCCACATGTACGTCGGCGGCGGCAAGACGGTGAAGACCATGCACGTGCCCACCGGCCTGAGCGGACTCGGCGGATGAGCGCGAGCCCGTCGGCGGCGGCCCGGCCGGCCGACGCCGAGCAGACCGGGCGCCGGATCGAGGAGGTCCTGGACAAGCTGGCCGCGAGCGGCGACCCGCTCGCGTCGGCCGCGGCCGAGGAACTCGTCCGCTCCCTCATGGACTTCTACGGCTCCGGCCTCGCCCGCGTCGTCCAGCTGTTGTCCGCCGCGCCCGCGGGCATTCCCGGGACGCTGCTCGGCGACGAACTGGTCGCGAGCCTGCTCGTCCTGCACGACCTGCACCCCGAGGACCGCGACGCCCGGATCGCCCGGGCCCTCGACAGCGTGCGCGAACACGGCCTGGAGGCCGTGGACTTCGACACGGCGAGCGGCGCCCTGCGGCTGCGCTCGCGCGCCTCCGGCGGCTGCGGCTGCGGCTCCGGAGCCGATGCCCAGGAAGCCGCGCGGGCCGCCCTCGCCTGCTTCGCGCCGGAGGTCACGGCGGTGGTCGTGGAGTCGGCGCCCGCACTGCTCCAGATCGGTACCGGCCCGGTGGGGAGCCGATGAACGCGCTGGGCCTGCGCAGATTCCTCACCGAGCGCCCGCCGCAGCCCGAACGGTGCGAACTGTGCGCGGTGCCCGTGCCCGGCGACCACCGCCACCTCGTCGACACCGAGAAGCGCGCCCTCGCCTGCGCCTGCACCGCCTGCGCGCTGCTGATGGAAACGCCGGGCGCCGCCGCGGGCCGCTTCCGCGCGGTCCCGGACCGCTTTCTGACCGACCCTGCCCACCGCCTCGACGACGGTGCCTGGGACGCGCTCCAGATCCCGGTCGGCGTCGCCTTCTTCTTCCGCAACGCCGCCCTCGACCGGCTGGTCGCCCTCTACCCGAGTCCGGCCGGCGCCACCGAGAGCCAACTCGAACCGGCCGTCTGGACCGAGGTCCTCGGCGGCAGCCGGCTCGCGGAGCTCCTCGAAGCGGACGTCGAGGCGCTGCTCCTGCGCCGCACCGAGGGCCGGATCGAGTGCCATCTCGTCCCGATCGACATCTGCTACGAACTCGTGGGCCGCATGCGGCTGTTGTGGCAGGGCTTCGACGGCGGGGCCGAGGCCCGGGCCGCCCTGGACGCCTTCTTCGACGAGGTCGGGCGGCGGGCCCGACCGGTGGAGGAGGCGGTCCGACCGTGACCGAGTTCTCCTTCGCCTGCACCGGGGTCCGCGCCGACCGGTACGCGGCCGGCCCGACCCTCGTCTTCCGGCTGCGCGTCACGGCCTCCCGGAACGCCCCCGTGCACGCCCTCGCGCTGCGCTGCCAGCTCCGCATCGAACCCGCCCGCCGCGGCTACACGTCCGCCGAGGCCGACGGCCTGAGCGACCTCTTCGGCGAACGCTCCCGCTGGGGCAGCACGCTCCAGCCGGTGCAGTTCGCCCAGGTGCCGGTGATGGTGCCCTCCTTCACCGGGGAGACCGACGTCGATCTCGTCGTCCCCTGCACCTACGACATGGACATCGCCGCCACCCGGTACCTCACCGCCCTCGCCGACGGAGAGGTCCCGCTGCTGATGCTCTTCTCCGGCACGGCGTTCACCGGAGCCGCCGGCTTCCAGGTCGAGCCCGTCCCATGGGACCGGGAGGCGAACTTCCGGATGCCGGTCGCCGTATGGCGGGAGATGCTCGAACAGCACTTCCCCGGCTGCGGCTGGATCCGACTCCCGAGCGACACCATGGACGCCCTCCTCGCCTACCGCTCCCGGCACGCGCTGCCCTCCTGGGAGGCGACGCTGAAGGCGCTGCTGGACCACGCCGACCCGTCTGCGCCCGATCCGTCTGCGCCCGACCCGTCCGTGCGCGACCCGTTCTGTGCGCTCACCGGAAGGACCGACCCGTGACCGTGACCGCGTTCGCCCCCGAGACGGAGGAGCGGTTCGCCCTCGCCCGGCAGGTGGCCGACGCCGTGCTCTTCGAGGGCTATGTGCTCTACCCGTACCGCGCCTCGGCGGCCAAGAACCGGCTGCGCTGGCAGTTCGGGGTGCTCGTGCCGCCCGGCTGGGGCGCCGAGTGCGAGGAGCACGACTTCCAGTACACCGAGTGCCTGATGGAGCCGAAGCCGGGCGCGACCCTCGCGGTCGAGGCGCGCTTCCTGCACGCCCGGCGGCGCACCGTGCAGCGGCTCCGCCCGGACGGCGACTACGAGACGGTCCCCGAACTCCGCCTCGACGACCGGGTGCTGGTGCCCTGGGACGAGGGCGTCGAGGAGCGCGTCGAGGTCGTGGCGCAGGTGACGGACCTGCTCGGCGACGGCGTCACGCACCCCTTCCGACGGCCCGCCCGGGAGGACGCCCAACCGGTCCTGGACGCCGCCGGCCGCACCGTCGGCCGACTGGTGCGCCGGTGCGAGGAGATCAGCGGGCGGATCAGGCTGTCCGCCCGCGAACTCGACGGCCCCTACCGCACCCTGCGGCTGACCGCGGTCGTCGAGAACACCAGCGACTGGACGGCCCCCGAAGGGCGCGGCGCCGACCGGGACGCGGCACTCCCGCACTCCCTGGTCTCCGCCCACCTCCTCATGGCCCTCAGCGCCGGATCGTTCCTCTCGATGACCGATCCCCCCGAGTGGGCCAAGGGCGCCGCCGCCGCGTGCCGCAACCTGCACACCTGGCCCGTGCTCGCGGGCGAACCCGGCCGCGCCGACCTCGTGCTCTCCTCGCCGATCATCCTGGAGGACCACCCGGCCATCGCCCCCGAGAGCCCGGGCACGCTCTACGACGCCACCGAGATCGACGAGATCCTCGCGCTGCGCACGGCCGCCCTGACCGACGAGGAGAAACGCGAGGCCCGGGGCACCGACGAGCGGGCCGCCGCCGTGATCGACCTCGCGGACTCGATGCCGCCGGAGGTCCTGGAACGCCTGCACGGCGCGGTGCGCAGCCTGCGGGAGGTCACCGGGGAGCCCGGGGAGATCAGGGAGACGACGCCCGGCTTCCCCGACGAGCACGGGGTGCAGCGCCCGGACACGCCCTGGTGGGACCCGGCGAGCGACGCGGGCTTCGACCCCGAGCAGGACACGGTCGTGGTCGACGGCCGGCCGGTGCGCAAGGGCAGCCGCGTGGAACTGCGGCCCGGCCTGCGCCACACCGACGCCCAGGACCTGTTCCTCCAGGGCCGCGCCGCGACCGTCGAGGCGGTACTGCACGACGTCGACGGCACGGTGCACCTGGCGGTCACCGTCGAAGGCGACCCCGGCGCCGACATCCGCCGCGCACAGGGCCGCTACCTCTACTTCCAGCCGGACGAAATCGTCCCCCTGGACGGCCGGCCATGACCCGCACCCTCGTCGCCGGCATCGGCAACATCTTCCTCGGCGACGACGGCTTCGGCGTCGAGACCGCGCGCCGGCTGACCGAACGCCAACGGACGCAGCGGCGACTGCCGCCGCACGTCGAGATCGTCGACATCGGCGTGCGCGGGGTGCACCTCGCCTACCAGCTCCTGGACGGCTACGACACCCTCGTCCTCGTCGACGCCACGGCCCGCGGCGAGGCCCCCGGCACCCTGTACGTGATCGAGTACGACGGCCCCGGCGACACCGCCGAAGGAGCCGCGCCCGCGATCGACGGCCACCGGATGACCCCCGACGCCGTCCTGGCGCTGCTGCACACCCTCTGCGCAGGGACCGGGGGCGAGCCGCCGCGGCACGTCCTGATCGTCGGCTGCGAGCCCGCCTCGGTGGCGGAGGGCATCGGCCTCAGCGCCCCCGTGTCGCACGCCGTGCCCGAGGCCGTGCGGCTGATCGAAGAGCTGCTGCGGGGCGGCGCCGAGCCGCCCGTGGCGCAGGCCTCGACCGATGGGGCCCCGACCCGAGGAGAGACGGGATGAAGAAGATCATCGCTGGTGGGGCGGCCCTGGTCGTGGCCGTCGTGCTCGTCGAGATGCTCCCCGACGTCCGGCGCTATCTGCGGATCCGACGGATGTGAACCAGAGATCCGGTGGGGCGAACGGCGTACCCACCCGGCCGGTCACGGCGTGCCTGGCCGCCGGACCCGGAACCCGCATCTGTAATGAAGTCGGTTCCGGGAGGACGGAGAGACCGACCCATGCACGAGATGTCCGTGGCGCTCGCCGTCATCGACCAGGTGGAGACGGCCGCCGCCGAGGCGGGAGACGTCACGGCGGTGCGCTCGGTCCGGCTCCAGGTGGGCGAACTGGCCGGCGTCGTACCCGACTCGCTCGCCTTCTGCTTCGAACTGGCCTGTGCCGGAACCCTGCTGGAAGGCGCCGAACTGGTCACCGAAACGGTGCCCGGACGGGCCCGCTGCACGTCCTGCGCGCACACCTGGGCCGTCGGCATGCCGCCCCGGCTGACCTGTCCCGCGTGCGGCGGGACGCAGACCGATCTGCTCGCGGGCCGGGAGCTGAGCATCGTCGGCGTGCGCTGGGACGCCGGCGGCGAGCCGACGACGGCGCGCCCGCCCACCCGCGAACCGATCTCCGAGGAGTGCTGAACCATGTGTCGTGCCGTCGACCTCCGGCAGGCCGTACTCGCGAAGAACGACGCCGGCGCCGAGGCGCTGCGCGGCAACCTTGCGGCCCGCGGCACCACGATCGTCAACCTGCTGTCCAGCCCCGGCAGCGGCAAGACCGCCCTGCTGGAACGCGAACTGCTGCTGGCCCGGGAACGCTCCCTGCCGGTTGCGGCACTGACCGCCGACCTCGCCACCGAGAACGACGCGGCCCGGCTGGCCCGTTCGGGAGTCCCGGTCAAACAGGTCCTCACCGACGGACTGTGCCATCTGGAGTCCGGCATGCTCGCCGGGCACCTGGTGGGCTGGCTGCCCGACGACACCCGGCTGCTGTTCGTGGAGAACGTCGGCAACCTGGTCTGCCCGGCCTCCTACGACCTGGGGGAGACGCTCCGCGTCGTCCTCGCGTCCGTGACCGAGGGCGAGGACAAGCCGCTCAAGTACCCCACCGCCTTCGGTCTCGCCCAGCTGGTGGTGATCACCAAGACCGACATCGCCGCGGCCGTCGAATTCGACGAGGACGCCTTCCGCGCGCACGTGGAACAGGTCAATCCGGGGGTGGAGATCGTCCGCACCTCGGCGCGCCGGGGGGAGGGGGTAGGCGCGGTGCTCGACCGGGCGCTCGTGGCGGCCTCGGGAGCGCCCGTCCACCAGCCGGTCATGGCCCGCGCACCGCATGCACATCCGCACCCGCACCCGCACCCGCATGCGCATGCGGGCGGCGGCGATCTGGCCGACCTCCCCTCGTGAGCACCCCGGCGCTGCGTCGGCGGGTGGTGGTCCGGGGCGTGGTGCAGGGCGTGGGTTTCCGGCCCTACCTGTACGGCCTCGCCACCGAACTCGCCCTGGTCGGGCATGTGACCAACACCCCGGAGGGCGTCGTCGCCGAGGTGGAGGGCAGTTTCGCGGCCGTGGCCCAGTTCTGCGACCGGATCGCGGCGCAGGCGCCGCCGCTGGCCCGGGTGGAGTCCGTCCACCACCAGGAACTGGCGGCGGCGGGAGGCGAGGCGTTCACCATCCTCGCCTCGCGCGGGGGCGGCCCGGCCCGTACGCTCGTCTCCCCGGACACGGCCACCTGCGCCGACTGCCTCGCCGAGCTGGCCGACCCGGCCGACCGGCGGTACCGGCACCCCTTCGTCAACTGCACGCACTGCGGCCCGCGTTTCACCATCGTCACCGGCGTCCCCTACGACCGCGCCCACACCACCATGGCCGGCTTCCCGATGTGCGCGGAGTGTGCCCGCGAGTACGGCGATCCGGCCGACCGGCGCTTCCACGCGCAGCCGGTCGCCTGCCCGGAGTGCGGGCCGAGGCTGCGGCTGGTCGGCGCGGGCGCGGACGCGGGCGGCGGCGATCCGGTCGCCGAGGCGCGGGCGTTGCTGGCGCGTGGCGCGATCCTCGCCGTGAAGGGGCTGGGCGGCTACCACCTGGCTTGCGATGCCACGGACGACGACGCCGTGTCCCGGCTGCGGCTCAGGAAGGCGCGCGGGGACAAGCCGTTCGCGGTCATGGCCAGAAGCGCGGACGATGTCGAGCACCTGGTGCGCCTCGGCCCCGAGGAGCGGCGGCTGCTGGAGGACCCCGCCCGGCCCGTCGTGCTGCTGCGCCGACGCGCCTCGCCGGTGGCCGCCTCGCCGGTGGCCGCATCGCAGGTGGTCGCGTCGCCGGTCGCCGCGGCCGTCGCGCCCGGCAGCCCCGACCTCGGCGTGATGCTGCCGTACACGCCCCTGCACCACCTGCTGCTCGGCCTGCCCGGCGACCCGGACGGCCCTCGGCTGCTGGTCATGACCAGCGGGAACGTCTCCGGGGAGCCGATCGTCATCGACGACGCCGAGGCGCTGGAGCGGCTCGCGCACCTGGCCGACGCCTGGCTCGTGCACGACCGGCCGATCCACGTCCCCTGCGACGACTCCGTGGTCCGCGTGTGCGACGGGGAGCCGCTGGTGATCCGCCGGTCCCGCGGCTACGCACCGCTGCCGGTCACCCTGCCGCTGCCCGTCCGGCCCGCCCTCGCCGTCGGCGGCGACCTGAAGAACGCCTTCTGCCTCGGGGCGGACCGCAGGGCGTGGCTGTCGGCGCACATCGGTGACATGGACGACCTCGGCACCCAGGCCGTCTTCGCCCGCGCGGTGACCCAGCTGGAGTCCATCACCGGCGTGCGGCCCGAGGCCCTGGTGGCCGACCGGCATCCCGGATACCGCTCCGCACAGTGGGCCGACCGGAACGCGGCCGCCCGGCCCGTCGTACGCGTCCAGCACCATCACGCCCACATCGCCGCCGCCATGGCCGAACACGGGCTGGACGGCGGGCGGCGGGTGATCGGGGTCGCCTTCGACGGCACCGGTCACGGCGACGACGGGGCCGTGTGGGGCGGCGAGTTCCTGCTGGCCGACTACGACGGGTACACGCGGTTCGCGCATCTCGCCTACGTTCCGCTGCCCGGCGGCGACGCGGCCGTGCGCCGGCCGTACCGGATGGCGCTGGCGCAGCTGCGGGCGGCCGGTCTCGGCTGGTCGGCCGACCTCGCCTGCACGGCCGTCTGCCCGCCCGACGAACTGCGCGTTCTGGAACGGCAGTTGGAGCGCGGGCTGAACTGTGTCCCCACCTCCAGCATGGGTCGGCTCTTCGACGCCGTGTCCTCGCTCGCCGGGGTGTGCCACCGGTCCGGCTACGAGGCGCAGGCCGCCGTCGAGCTGGAGAACGCCGCGCTGGGCGCACCCGCCGGGGACGCCACGGCGTACGTCTTCGGCCTGCGCTCGCCCGGGGACGGCCCCGTGGAGGCCGACCCGGCGCCGGTGCTCGCGGCGATCGTCGCCGATCTGCGGGCGGGCATGCGACCCGCCCTGGTCGCGGCCCGGTTCCACCGGGGCGTGGCGGGCCTGGTGCGCCGGGTCTGCGGGCGGGCGCGGGAGCGGCACGGGCTGGACACGGTCGCCCTGACGGGGGGCGTGTTCGCCAACACACTGCTGTCCTCGGCCTGCGCCGCTCTCCTGCGCGAGGACGGCTTCACGGTCCTGCGACACCGCCTGGTGCCGCCCAACGACGGCGGGCTGGCCCTCGGCCAGCTGATGGTGGCCGCCCGTGCCCGTGCCCCTGTCGCCGACGCCGAAGCCGTCGACGCAACCGATGCCACCGACTGACCAAGACGTGCCACAGCGAGGAGAGGCCCATGTGCCTGGCGGTACCCGGCAGAGTGCTGGACATCGAGGAACGGGACGGCACCCGGATGGCCACCGTCGACTTCGGCGGGGTGGTCAAGGAGGTGTGCCTGGAGTACCTGCCGGACCTGCGGGTCGGCGAGTACGCCATCGTCCACGTGGGGTTCGCCCTGCAACGGCTGGACGAGGAGTCGGCGAAGCAGACCCTCGAACTCTTCGCCGAACTCGGCCTGCTCCAGGAGGAGTTCGGCGATCCCTGGGAGACGGTGCCGGAGGCCGGCGCGGGCCCGGTGGAAGAGGTGAGCAACCAGTGAGGTACATCGACGAGTTCCAGGACCCGGACCTGGCGCGCCGGCTCCTCGACGACATCCACGCCACGGTGACCAGGCCGTGGGCGCTGATGGAGGTCTGCGGCGGCCAGACGCACAGCATCATCCGGCACGGCATCGACCAACTCCTCCCCGAGGAGGTCGAGTTGATCCACGGACCCGGCTGTCCGGTGTGCGTGACCCCGCTGGAGGTCATCGACAAGGCGCTGGAGATCGCCTCCCGGCCGGGCGTGATCTTCTGCTCCTTCGGCGACATGCTCCGGGTGCCCGGCACCGGCCGGGACCTGTTCCAGGTGCGCGGCGAGGGCGGCGACGTACGGGTCGTCTACTCGCCGCTCGACGCGCTGCGGATCGCGCGGCAGAACCCGGACCGCGAGGTGGTGTTCTTCGGCATCGGCTTCGAGACGACGGCCCCGCCGAACGCCATGACCGTCCATCAGGCCCGCAAACTGGGCGTCCGCAACTTCAGCATGCTGGTCTCCCATGTGCGGGTGCCGCCCGCCATCGAGGCGATCATGTCCTCGCCGAGCTGCCGGGTGCAGGGCTTTCTCGCGGCCGGGCATGTCTGCAGCGTCATGGGCATGGCGGAGTACCCGGAGCTCGCCGAGCGGTTCCGGGTGCCGATCGTCGTGACGGGCTTCGAGCCGCTCGACATCCTCGAAGGCGTACGCCGGACCGTGCGCCAACTGGAACGCGGCGAGCACACCGTCGACAACGCCTACGCCCGCGCGGTCCGCCCGGAGGGCAACCCGGCCGCCCAGGCCATGCTGGAGGACGTCTTCGAGGTCACCGACCGTGCCTGGCGGGGCATCGGGGTGATCCCGGACAGCGGCTGGCGACTGTCGCCGAAGTACCGCGACCACGACGCCGAGCACCGCTTCTCGGTCGAGGGCATCCGGACCGAGGAACCGGCCGAGTGCCGCGCCGGCGAGGTGCTCCAGGGGCTGCTCAAGCCGCACGAGTGCGAGGCCTTCGGCACGCTGTGCACCCCGCGGACGCCCCTGGGGGCCACCATGGTCTCCAGCGAGGGCGCCTGCGCCGCCTACTACCTCTACCGGCGGCTCGACCTGCCCACCGCGACGGCCCGGGAGGCGACCCCCGTTGTCTGACACCACCGACCTCCCCGCCCCGGCCACCGCCCCCGCCCCGGCGACCGCGCTGGACATCGAGGCGTGGACCTGTCCCGCGCCGCTGCGCGACCGGCCCCGGGTGGTCATGGGCCACGGCGGCGGCGGGGTCCTCTCCGCCGAACTCGTGCAGCAGATCTTCGCTCCCGCCTACGGCGGCGCGGTGCTCGCCCAGCTGGGCGACGCCGCCGCCGTGTCCCTGGGCGGGGCCCGGCTGGCGTTCTCCACCGACTCCTTCGTGGTGCGGCCGCTGTTCTTCCCCGGCGGCAGCATCGGCGACCTCGCCGTCAACGGCACGGTCAACGACCTCGCCATGAGCGGCGCTCGCGCGGCCTACCTGTCCTGTGGGTTCATCCTGGAGGAGGGCGTCGAGCTCGACGTGGTCGCCCGGGTCGCGAAGGCCCTGGGCGCGGCGGCCCGCACCGCCGGCGTCGAGGTGGCCACCGGCGACACCAAGGTCGTCGAGGCCGGGCACGGCGACGGGATCTTCATCAACACCGCGGGCATCGGGCTCGTCCCCGAAGGCGTCGATCTGCGCCCGCAGCGGGTCGTCCCCGGGGATGTGGTGATCGTCAGCGGGGCCGTCGGCGTCCACGGTGTGGCGATCATGAGCGTCCGCGAGGGCCTGGAGTTCGGGGTGGAGATCGAGAGCGACTGCGCGGCGCTCGGCGGTCTGGTCGACGCCATGCTGGCCGTCACCCGGGATCTGCACGTGCTGCGCGATCCCACCCGGGGCGGCCTGGCAGCGGCCCTCAACGAGATCGCCAGGGCGTCCGGAACGGGCGTCGTCGTCCGGGAACGCGCCGTCCCCGTGCCGCCGGCCGTGGCCAACGCCTGCGCCATCCTGGGCCTGGACCCCCTGTACGTGGCCAACGAGGGCAAGCTGGTGGCCTTCGTCCCGCGCGAGCACGCCGAAGCCGTCCTCGCGGCGATGCGGGCCCATCCGCTGGGCGCGGACGCCGCCGTCATCGGTGAGGCCGTCGAGGCGCATCCCGGCATGGTGGTGGCCCGGACCGGGCTGGGCGGCACCCGGGTGGTCGACCTGCCGATCGGGGAGCAACTGCCCCGGATCTGCTGAGAGCGGCGCGGCCCCCGGGGCCTACCCCCGGCGGGGTCCGCACGGGGTCCGGACGGCGGGTCGTGCGGCGGGCTGTGCGGGGCCGCAGCGGTCGCGGGCGGCGTCCGCGGCGAGGACGTCCTCCAGCTGCGCGGTATCACCGGACCGGGCAGCCGCGAGGAAGGCCTGGACGAGACGCCGATGCGCGGCCGCGTCCACCGGCTGCCTGCCGCGATCGGCGGCGAGCCGCTGGTGGGCGCGGGTGTTCAGCTGCCTGGAGTTGGCGACGGTGAGGCTCAGGAGCTCGGAGATCCGGTCGTACGGGTAGCCGAATCCCTCCCGCAAAACGTAGGCTGCCCGTTGACTGGGCGTGAGTCTCTCCATCAGGAGGAGAACCGCTTCCTCGACAGCGTCCTGCTGCTCTACCAGCACTTCTGGGGTCTCATGGATGTCTGTGCGTTCCGGGAGCCAAGGAGTGGCGCAGGACTCCCGGCGTCTCCAGGCGGACTGGACGACGTTGATCGCCAGCCGGGCGGTTGTCGTCCTGAGCAACGCCGACGGATTCAGGACGACCGTTCGGTCGGTGCCCTGCCAGCGCAGCCAGGCCTCCTGGACGACGTCCTCGGCCTCGTTCGCGTTTCCCACGATCCGGTTGGCGATCTTGAGCAGCCCCGGTATGTCGCGGACGAACACGTTCGTCGCCCCTTCCAGGTCGCCGACCATCGGGTCGGCCGCACGGCCGACCCGCTCGCGAACTTGTCCGGCTGGGGCGGTGTACCTGTCCACGACCAGCTCCTTCGTTCGGGGGTCCGGGGGGTGAAGGCTGGTGACAACCAGCCTTACGCCCGGACGCACTCCCGCGCACCCCGGGGAGGCCGTGGTCGGCTTCGTGGTCGTACCCGGGCGGGTCCGTGGCCGGACGCCGGCCGACCCGCCTCACCTGCGGAGACACGAGGCGGAGTGAGGCCTGTGCGCCGCTGCACCGGGGTGTGCGGCGCGGTGGGGGCGGGCAGGTCGCGGCTCGGAGTACCGGTGCGGAGGAGGCTGCCATGACGGACCGTGGTCCCAGAGTCGGCTTCCTCGGGCGGCAGGAGGAGTGCCGCGCCCTCGACGGCCTCCTGGAAGGCGCCAAGGGCGGGCGCAGCGCGGTCCTGGTCCTGCGCGGCGAGGCGGGGATCGGCAAGACCGAACTGCTGAACCACCTCTTCGAGCGCTCCACCGCCTGCCGCGTCGTCCGCGCCGCCGGCGTCCAGTCCGAGATGGAGCTGTCCTACGCCGGCCTGCACCAGCTCTGCGCCCCCCTGCTGGCCGGCCTCGACCACCTGCCCGAGCCCCAGCGCGACGCGCTGCGCACGGCGTTCGGGCTGCGGGCGGGCAGCGCGCCCGACCGGTTCCTGGTGGGCCTGGCCACGCTGAGCCTGCTCGCGGACGCCGCCGGGGAGCAGCCGCTGGTCTGCCTCGTCGACGACGCCCAGTGGCTGGACCACGTGTCGGCGCAGACCTTGGCGTTCGCCGCCCGCCGGCTCTTTGCTGAATCGATCCTGCTCGTGTTCGCCGTCCGCGAGCCCACCGCCGGCGAGATCCTCGCCGGTCTCCCCGAACTGCCGGTGCGAGGGCTGACCGAGAGCGACTCCCGGACCCTGCTCGACCTGGTCGTCACCGGCCCCCTGGACCAGCGGGTGCGCGACCGGATCATCGCCGAGACGCGCGGCAACCCGCTGGCCCTGCTGGAGCTGCCTCGCGGGCTGTCCACGGTGGAGCTGGCCGGCGGCTTCGGGCACCCCGACGCACAACCGTTGGCGGGCCAGATCGAGCAGGGCTTCCTGCGCCGCGTCCAGTCGCTCCCGGCCGGGACCCAACGCCTGCTGCTGACCGCCGCCGCCGAGCCGGTCGGCGATGTGCCGCTGCTGCGGCGGGCGGCCGCACTGCTGGGCATCGACCTGGAGACGGCCGCGGTGGACGCCGAGGCGTCCGGGCTGATGACGCTAGGCACCTGGGTGCGCTTCCGGCACCCGCTGGTGCGCTCGGCGGCCTACCGCTCGGCCGACCTGTACGACCGTCGCGAGGTGCACAGAGCCCTGGCGGAGGCCACCGACGCCGGGCTCGATCCCGATCGTCGGGCCTGGCATCTGGCCCGCGCGACCGCGGGACCCGACGAGAGCGTGGCCGCCGAACTGGAGCGCTCGGCCGGCCGCGCCCAGGCGCGGGGCGGAGTCGCCGCGGCGGCGGCCTTCCTCGACCGGGCCGCCGAACTGACCCCCGACCCCGTCCGGCGAGGCACCAGACAGCTGGCGGCGGCCCAGGCCAAGTACCAGGCCGGCGCGTTCGACGCCGCGCGCGAGCTCGCGGACGCGGCGGAGCTGAGCGCCCTCGACGAACTGGAGGCCGCACAGTCCAAACTGCTGCGCGGCCGGATCATGTCCGCCTCCCGGAGCGCGGGCGCGGGCATCCCGCTGATGCTCGAAGCGGCCAAGCGGCTGTGGCCGCTCGACGCCCGGATCGCCCGGGAGACCTACCGGGACGCGATCTACGCGGCGCTCACCGCCGGCCGGCTGCCGAACGGCGGCGTCCTCGAAGTGGCCCAGGCCGTGCTGAACGCCCCGACGCCCGTCGAACCGACCCGCGACGATCTGCTGCTGGACGGCGTCGCCCGGATGATCACGGACGGCTACGGCGTCGGCGCGCCGCTGGTGCTCCGCGCGCTGCGTGAGTTCCGCACCGACGAGGTCTCCCGGGGCGAAGGGCTCGGCTGGCTCCCGCTGGTCTGCCGGATGGCCCACAGCACCTGGGACTTCGACACCTGGTCCGTGCTCTCGGCGAGGCTGGTCGACATGGCACGCGAGACGGGCGCCCTGTCCGTGCTGCCGTCGGCGCTGCTCCTGCGGCTGTCGAACCGGGTCTTCGCCGGCGATCTGGCGGGCGCCGAGTCCCTCGTCGTGGAGTCGTCCGCGATCGGCGAGGCCACCGGCAGCAGCTTCTTCGCGCACTACAGCGCCCTGGTCGTCGAGCCGTGGAAGGGCCGGGAGTCCGCGACCCGGCAGGCGATCGACGCCATCACCCAGGACCTGATGCTGCGCGGGGACGGCAAGGTGAACACCGCCACGCAATGGGCGGCGGCCGTGCTCTACAACGGCCTCGGCCGCTACGAGGAGGCCTTCGCGGCCGCCCGGCGCGGCAGCGAGAACCCCCAGGAGCTCGGCCTGTCGATCCAGTCCACGGCCGAGCTCGTCGAAGCCGCGGCACGACTCGGCCGACCGGCGGAGGCCGCCGAGGCCGTCCAGCGGATCGGCGAGATGGCACAGGCCGGCGGCACCGACTGGGCCCTGGGCGTCTCGGCCGTCGCCCGCGCCCTGGTCAGCGAGGGGAAGGTCGCCGACGCCCTCTACCGGGAGGCCGTCGAGCGGCTCGGCAACACCCAGGTGCGGATGGACGCCGCCCGCGCCCGGCTGCTCTACGGCGAGTGGCTGCGCCGGGCGAACCGCCGCGCCGACGCCCGCACCCAGCTGGGCACCGCGCACGAGATGCTCAGCCACATGGGGGCCGATGGCTTCGCCGAACGTGCGCGACGCGAGCTCCAGGCCACGGGGGCGAAGGTCCGCAGACAGCGCACCACGGCGACGCAGGCGGCCCTCACCCCGCAGGAAGCGCAGATCGCCCGACTCGCCGGCGAGGGGCTCACCAACCCCGAGATCGGCGCCCAGCTCTTCATCAGCCCCCACACGGTCGAGTGGCACCTGCGCAAGGTGTTCTCGAAACTCGGCATCGCCTCCCGCAAGGAGATCGGGACCCTGCGGGAGGAGGGCGGGGCGTCCTGCGCGTAGCGGTCCGCCGGGGCCGCCCGATCAGTAGGTGACCGGTAGCTCCAGCAGGCCGCGGGCGCGCATCGACGGCCGGCGGCGCAGTGCGTCCGGGGGCACGGCGAGGGACAGCCGGGGGAATCGGTCGAGGAGGGCGGCGAGGGCGATCTCGGTCTCCAGCCGGGCCAGGGGCGCGCCCAGGCAGTAGTGGATGCCGTGGCCGAGGGCGAGATGGCCGGTCGCGTCGCGGCCGAGGTCGAGCCGGTCGGGATCGCTGAACCGGGCCGGGTCGCGGTGGGCGGCGGCGAGGCCGAGCAGGACGGTGTCGCCCGCGGGGACGGTGACGCCGCCGATGGTGAGGTCCTCGGTCGGAAAGCGCCGGATGGCGAGCGGCGCCGGGCCGTCGTAGCGGGCCAGTTCCTCCACTGCGGGCCCGAGCAGACCGGGGTCCGCGCGCAGGGCGGCCAGTTGGCCGGGGTGGCCGAGGAGGGCCACGGTGGCGTTCCCGATGAGGTGGACCGTGTTCTCGTAGCCGGCGAAGAGGATGAGGAAGGCGAGCGACATCAGCTCGTCCTCACTCAGCCGGTCCGCGCCGACCGCTTCGCCGTCCGCCTTGCCGTTCTTCCTGCCGTTCGCCTCGTCGTCGTTCTCGTCGTCGTTCCTCTCGTCGCGTACCGCGATCAGGGCGGACAGGAGGTCGTCGGCCGGGTTCTGGCGCTTGTCGGCGATGAGCCGGGTGAAGAACGCCAGCATGCTGCCCACGGCGTGCTTCGCCCGGGACGGCTCCGCCGGGTCCGGGGCGACCAGCGCGTCGGTCCAGGACCGGAAGTCCCGCCGGTCGTGCGGGGGCACGCCCAGCAGATCGCAGATCACGGCGATGGGCAGCGGCGCGGCGTACGAGGCGATCAGGTCGGCGCGGCCGAGCGGTTCGATCGCGTCGAGCAGCGCGTCGGCGGTCTCCCTGATGGGTGCGCGCAGGGCGGCGACGCGGCGCGGGGTGAACGCCCGGGAGACCAGGCGCCGGATGCGGGTGTGGTCCGGCGGGTCCATGTTCAGCAGGTTCGCGTCCAGCGCCGGCGGCAGCGCGAGTCCGCGGTAGCCGCCGGGCCTGGAGTTGCGTTTGTCGAGCGAGAGCCGGGGGTCGGCGAGGGCCCGGCGTACGTCGTCGTAGCGGGTGACCAGCCAGGCCGGCAGCCCGTCCGTTCCGGTGATGCGGTGGACGGGCCCCGCCTCGCGGAGCCGGGCGTACGCCGGGTACGGGTCCGCGATGAGCTGGTCGTGCTCAACCAGGGTCGTCTGACCGGGTGTTGTGGTGGACATGCGCCCAGCCTAGGGACCTTCCGCGCCGCCCGGGACCAAGGGGATCACGCCCCCGACTAGGTCCCGGGCGGGCGGTCGGCCGGGTCAGCGGTAGCAGGTGGTGACGCCGGGCCGCCACGGACAGGCGAGGGCGGCGAAACCGCCGTTGCCGACGATGTCCGCGCTCAGCGTGTCGCCGTTGCGCAGGACCCTGCTGTCCTGGACGAGCCCCTCGGCGCCGTCCTGGATCGTCTGCACCAGCCAGCGTCCCGGCCCGAGGTCCACCGGTACCTCGGCGGTGCGGGCGGCGCCCGCGTACACCCCTCCGATGAACCAGCGGTCGCCGCTGCGGCGGGCGACGACGGCTTCCTGGCCGGGCGCCCCGGCGAGCAGCCGGGTGTCGTCCCAGGCGGCCGGGACCTGGTCGAAGTAGGCCCGGGCGAGCGGCCGTTGGTCGTACGACGCGGGGGTGCCCGCGAACATCTGCAGGCCCGACTCGTAGGCGACGGTGAGCCCGACCTCGGCCGCGTCGGAGTTGGGACGCAGACCGACGCGCTGGAAGGCGCCAGGGGTGAAGTCCATGGAACCGAGGACGTTACGGGTGAACGGCAGGGTGGTGAGGTGGGCGGCGGTGTTGGTGCGCTTCTCCTCGCCGGCGACGCTCTCCAGGGTCATGACGTGCGGCCAGGTGCGCTGGATGCCCTTGGGGAGCGTGGAGCCATGGAAGTCGATCATGAGGTGGTGGGCGGCGGTCTCCGGGAGGATGGCGTCGTACCACTGGAGCATGGACTGCGCCTCGGAGTCCATGAAGTCGATCTTGACGCCCTTGACGCCCCATCGCTCCAGCGTCGGCAGCCACTGGGCGCGTTCCTCGGCCGTGTCGAGTTCGCGCTGGTGGATCCAGACGATGATCCCGACGCCCTTGGCGCGCGCGTACTCCACGAGTTCCGGCATCCAGCTGTTCGTCTGCCAGTCCGGGTCGGTGGTGTCCCATGCGTCGGTCTTGAAGTACCAGCCCGCGTCGACGGCCTCGTAGGGCCAGTTCCGTTCGGCTGCGTAGTCGACGTACGCCTTCTGCGCCGCCAGGCTCTGCCCGGCCTCCTTCCCGCCCGCGAGCCAGGTCCACAGCACGGTCCCGGGCCGGATCCAGGAGCGGTCGGCGACCTTGGAGGCGGGGGCGAGGTCGTCGGTGAAGGTGGACCGGGTGACGGTGGCGAGGTCGCCGGTGACCATCGCCCGCCAGGGGGTGGCGAGTCGGCCGTCGGTGCGGACCCGCTGGTCGGCGAGCTGGATCCGGTAGCCGCTGCTGCCCTGGGTGTGGGCGAGCCGGGCACCGGAGTAGGCGCCGGTGAGGTCGGACTCGGCGAGCAGGGCGTAGCCGCCGGGCGTGGCGAAGAGCGCCTGCGGCGAGTACGCGCCGGTGGGGGCGCTCGCGGCGGTGTGCTGGACGAACTGGCCCTCGTTGTCGACCCGGTAGGTGCTGAGCCAGGCGCTCGCGTCCGGCGGCAGGTTGAAGGCGGAGGTCTCGCCGAGCACGTCTCCGTACCCGCCGGGCAGGACGTAGCGGTAGGCGACGCCGTCGGCGGAGGCGCGGACGACGAGGTCGAGCCGGGCGCCGGCGGCGGAGGCGAACGACAGCCGGGTCTCGTTCATACGGACCTTGCGGTCGAGCCGTTTCCCGGACTTCGCCCGGTAACTCTCCTCGATCCGGCGGTCCTTGCGGTGCAGGAAGCGCAACCCCTGGGACAGGTCGGCCTGTTCGGTGACGATGCCGACGGGCGACGGTTCGAGGACCGTGCGGCCGTCCCGGGACACCGTCAGACTCAGTGAGCCGGTGGTGTCGTCCAGGGATATCTGCGCCCGCGGCGCGTGGGCCGCCGCGGACACGGTCCATGCGCGCTGGTGCGCACCGGAGTCCTGCTCCGCCCTCGCGGGCGCGGTCGTGAAGAGCGTGGCCAGCAGCCCGGTGCAGAGCGCGGCGACCGCGGTCCTGATCGGAACAGCCATGAAGAACCTCTCTGTTGTACGTGCGTACGGACGGCCGTTCGGACGGCCGGGAATCCGGTCGGTCGGGAATCCGGTCGGTCGGACAGCCGGTCGGTCGGACAGCTGGTTACGGCAGTCCCCAGGCCGGGCCCGGTTCGCTGACGGCGACGGGCGCGATGACGAGGTCGGGCCGGGAGCCCGTGTGGACGAGCACCTCGCGGCCCCGGGGCAGGTCGATGGCGAGGGTGCCGTCGCCCAGGTCGTGGGTGCGGGCCGGGGAGCCGTCGTCCAGCACGGCGGTGACGCGGCCGGTGAGCCCGTGCCGGAGCCTGAGCGGCTCGCCCGCCAGGCTCTTGACGCGGATGAACCGGGTCGCCCCCGCCTTGCGGACGGCGCTGACCAGGAACGCGCCCTGGGTGCGGAAGTCGTGCAGCGTGACGTCCGCCCAGGTGGCCGGGACGGCCGGGAAGACGCGCACGACGCCGCCCCAGCTCTGGCAGAACATGTCGTGCAGCGACTGCGAGGCGGACAGCGGCGTCTCGATGACCGGACCGGCCTCGGTGTAGTGCGTGTTGGGGCGGCACGGGTAGCGGGTGCTGGTGTCGAAGAACTTCCGCAGGTAGGCGATCGCGGTGTCGCCGTCGCCGGTCATCGCGTACAGCGAGGCGGCCCCCGTGTAGCTGTAGCCCCGGTGGGACCCGGTCAGCGAGTGCCAGTGCTCGACGGACTTCGTGATCAGCTCACGGTTCTCCGGCTGGTCCCAGTTGACGAGGTACAGCGGGTACACCATCAGCAGATGCGAGTAGTGCCGGTGGGACTGCGCGTACGGGGTGTCGGCGCCGATCATGAAGCCGTTGTCGTCGACCGGGTACGGCGTGAGCTTGGCCAGCACCTCCTGCCAGCGCGGGGCCAACTCGTCTTCGACGCCGAGCAGTTCGGCCGACTCGAGGAGCGTCTGGCAGCCCCACCGGATGAGGGCCAGGTCGTAGTTGGTGTCCTGCGGCGGCACCACGGGGTACTCGGGGGAGAGCGTGCTCGGCAGATGGAGGCGGCCGTCGCTGCCCGGGGTGAGGAAGTGCAGGTAGTAGTTGATCGTCCGGCGCAGCACCGGGTAGATCGTGTCGCGTAACAGGGCCCGGTCCATGGAGTGCCGGTACGACAGCCACACGTTGTGCAGCGCCCAGGCCAGGTCGCCGGTCTCGGCGCCGGTGCCGGGCCGGCCCACGCCCCGGTTGGCGAACATGTCGGAGCTGCGGCCCACGCCCGAGCTGTCCGCGCGGTAGGCGGCGGGCACGTTGGCGATGAGCTGTTCCTGGTTCTGCCGCAAGGTGGTGGCGAGGGCGTCGAGTTCGAGGTGGTTGGAGCCGTGGATCAGCCAGTATTCCAGCTGGATGTTGAGGTTCCACCACACCGCGGGCCACGGCGTCGGCTCCAGCCACGGCCCGCAGGTGGCCATGACGGGGCCGTCCGCGCGGCTGGCGGAGGCGACCTTGTAGAGCTGGATCCAGTGGAAGCTCTGCAGCCGCTGATCGGGGAACGAGACGAAGCTCTTCGGGTAGAACGCGTGCCACCAGCGGGTGTGCCGGCGCCGCAGCGTGCCGTACGACCCCGCGCGGCGGAGGTTGCGCAGCGAGTCGGCCTCGGCGGCGGTGTCGGAGGGCGAGCTGTGCCCGACACTGAGCAGCAGTTCGTCGTCGGTGCGGCGGTAGGAGGTCGCGGTCTGTCCGCCGCCGACGAGGGGCTGCAGCACCTGCTCGACGCCGTCGGCGGTGGTCCGGGTGGTCCAGGGCGGGTTGGCGGTGTAGCCGGCGGGCGGGGCCTCGCTGATCTTCCGGGGGCTGATCGCGTCCTCGGGGCGGAACGTCCAGACGACCCGCTCGTCGCCCTCGGCCGTCACCCGGACGGCCAGCACCTCGTCGTGGATGAGGGCGGCGAGGGTGAGCGTGCCGGCGCTGGTGGTGACGGTGCCGGTGAGCTCGGCGTTCCACAGGCTCAGCCGCCAGTCGACGGCGGTGATCGCGCCGACCGGTTCGAGGGTGAGGTGGCCGACCGGCAGCCGGCAGGTGCCCCAGCCGCTGCCGAACTCGGGCCGGTGGTCCTGAACCTTGCCGTGCTGGACGGTGAAGCGGATCTGGTTCGCGCCCGGTTCCTGGTAGACCATGCTGCCCAGCAGCCCGTCGCCGAGGAACGGACCCTCGTACCAGCGGGTGGGCAGTGTGCTCCACAGGAGGTCCTGGTCGCGCAGGAACCGGCTCCAGGATTGGTCGGAGGTCATGCTGTCGCGGAGCTTCCAGGGGCGCCGGTCGTGCGCGGTCCCGGCGTCGGCGGCCGCTTCGGCGGTACCGGGCAGTGCGGCGACCGCCGCGCCGCCGAGAGCAGTGCCGATCACCGCTCTGCGGGGCAGGCCTGAGGGGTTCCCCGACTGCGAGGTCATCATCGTCCTCCAGATCTGACGGATCATCGATACAGCGGATTCATCGGATACATCGGGTGTATGTCGGGACCGTAGGGAGGGTTCACGGACATGTCAAGGGTTCAAGTCCTTGACTCCTCCGATGTATTGGAGTTGTCTGCTGGCGTGTTCCTGACATGGTCCATACCTGGGAAAGGACGCGCGATGAACCGGAGAACCCTCTTACGGGCGGGCGGCGGACTGCTCGCCGGCGGTGTCATGACGGCGGCGGCGACCCCGTCCGCCGACGCCGCGCCCGCCGCCGACCCGACCGACGGCTGGACGCAGACCGCGTTCACGTACAGCTGGCAGAAGCCCTGGAACCTCGACCTCGCCGACCGGCACAGCTACAGCGGCGGTGTCCACCGCATGTGGGTGTACGCCACCGACGAGCCGTTCCAGGAGGACAGCACCACGGACCCGCGCACCGAGATGCGCTGGAAGAACGACTACACGACCGGCAATCGCATGTGGGACGCCGACGTCTATCTGCCGTCCGGCAGCGACGGCGCGTCGTTCGTCCAGATCCTGCGCGGAGTCCATCCCGCGGGCACCCCGGCCACCGACATCATGCTCAACGTCTACAACACGAGCGGCGGCACCGTGCGGCGCTACGACGGCACCGTGCTCAAGACGAACGCGTACGACACCTGGTTCAACGTGAAGATCGCCCACCAGGCGACCAGCGGCACCGGAACCGTCAAGGTCTACTTCGACGACTCGCTCGTCCTGACGGTCGCCGACCGGGGCCCCGCCACCCGCTACTTCAAGAACGGCGTCTACAACCACGGCTCCGGCCGCGTCGAGGCCCGCTTCCGCAACATCCTCTACTGGACGCGGTGACCCGACCGGGCGAGAGGGGCTGCTGACCGACGCCCGCCGAGGCCGACTGTCACCGCCTGTGTCCACTCCCGTACAGTCCGTGTGATCGGTGCTCCGCCACGGCCGGGCACACGGGTCGACCAGGAGAAGAAACATGGACACCGAAGCCGGACTCGGCTCCCTCTCGCCCGCCGCCACCCCCGCCCCCACCTCCGCTCCCGCCCCCGCTCCCGCGGCGGGGCGGCCCCTCCCCGAAGCCGACCCCGCACTCGTGGCCGGCTGGCGCGCCGGGGGAGGCGAGCTGGTCGAGCTGCTGGCCCAGGTGCGCGAGCGGCTCGGCGGGGTCGCCGCCGTCCGCCTCGGGCCGGCCGCCGCCCCCACCGTGCTCGTCACCGACCCGCAGGCGGTCCAGCAGGTGCTCGCCCGGCACCCGGACCGGTACGTCAAGCGCTCCCACCGCGCCCGGCTGCTGATCGGCGACGGCGTCCTCGCCGCCACCGGCGCCGCGTGGAAGCGCCAACGCCGCCTGCTGCAGTCCCAGTTCACCGGCCCCGGGATGCGCCGCTACGACCAGCGGATCAGCGCGGCCGCCCGGACCACCGCGGCGCGCTGGGAGGGCTACGCCCGCACCGGACAGAGCTTCGACGTCGGCCGGGAGATGCGCCGCTTCGCCGTGGACGCCATCTGGCGCTCCCTCACCGGGCACCCCCTCGACGACGCGACCGAGCGCGAACTGGGCGCCGTGGCCGCCGTCGCGACCGCCCTGCCGACCCTGCCCGCCGACGCCACCGACGCCCGGGACGCCGTGGCCGCCGATCTCGCCCGGATCGACACGGTCGCCCGGCACGCCATCGAGGCCGCCCGCGGCGGGGCGGCGGGACCCGACGGCCCGGGTCTGCTGCACGTCCTGACCGACGCCGCCGCCGAGCACCCCGAGTACACCGACCGGCTGATCCGCGACGAGCTGGTCACCCTGCTGGTGGCCGGCCACGACACCACCGCCACCACGCTGACCTGGCTCTACCTTCTTCTCGACCGCCACCCGCAGGCCCGCGCGCAGGCTCTCGCCGCAGGCGGCGAAGACTCGACCGAGCGCCGCCAGGCCCTCCAGGCCCTCGTCCACGAGACGCTGCGGCTCTACCCGGCCGCCTGGATCCTGCCCCGCCACGCCACCGAGGACGACACCCTCGCCGGCTACACCGTCGAGGCGGGCGCCGACCTCCTCGTCAGCCCGTATCTCACGCACCGCGACCCCGAGCTGTGGCCCGACCCGGAGCGCTTCGACCCCCGGCGCTTCACCGTCCCCGACCGCCGCCCCACCCACCCGGGCGCCTACTACCCCTTCGGCATCGGCCCCCGCGCCTGCGTCGGCCTGCAGTTCGCGCTCCGCGAATCGACCGTCCTGCTGGAACACCTGCTGCCGGCCCACACGCCGGTCTTCTCCGCCACCCCCACCGGCACGACCTTCGGCATCACCGTCCGCCCCGACGGCCCCGCCACGGCGACGCTGGAACCGGCCCGCGGCTGACCGCGGGCCCCGAGCGCCCGCAGTGCGCGGGATGGCCATTCACCTGGACCGGTCGGTCAACAACGACGGCCTCAAGCTCGACAAGCAGCGCCACCTCCAGCCCATCTGGGGCCTGGGCAACGACGTA
>NZ_JBSFEV010000033.1:0-116051 GCF_053594615.1 Streptomyces sp. NPDC001858
GGGGCCCCGGCGGGGGGGGTGGGGGGGGGGGGGGGGGGGGTGGGGGGCGGGGGGGGGGGGGGGGGGGGGGGGGCCCCGCCCCCCCCCCCCGCCGCCGTTCGCGCTACTGCGCCGCCGGGACCTGGGTGCGCAGCAGCAGCGGCAGCCGGGTCGTGCGCGGCTTCGCCGGGACCTCGGCGACGGCTCTCGGCAGAGCCTGCTCGACGCCGTGCACCACGGACAGATGACGCTCCGCGCGGCCGAACGCCGTGTACACCCAGGGACGCGAGAGGGCCTGCCCGGCGTCCCCGGGCAGCACCACGACCGCCGCGGGCCACCGGCTGCCCACCGCCTGGTGCGCGGTCAGCGCCCAGCCGTGCCGCACGGCCTGCTCCACCCGCTCCCTCGGGACGACCACGGAGGCTCCCTCGCACGACAGGTGCAGCCCGTCCGCGTCGGCCGTCACCACCCGGCCCGGCACCGTACGGCCCGGTGCGGGGGAGTAGGCGACCCGGTCGCCGGGGTCGAAGCCGCCGAAGCGGCCCGGGCCCGGATTGAGCCGTTCCTTCAGCGCCGCGTTCAGCGCGCGCGTGCCGGCCGCGCCACCGTGCCCCGGGGTGATCACCACGGCCTCCTCGGGCGTGATCCCGAAGGCCCGCGGCACCGAGTCGGCGACCAGCTGCACGGTCCGGTGCACGGCCTCGCCCGCGTCGCGCACCGGCACGATCACGATCTCCTTGCCGGGCGCGTCGACCTGGTTCAGCTCGCCGATGCCGATGCCGGACACCAGCTCGCCGATCGGCCCGGGGTCGGGCGTGCGCGAGGCGACCTGCGGGCACACGCGCGCGGCGAGGAGGTCGGCGAAGACCCGGCCGGGACCGGCCGACCACAGCACCGCGGGATCCCCGCTGAGCACCAGCCGCGCGCCGTCCGGCAGCGACTCCGCCAGCATCGCGGCGCTCTCCACGTCCAGTTGCGGCGCGTCGAGCAGGATCAGCAGATCGAGGGCGAAGGCTCCGTCGCCGTCGCGTCCGGGACCCTCGGCGCCCGAGAGCAGGCCGGGGACGGTCACGACGGCGTCGTCCGCCCCGGCCTCCCCGTGCAGCAGGGCCGCGAACCGGCGCCGGCCGTCCGGGGTGTGGCAGGCGGCGACGGCGCGCAGGTCCAGCGCGCGGGCGGCGGTGAGCAGGGCCGCCGGTTCGGCGCGGGCGGCCTCGCCGCCGGTGTGCAGCACCAGACCGTGCCCGGCGACGGCCCGGATCAGCTCGGCCGCGCTGCCGGACGCGGCCGCCGTGGCCGACTCCCAGGGCGCGGAGGACTCCTTGGCCAGGGAGTTGACCACGCGGGCCAGCGCGTCGGCGAGGCTCTCCTCCGCGAGCGCGTACCGCTCCAGACCGGCCAGCACCCGCACCGGCCGGGCCTCCTCGCCCTCCTCGCCGTCCTGTTCCTGTGCGCCTTCGCCGTCCGGGACCGGCTGTCCGGCGGCCGGTGCGTCCGGGGTGTCCAGGGCGTCCTGGAAGACGAGGGCCTCGCCCTCGGCCAGGGTGCTCTGCACGGCCGCGTCCGGGTCCGGCACGGACTGCCGGCCGAGGGCGGCGGTGAGCGTGGGCAGCTCCAGGGCGGTGTGCCCGGCCAGGGCGGCCTGCTCCAGCAGCCACACCGTCACCGCGCGCCCGCGCCGCTCGTCGTCGGGGGCGCACTGCGGACCCAGCAGCGCCCGCGCGAAGCCGTCGGCCTGCTCGGGCCGTACGCCGGGGACGCGCAGCAATTGCCACGGGTCCTCGCGCAGCACGTCCTCGGCGCCCTCGCCGAGGGCGGTGGCGGCCTGCGCCGCGAGCGCCTCGGGGGCGCCGCCGCCGGCCAGCACGCGCCGGACGCCCTCGACCGCGTCCGCCGCGGGCGCCGCCGCCTGGGCGGCCACCGGCTGCGGACGCCGTGCGGGCTCCGGGGCGGGGCGGCGCGGGGTCGGTTCCGACTCGCCGAACACCGCGGCCGGGGGCTTCGCACCGCCCTCCACGGCGCGTACGGCCGCCAGCAGGTCGGCGGCCGTCCCGCTGAGCTTGGCCCCGGCGTCGATGGGCGCCGCCTTCTCGGCCTTGCGCCGCTCGATCCGCTCCCGCTCGAGCTTCTGCGCGGCGAGCTCGGCCTGCGCCTCGGAGACCTGCGCGGCGGTCTCCGCGTCACCGGCCTTCCCGTCACCGGCTTCCGTGTCACCGGCCTCCGCGTTTCCGGCCTTCCCGTCACCGGCTTCCGCGTCACCGGTCTCCCCGTCACCCGCCGCCTCGTCGACTGCCGCGTCGGTCGCCGGGGCGCTGTCGTCGGTCTCGCCCTCGGCGGCTTCCGCGGTCGTTTCCGGCTCCGCCGTCCCCGTGTCGTCGGGCGTTCCGGGTTCCCCGGGGGCGTGCGGCTCCGCCGGCCCGGCGTGGTCCGTGCTCTCCGGGGGATCCGGCTCCGTGCTCACAGCGTGCTCCAGTCGTGATCGGGATAGCGGTGCACGGGCGCCGACACATCGTCGAGGGCCCGGCAGATCTCGTCAGGAAGACTAAGCGCCTCCACTGACAACGCGGCCGTGAGCTGCTGCGAGTTGCGCGCGCCGACGATCGGCGCGGCCACGCCCGGCCGGTCGCGGACCCAGGCGAGGGCGATCTGCAGCGGGGTCACCGCCAGCCCGTCGGCGGCCGTCGCCACGGCGTCCACGATGCGGCTCGCGGTGTCGTCCAGGTAGGGCTCCACGAAGCGCGCGAAGTGCTCCGACGCCCCGCGCGAGTCGGGCGGCAGCGCGTCGCCCCGGTACTTGCCGGTGAGGACGCCGCGGCCCAGCGGCGAGGAGGGCAGCAGGCCGATGCCCAGATCCAGCGCGGCCGGCAGCACCTCGCGCTCGATGCCGCGCTGGAGCAGCGAGTACTCCATCTGCGTCGCCGCGAGCCGGGTCCGGGCGCCCGGTGCGGCGAGCTGCCAGGTGGCCGCCTTGGCGAGCTGCCAGCCGCAGAAGTTGGAGACCCCGGCGTACCGGGCCCGACCGCTCGCGACAGCGATGTCGAGAGCCTGCAGCGTCTCTTCCAGCGGGGTGTCCGGATCGAAGGCGTGCACCTGCCATACGTCGACGTAGTCCGTGCCGAGCCGGGCGAGCGAGGCGTCGAGGGCGGCGAGGAGGTGACCGCGCGAGCCGTCGAAGCGGCGGTCCGGGTCGGGCACGCTGCCGGCCTTCGTCGAGATGATCAGGTCCCGGCGCGGCACCAGACCCTCTATCAGCCGCCCGAGCAGGTACTCGGCGTCCCCGTCGCCGTACACGTCCGCCGTGTCGACGAGGGTCCCGCCCGCCTCCCAGAACGTCTTCATGACGTCCGCGGCGTCGTGCTCGTCGGTGTCACGGCCCCAGGTCAGGGTGCCGAGCCCGATGCGGGACACACGCAGGCCGGTGCGGCCGAGATGCCTCTGCTCCATGAACGCCGAGATTACTGGCCATAACTGGGCAGTGGGTTGCCTGTGGATAACCGAATCTCCGGAACGGGGAGTCGAGTTCCGCAGGCCCGCGGCCCTGTCCCCGACCGGTGCGGCCCCCGCCCTTGATCGGCGCGACCCTCGCCACACCGCCCTCCCCGGCCGCCCGCCCCCGCGCTAAGGTCTCCGGAACAGCGTCGTTACTGATCAGTAAGGGGAATCGGCCATGCAGCTCGGTATCAACCTCGGCTACTGGGGCGCCGGAATGGACGGCGACAACCTCGCCGTCGCCCAGGAGGCCGACCGCCTCGGGTATGCCGTCTGCTGGGCCGCCGAGGCCTACGGATCGGACGCGGCCACCGTGCTCACCTGGGTCGCCGCGCAGACCGAGCGCATCGACGTCGGCTCGGCCATCTTCCAGATCCCGGCGCGCCAGCCCGCGATGACCGCGATGACCGCCGCCACCCTCGACTCCCTCTCCGGCGGCCGGTTCCGGCTCGGCCTCGGCGTCTCCGGCCCCCAGGTCTCCGAGGGCTGGTACGGCGTCAAGTTCGACAAGCCGCTGTCCCGCACGCGCGAGTACGTCGAGATCGTCCGCAAGGCGATGACGCGCGAGCGGCTGTCGTACGAGGGCGAGCACTGGACGCTGCCGCTGCCGGGCGGCCCCGGCAAGCCGATCAAGCTGACCGTGCACCCCGAGCGCGAGCACATCCCGCTGTACATCGCCGCGATCGGCCCGAAGAACCTGGAGCAGACCGGCGAGATCGCCGACGGCGCGCTGCTGATCTTCCCGTCCGCCGACCACCTCGAGGACACCGCGATCAAGCACCTGCGGGCCGGACGCGAGAAGGCCGGCAAGACCATGGAGGGCTTCGACGTCTGTCCGACGCTGCCCCTGGCGCTCGGCGAGGACAAGGACGTCGAGCGGCTCGCCGACACCTTCCGCCCGTACACCGCGCTGTACGTGGGCGGCATGGGCAGCCGCAAGCAGAACTTCTACAACCAGCTCGCCCGGCGCATGGGCTACGAGGCCGCCGCCGACGAGATCCAGGACAAGTACCTGTCCGGCGACAAGCAGGGCGCCGCGGCCGCGATCCCGCACGAGCTGATCGACCGGACCACGCTGCTGGGCTCGGTGGAGCGGATCGCCGACCGGATGAAGGCCTACGCGGCGGCCGGCGTCACCACCCTCACCCTGGCCCCCGCGGGCTTCACCCTGGAGGAGCGCCTCGCCTCGCTGCGCGCGGGCACGGAGGCCCTGGAGCTCGCCGGACTGGCGTAGCCGCCGGTCCGGCGGAGGGAATGGGGGGTTCGGATTTTTCAGCGGCCGTGGTGGGGGCTCGGGGGTCTTCCCCGCCACGGCCGTCATGGATGACAACGCGCCGCGCGGCGCGTGGTTACGCCTTCGCGTCGACTCCTCGCATCCCTCTTTTGGCGGAGTTGTCCGACACAGCTGTTGCACTGCCTCCCGTGCCGCATTTGACTCGTTCCTTGCGGAATGCTGCGGAATCCTGCGCAATGCGGAGAGGTGGCCCACGATGCTTTCGGCCAAGAGTCTGTTCCAGGAGATCATCGACGACGACGAGTCCTTCGCGCTCTTCTGTTCCATCGCCGCGGGCGGTGAGTCGCAAGGCGGCTGGGAGAACGCCCGGATCGCCGTACTCGTCCCGCAGAGCGAACGCGCGCTCGCTCCCAAGATCACCCGCCATGGCGCCGACGAGGACAAGCACGGCCGGATCTTCAGCGCGCTGATGCGCAAGCGCGGCCTCGAACCCGTGGCCGTCCCGCCCGACACCGACTACACGATGCTCCTGGAGCGCGCCGGCATCGGCCTCGCGCACGACCGGCTCAAGACCGACGAGCCGCTGACCGTGCAGGACATCGTCGTCTACCTCGCCCACAGCCGGGTCACCGAACAGCGGGCCTCCGAGCAGATGGACCTGCTGCGCAAGCACTTCGCCGACCACCCCGACCTCGGCCGCGCGGTCAAGATGATCTCGAACGACGAGGACAACCACCTCGCCTACTGCCACGAGGAACTGCTGCGCTTCGCCCGCGCGGGACACGGGCGCGCCATCCAGCGCACCCTGCGCGCGTGCGCGCTCGCCGAGATCCGGATCTACCGGGACGTCAGCCTCGCCGTGATGGCGAACATGGGCCGCATCCTCGGCTGGTCGAAGCCCAAGGCGGCCGTCCTCGCGGCCGGCATCCACGCCGTGTACGCGTGGGAGCGGGTCGCGGGCTGGCGGCGCATGGTGTCCCTGCAGATGCCCGAGCGCCGCGACGCGCTCGGCGGCCCGGCGACCGCCGCCCCCGAGTTCGCCTGAGGACCGTCAGCCCGAGGACCGTCTGCCCGAGGTCGGTCCGCCCGAGGCCGGTCCGGTCCGCCTGCGACCGGGCGGGCCGGACCGGCCTCACAGCCAGCCGCGCCGCTTGAACAGCCGGTACAGCAGGACCTCCAGCACCGCCAGGAGCACGATCACCGCCGGATAGGACCACAGCCAGTGCAGCTCCGGCATGTGGTCGAAGTTCATG
Source organism: Streptomyces sp. NPDC001858 (assembly GCF_053594615.1). Lineage (NCBI taxonomy): Bacteria > Bacillati > Actinomycetota > Actinomycetes > Kitasatosporales > Streptomycetaceae > Streptomyces > Streptomyces sp. NPDC001858. The sequence continues at coordinate 5,956 of NZ_JBSFEV010000033.1, forward strand.
CCGTAGATCCCCGCGATCATCGTGGGGACCGCGGCCATGGCCGCCCATGCGGAGATCTTCCGCATGTCGTCGTTCTGCCGGACGCTCATCTGCGCGAGGTGGGCGGAGAGGATGTCGGAGACCAGCCGGTCCAGGCCCTCCACGGACTCGTTCACGCGCGTGAGGTGGTCGCTGACGTCCCGGAAGAAGGGCCGCGCCCTGTCGTTCACGAAGGGCACGTTCGGAGGCCCGAACCCCCCGGTGCCGCCGAGCCGGGTGAGCGGCGTCGCCAGCGGCACCGAGGCCCGGCGGAACTCCAGGAGCTGCCGTTTGAAGCGGTAGATCCGCGACGCGGTGTGCCGCGAGCCGCCGCGCGTCGGGGAGAACACCTCCGCCTCCAGCTCCTCCAGGTCGGTCCCGAGCTCGGTGGTCACGTCCAGGTAGTGGTCGACGATGGCGTCGCCGATGGCGTACAGCACCGACGTGGGCCCCTTGGAGAGCAGTTGCGGCTCGTGCTCCAGCCGCCGCCGCACGGCGGCCAGCGGCGAGCCCTCGCCGTGCCGGACGGTGACCACGAAGGCGTCGCCCAGGAAGGCCATCACCTCGCCGGAGGAGACGGCGTCGCTCTCGGGCTCGTACACCACCGGCTTGAACACCATGAACAGCGAGTCGTGGTAGACCTCCAGCTTGGGCCGCTGGTGGGCGTTGAGGGCGTCCTCCACGGCCAGCGGGTGCAGCCCGAACTCTCTGGTGACGCGGTCGAACTCGGCCTCGGTGGGCTCGTACAGTCCGATCCAGACGAAACCGCCGGACGCGCGCGCCAGCGCCAGCGCCTCGGACAGGTCCTCCGGACCCTCCGTACGACGCCCGTCGCGGTAGATCCCGCAGTCGACGATCACGGAGCGTATTCTCCCCCCGCTCTGTCCCTTGCGCACGCGCGCGTACGCCTACCCTGGGCCGCATGCCCACCCTGATCCTCGTCCGGCACGGACGTTCGACCGCCAACACCTCCGGAGTGCTCGCCGGCTGGACGCCCGGCGTCGCCCTCGACGAGCGCGGACTCGCCCAGGCCGCCGGGCTGCCCGGCCGGCTCGCCGCGCTGCCGATCGCCGAGGTCGTCGCGAGCCCGCTGCAACGCTGCCAGGAGACGGTCCAGCCGCTCCTGGACGCCCGCCCCGGCCTGCGCGTCCACACCGACGAGCGGATCGGGGAGTGCCACTACGGCGACTGGTCCGGACGCAAGCTCGCCGAACTGATGGACGAGCCCCTGATGGAGGTGGTGCAGGCGCACCCCTCCGCGGCCGCCTTCCCCGGCGGCGAGTCCATGCGGGCCATGCAGACCCGCGCCGCCGAGGCGGTGCGCGAGTGGAACGCGCGCGTGGAGCGCGACCACGGCTCCGACGCCGTCTACCTCATGTGCTCGCACGGCGACATCATCAAGTCGCTGGTCGCCGACGCGCTCGGACTTCATCTCGACCTGTTCCAGCGGATCTCCGTCGAACCCTGTTCCGTCACCGCGATCCGGTACACCAGGATGCGCCCCTTTCTCGTGCGCCTCGGCGACACCGGCGACTTCGCCTCCCTCGCGCCGCGCGAGGAGCCCCCGAGCGGGGACGCCACCGTCGGGGGTGGTGCGGGCGCACCGTGATCGTCGGCCGCAGTAGGGTGAAGGGTCCGCGTACGCGCGCGTACCCGTACGGACGCTTCCCCACTCGGCGTTCCCGACCCACGATGACCCACGATTCCCATGGAGACAGGACGTGTCCCGTCAGGTGTTCCTCTACGACCCCCCGGACCGCTTCGTGGCCGGTACGGTCGGACTGCCCGGGCGCCGTACCTTCTTCCTCCAGGCCGTCGCCGGCTCCCGAGTGACCAGTGTGGCGCTGGAGAAGACCCAGGTCGCCGCGCTCGCCGAACGCATGGACGAGCTGCTGGACGAGGTCGTCCGGCGCAGCGGCGGCAGCGCCTCCGTGCCCGCCATGTCGCCCACCGAGAACACCGACACGGCGCCCCTCGACACCCCGATCGAGGAGGAGTTCCGCGTCGGCACGATGGCCCTCGCCTGGGACGGCGAGGAGCAGCGCATGATCGTCGAGGCGCAGGCCCTGGTGGATCTCGACGCGGACTCCGAGGAGGACCTCGCCGAGGCCGAGGAAAGGCTTCTTCAGGACGAGGAGAACGGGCCCCCGATGCTGCGGGTCCGGCTCACCGGCGCGCAGGCGCGTGCCTTCGCCAAGCGTGCCCTCGACGTCGTCAACGCGGGCCGGCCGCCGTGCCCGCTGTGCAGCCTGCCGCTCGACCCGGAAGGACACGTATGTCCGCGCCAGAACGGATACCGCCGGGGGGCGTGAGGACCACCGACCCGGCCTCCGCCGCAGCGTACGAACTCCTCGCGCACGGCGAGCTCACCGTCCGCGGCCGTATCCGCGACGCCTCGAACGCCGCCCTGTACTGCACCGTCGCGCACGAGGGCCGGGAGGCCGCCTGCGTCTACAAACCGGTGGCCGGGGAGCGACCCCTGTGGGACTTCCCCGACGGCACCCTCGCCCAGCGCGAGGTCGCCGCCTACGAGGTGTCCGAGGCGACCGGCTGGGGCCTCGTCCCGCCCACCGTGCTGCGGGAGGGGCCGCACGGCGAGGGCATGTGCCAGCTGTGGATCGAGACGGCCCCGGAGGCCGAGCTGCTCGCCCTGGTCGACGCGCAGGAGCCCGGGCCGGGCTGGAAGGCGATCGGGTTCGCGGAGGTCGGCGAGGGCCGCACCGCGCTGTTGGTGCACGCCGACGACGAACGGCTGCGCCGGCTCGCCGTCCTCGACGCGGTGATCAACAACGCCGACCGCAAGGGCGGCCATCTGCTGCCCACCGCCGACGGCCGGCTCTACGGCATCGACCACGGCGTCACCTTCAACGCCGAGAACAAGCTGCGCACGCTTCTGTGGGGCTGGGCGGGGGAGCCCCTGACCGGGGAGGCCGTCGAGGCGCTCGAGGCCCTCAGAAGCGCCCTGGAACCCGGCGAGCGGCTGGCGGCCACCCTGGCCGGGCTGGTCACGCCCGCGGAACTCGACGCCACGCGCGCGCGTACCGAAGCGCTGCTGGCCTCCGGCAAGCACCCGGAGCCGAGCGGAGCCTGGCCGGCCATCCCCTGGCCCCCGGTCTGACACCGGCTCTGACGCCGGTTCGGTAGCGGTCCGGTAAGGCCCGGCCCAGTGGGGGCCTGGCAGCGGTCCGACAGCGGCAGCGGCCCGGTAGGGGCTGGGCGCGGTCCGACAGCGGCTGGGCATGGTCCGGTAGCGGCCCGGTAAGGCCCGGCCCGGTGGGGGCCTGGCAGCGGTCCGACGCCGCGGCCGACGGCGGCCCGGCCGCGGCCCGGTAGGCGCTGGGCGTGGTCCGACAACGGTCCGGCGGTCCGGTAAGGCCCGGCAGGGGCCCTGGCAGCGGTCCGACGGCGGCGCGGCAGGGGCCTGTAGCGGTCCGACAGTGGCCCGGTAGGGGCCTGGTGGCGGTCCGACAGCGGTCCGGCATCGGTCAGGTAAGGCCTGGCAGCGGTCCGGCGGCGGCCGACAGTGCCCGACGGCAGCCCGGCCGCGGCCCGGTAGGGACTGGGCGTGGTCCGACAGCGGTCCGGCAACGCCCGGTAGGGCCCTGGCAGCGGTCCGGCGGCGGCCGACAGCGCCCGACGGCAGCCCGGCCGCGGCCCGGTAGGGGCCGGGCAGCGGTTCGGTATTGGTTCGGGAGCGGTGTGATGTCGGTCTGGGGCGGTACGGGAGGTTCTGGACTGGTTCGGCCTGGTTGGGCCAGGCCCGTCCGGGCCCTGTTCGGGCCGGGATGCATGCCGGCCGGGATCGTACAAGAGTGCCTTCCCGGCCATCCGGCCCGCTCCGGTTCGTATACGTAACTTCCGTCCGGTTAGGCTCATGACATGCATGCCTGGCCCGCTTCCGAGGTCCCCGCCCTGCCTGGTCAGGGCCGCGACCTGAGGATCCACGACACCGCGACCGGCGGCCTCGTCTCCCTCGACCCCGGTCCCGTCGCCCGTATCTACGTCTGCGGCATCACGCCGTACGACGCGACCCACATGGGTCACGCGGCGACCTACAACGCGTTCGACCTCGTTCAGCGCGTGTGGCTCGACACCAAGCGGCAGGTCCACTACGTCCAGAACGTCACCGACGTCGACGACCCGCTGCTGGAGCGGGCCGAACGTGACGGCGTCGACTGGGTCGCCCTCGCCGAGAAGGAGACGGCCCTCTTCCGCGAGGACATGACCGCCCTGCGGATGCTCCCGCCGCAGCACTACATAGGCGCCGTCGAGGCGATACCCGGCATCGTCCCGCTCGTCGAACGGCTGCGGGACGCGGGCGCCGCGTACGAACTCGAAGGCGACACCTACTTCTCCGTCGAGGCCGACCCGCACTTCGGCAAGGTCTCGAACCTCGACGCCGCCGCGATGCGGCTGCTGTCCGCCGAGCGCGGCGGCGACCCGGACCGTCCGGGCAAGAAGAACCCGCTCGACCCGATCCTGTGGCAAGGCGCCCGCGAGGGCGAGCCCAGCTGGGACGGCGGCTCGCTCGGCCGCGGCCGGCCCGGCTGGCACATCGAGTGCGTCGCCATCGCCCTCGACCACCTCGGGATGGGCTTCGACGTCCAGGGCGGCGGCTCCGACCTCGCCTTCCCGCACCACGAGATGGGCGCCTCCCACGCCCAGGCGCTGACCGGCGAGTTCCCCATGGCCAAGGCGTACGTGCACGCCGGCATGGTCGCCCTGGACGGCGAGAAGATGTCCAAGTCCAAGGGCAACCTCGTCTTCGTGTCGAAGCTGCGCCGGGACGGCGTCGACCCCGCCGCGATCCGGCTCACCCTCCTCGCCCACCACTACCGGGCCGACTGGGAGTGGACCGACCAGGTCCTGACGGACGCCGAGGCCCGGCTCGGGCGCTGGCGGGCCGCCGTCTCCCGGCCCGACGGACCGCCCGCCGAGGCCCTCGTCGAGGAGATCCGCGAGGCCCTCGCGAACGACCTCGACGCACCCGCCGCCCTCGCCGCCGTCGACCGCTGGGCCGCGCTCCAGCAGGAGCGGGGCGGCACGGACATCGGCGCCCCGGGCGTCGTGTCGCGGGCGGTGGACGCCCTGCTGGGCGTCGCGCTGTAGCCGTCGTCCGGTCCCGCATGTGACGAAGGGGCGGTTCGCGTCAGATGACGCGAACCGCCCCTCATTCATGCTTTCGGGCCCATTTCGGGGCTTTCAGTCCTCCGACGAATCGTTGTCGTCGGGGGTGTCGCCGCTCGCCTTCGGCGGTTTCGGGGGGCGTGTGCGCTCCCCGGGCCCGGGCGGGCCGCCGCCGTCCCGGCGCCGCAGATACCGCTCGAACTCGCGGGCGATCGCCTCGCCCGACGCCTCCGGCAGCTCCGCCGTGTCCCGCGCCTCCTCCAGCGTCTGCACGTACTCGGCGACCTCGGTGTCCTCGGCGGCCAGCTGGTCCACGCCCACCTGCCAGGCGCGCGCGTCCTCGGGCAGCTCGCCCAGCGGGATGCGCACGTCGATCAGGTCCTCCAGGCGGTTGAGGAGGGCCAGCGTCGCCTTCGGGTTCGGCGGCTGCGAGACGTAGTGCGGCACGGCCGCCCAGAGGCTGACCGCCGGCACGCCCGCGTGCGTGCACGCCTCCTGGAGGACGCCGACGATGCCCGTCGGGCCCTCGTACTTGGTCTCCTCCAGGTCCATCCGCTGCGCCAGATCCGCGTCGGACGTGGTGCCGCTGATCGGAACCGGACGCGTGTGCGGAGTGTCACCGAGCAGAGCGCCCAGGATGACCACCAGCTCCACGCCCAACTCGTGCGCGAAGCCCAGCAGCTCGTTGCAGAACGAGCGCCAGCGCATCGACGGCTCGATACCGCGCACGAGCACCAGGTCGCGGGGCTTCTCGCCGCCGACCCGGACGACCGACAACCTTGTCGTCGGCCACGTGATCTTGCGCACGCCGGCGTCCATCCACACCGTGGGGCGGTTCACCTGGAAGTCGTAGTAGTCCTCGGCGTCCAGCGCCGCGAACACCTCGCCCTTCCACTCCCGCTCCAGGTGCGCGACCGCGGTGGAGGCGGCGTCGCCGGCATCGTTCCAGCCCTCGAACGCGGCCACCATGACCGGGTCGATCAGCTCGGGAACCCCCTCGAGCTCGATCACCCAGCGCCTCCTTCCGACGTGCCCTCGCTTGACCACCCAACCTTACGGCGTTCTGCGGGGGCGCCCGCAGCCCCCTTGCACGGGGGAGTGACCGGATCACTGCCCCGTTCGCCACCCCCGAACACCCCCCACGCCACGCCGGACTCAGAGCGTGGACCGCAGCCACTGCTCCACGCTCGCGATGTGCACCGTCGCCCACGACCGCGCCGCCTCCGCGTCCCGGTCGCGCAGCGCCGCCAGGATCGCCCGGTGCTCGCGCAGGGTGCCGGAGACCGCGTCCTCCTGCGTCAGGCCCCGCCAGATCCGGGCCCGGGTGGTCGGCCCGGAGAGCCCGTCCAGCAGCGAGCACAGCACCGAGTTGCCGGCGCTCTGCACGATGCCCCGGTGGAACTCCAGATCGCAGGCGACCAGCTCCTCCACCGACGGCTCGGCGCCGAGCTTGTCCAACTGGGCGTCCAGCGCGTCCAGTTGCTGCTCGCTGATCCGCAGGGCCGCCATCGCCGTCGCGGCCGGTTCCAGGATCCGGCGCACCGCGAGGAACTCCAGGACGGTGTCGTCGCGGTGGAAGTCGACGACGAAACTCAGCGCCTCCAGGAGCAGTTGCGGATCGAGGCTGGTGACATAGGTGCCGTCGCCCTGCCGTACGTCCAGGATCCGGATCAGCGACAGGGCGCGCACCGCCTCCCGCAGGGAGTTGCGGGACAGGCCCAGCTCGGCGGCCAGTTCGCTCTCCTTGGGGAGCCGGTCGCCGGGGCGCAGCGCACCCGAGACGATCATGCCCTTGATCTTCTCGATCGCCTCGTCGGTGACTGCCATGGCCGGCCTCCCTGTGGTTCTTCGTGGTTCCTTGTGGTGCCCTCGTGGTTCAACGTTCAGACACATTCAGACCCATTCAGACATCGGATGTCTGAGCGCCATTATGGGGCCGGAAGAGGCCGGATGAGGCCTGATCAGAGGGCCGCTTCCAGATCCGCGATCACCGCCCGCTCGTCGAGCGTCGTCAGCGTGCGCTCGCGCATCAGGACCCGTCCGTCGACGACCGTGTCCCGAACGTCCGCCGAGTGCGCCGCGTACGCGAGCGTCGACCAGGGGTCGTGGCGCGGCCGCAGATGCGGGGCGTCCAGGTCCAGCACGATCAGGTCGGCCCGCTTGCCCGCCTCCAGCGAACCCAACTGCTCCGCGAGCCCCAGCGCCCGCGCGCCCTCGATCGTCGCCATCCGGACGGCCTGCTCGGCGCCGACCGCCGTCGGGTCGCCGCCCGCCTTGTGCACCAGCGCCGCCTGCCGGACGGCCCCCAGCACGTCCAGCGAGTTGGAGCTGACGGCGCCGTCCGTGCCCAGCCCCACCGTCACCCCCGCGCTCAGCAGCCGCGGGACGGGCGCGATCCCGCAGCCCAGCTTCAGGTTCGACACCGGACAGTGGGCGACGGCCGTGCCCGTGCGGGCCAGCGCCGCGATCTCCGGGCCGGTGAGGTCGACGGCGTGCGCGAGCAGCACATCGGGGCCGAGCAGCCCGAGCGAGTCCAGCAGCTCCACCGGCCGCTTCCCGTGCTTCACCTCGACGGTGGCGACCTCGGTGGCGTTCTCGGCGGCGTGGATGTGCACCAGCGCCCCGAACTCCCGGGCCAGCGCGAAGACCTCGACGAGCTGCTCGGGGGAGAGGGTGTACGCGGAGTGCGCGAAGACGACGGGCCGCGTCCCGTGCCCGGCCGGCCCGCGCGCCTCCAGATCCCGGCGCGCCCACGCGAGCCGGTCCCCGTACGCGATGCCGTCCGCCGGTTCGGGGACGTCCATGAAGGTCGGCCCGGTGTGCAGCCGCCAGCCCGCCTCGCGGGCCGCCCGCTCGGCCGCCTCGTGGAACCAGTACATGTCCAGCGCCGAGGTCACCCCGGCCCGCACGCTCTCCGCGACCGCCAGCCGCACCGCCGCCGCCACGTTCTTCGGCGCCAGCAGCTGCGCCTCCCACGTCAGCACCCGCTCCAGGAAACCCTGCAGCGTGACGTCGTCGGCGCGACCGCGCAGCAGGGTCATCGCCAGGTGGGTGTGCGTGTTGATCAGGCCGGGCAGCACGAGACAGCCGGCGGCGTCGATCTCCTCGGCGGCCGTGTGGCGCTCGCGCAGCTCGGCGGCCGGCCCCACGGCGAGGATCTCGCCCTCGTGGACGGCGACGGCCCCGTCCCGTACGACCGTTCCCGCCTCGTCCACCGTCAGCACGTCACCGCCGTGCACCAGCAGGTCGATGCTCACGCCTGCGCGCCTTCCGCCAGCAGCCGCAGCGCCTCCAGGGTCACGACCGCGCCCCGCTCGACGCCGGCCGCGACGACCTCCTGGTGCGGGTCGTAGGCGCCGGTCGACAGCGGTGCGTCCTCGTCGACCAGTTCGTCGGCGTTCGCCCCGTCGACGACCAGCACGCCGCCCGCGACCAGGCCGCGCAGCGAGGCCGTGACCAGCAGTGCGGACAGCTCCATCTCGATCGCGGCGAGCCCGGCGCCCTCGTAGGAGAACAGCGGGATCAGGCCCGGCTGGAAGGCCGCCCGGGTCCACACGATGCCCCGGTGGTGCGGGGCGTCGGCCTCGCGGGCCGCCCGCAGCAGCGCGAGGACCGCCTCGGGCGCCGCCACCGCCGGGTACTCCGGGGGCAGCAGCTGCTGGGTCACGCCGTCGTCGCGCACGGCCGCCTCCGCGACGACCAGGTCGCCGTCCGCGATGCCCGGCTTCATCGAGCCCGCCGTGCCGAACCGCAGGACGGTGCGCACACCGGCGTCCGCGAGTTCCTGGAACAGCAGGATCGCGCCGGGACCGCCCACGCCGTGCGAGGCGACCACGACCGGCACGCCCTTCCAGCTTCCGCTGAACACCCGGTACTCGCGGTGGTACGACACCTCCTCGGCGCCGTCGAGGAGCGCGGCCACCGCCGCGGCCCGGGCCGGGTCGCCCACGACCACGGCGTGCGCCGGGAGCCCGGTGCGCGGTATACGGGTGACGGGCAGCAGATCCTGTGTCATCGGACGGCTCCAGTGGGACGGGGGCGGCGACGGCGGCGGGCCGTCGTGAGGAACAGGGCGCCGAGTGTGACGACGTACGGCGCGGCGTCGGTCGCCTGCTGCGGCATGCCGAGTCCCTGGAGACGGAACCCGGCCGCCTCGGCGAGCCCGAACAGCAGCGCGGCGAGCAGCACGCCCAGCGGCGCGGCGCGGCCCAGCATGACGGCGACCACAGCGATCCAACCACGGCCCGCCGTCATGTTCTCCGTGAACAACGTGACGTTGCCCAGGGCCAGTTGGGCGCCCGCGAGCCCGCACAGCACGCCCGAGACGAGGATCGCGCCGTACTGGTACTTCGCCGGGCTCACACCGAGCGTGGCCGCCGCGTCGGGCGCCTCGCCGACCCCGCGCAGCCGGAGCCCCCACACATGCCGGGACAGCAGCAGCGCGGCGACCGCGACGGCGGCCCAGGACAGATACGCGAGCGGGGTGAAGCCGCCGATCAGCGGCAGCCCGGCGAGCGTCGGATCGTCGAAGGTGCCCTGCACCCCGAAGACCGTCCGCAGCAGAAAGCTGGTCAGGCCGACGGCGAGCAGGTTCAGGGCGATGCCGAGCACCACCGCGTCCCCGCGCAGGGTGACGGCTCCCACGGCCAGGATCAGCGAGTACGCGGCCGCCGCGAGGGCCGCCGCCAGGACGCCGAGCCAGGGGCTGCCGGTGAACCAGCTCGTCGCCACGGCGGTGAAGCAGCCCATCAGCATCATGCCTTCGAGGCCGATGTTGAAGACTCCGGCGCGTTCGCAGATCGCGCCGCCGAGGGCCGCCAGCAGGATCGGGGTGAGGGCGCGCAGCGCCGACATGAGCAGATCGGAGTCGAAGAACATCAGACCGCCTCCCTTTCCCGGGAACGACGGGTGAACCACCGGCTCGGGAAGCTCAGCCGGGCCGCCAGGAACACGATCACGATCGCCTGCAGCACCTGCGTCAGCTCGCGCGGCACCTCGGTCGTCCGCTCCATCGCCAGCCCGCCGACCTGGAGGACGGCGAAGAAGAACGCGGCGATCACCGTGCCCAGCGGAGCCGCGCCGGCCAGCAGCGCCGCCGTCAGACCGGTCCAGGTGTAGCCGGGCGCGGTGAGCGAGCCGTCCACGAAGCGGTACGGGAAGCTCAGCACCCCGATGGCGCCCACGAGTCCGGCGAGCCCCCCGGAGACCGCCATCAACTTCAGCGTCAGGCCCCGGCGTTCCACGCCCGCGTAGGCGGAGAAGCGGGAGTTGAGGCCCGTCATGCGGATCTCGTAGCCGACGGCGGTCCGCCGGTCGGTGAACCAGTAGGCGGCGGCCGCGATCGCCACCAGGACGAGCCCGAGGGTGACCGTGGAGTCGCCGAACGCGGGCAGCGCCACGCCGTCCGGCAGCGCCCGGGTCTGCGGCAGGCTGGAGCCCGGCTCCTTGAGCGGATAGCGCGCCAGGTAGGAGGCGAGCGACATCGCCGGGTAGCTCAGCAGCAGGCTGCTGACCAGCAGCGGGACCCCGAGATGGTTCTCGCACAGGGCGGCCAGCACGGCGTAGCCGGCGCCCGCGGCCATCCCGGCCAGCAGGGCCGCCGCGACGGTCAGGGGCGCGGGCAGCGGCGAGTACAGCCCGGTGACGGCGGCCGTGATCCCGCCGAGCACCAGCTGTCCGTCGCCGCCGAGGTTGATCAGCCCGGCCCGCAGCGGGATCGCCAGCGCGAGCGCCAGCCCGAGGACGCTGGTGCCGGTGGTCAGGGTCGAGCCGATGCCGTCGCCGCCGAGCGCGCCCGTCAGCACGGCCTCGTACGCGCCGATCGGGTCCGCGCCGGTGCCGAGCAGGATCAGCGCGCCGATGACGAGTCCCGCGAGCACCGAGAAGGTGAGGGGGGAGCGCAGGGCTCCGGATATCCGTGTCATGTCAGTGGGTGACCTCCACCGGGGCGCCCGCCATCGCGAGGCCCAGCGTCCGCTCGTCCGCCTCGTCCTTCGGGTACGACGCCGCGATCCGGCCCTCGTACATCACCAGGACCCGGTCCGCGAGCCCTCGGATCTCGCTCAGCTCGGCCGAGACGAGGAGCACGGCGTGGCCGGCGTCGCGGTAGGCGATCAGCTCGTCGTGGATGTTCTGGACGGCGCCGATGTCGACGCCCCGGGTCGGCTGCTCCACGAGCAGCAGCGGTGCGTCGTGGGCGAGTTCACGGCCGATCAGCAGCTTCTGCAGATTGCCGCCGGACAGCGCGGAGGCGGGGACCTCGACGGTCGCCGCCTTGATCCCGAAGCGCTCGACCAGCCGCCGGGCGTGCGCGCGCACGGCGCTCGGCGGCAGCAGGCCGCGGGAGGACAGGGACGTGCGGTGGTGGCCCATCGCCAGGTTGTCCGCGACGGAGGCGGCGGGGGCGGTGCCGACCGCGTGCCGGTCCTCGGGGACGTAGGCGAGACCCTTCGCGCGTCGCTCGGTCGCGGAGGCGTGGGTGATGTCGTCGCCCTGGAGCGTGACGCGGCCCGCGCCGACCGGCCGCAGCCCGGCCAGCGCCTCGACCAGCTCGCTCTGACCATTGCCGGCCACCCCCGCGATGCCGACGATCTCGCCGGCGTGGACGGTGAGGTCCACATCGTGGACGGAGTCCGTGCTGACCCCGGTCACCCGCAGCACCGCCGCCCCGGGCGTGCCCGGCGCGTGGACGCGGTCCAGCTCCACCGCGCGGCCGGTCATCGCGGCGGCGATCGCGCCGGCCGTGGTGTCGGCGGTGACCAGCCGGGCGACGACCCGGCCGTCGCGCAGGACGGTCACCCGGTCGCTGCCCTCCAGCACCTCGCGCAGCTTGTGGGTGACGAGGATGACCGTACGGCCCTGCGCGGTCAGCGACTTGAGCACCGCGAACAGGGCGTCCGCCTCGGCCGGCGTGAGCACGGCCGTCGGCTCGTCGAGGATCAGCGTGCGGGCGCCCCGGTGCAGCAGCTTGAGGATCTCCACCCGCTGGCGCAGGCCCACCGGCAGCTCGCCGACCCGGGCGTCCGGGTCGACGTCGAGAGCGTGTTCCGCGGCGAGTTCGCGCACCCGGCGGCGGGCCGCGGCCCGGTCCACCAGACCGAAGCGGCGCGGCTCGGCGGCGTAGACGATGTTCTCGGCGACCGTCAGCGAGTCGAACAGCTTGAAGCTCTGGTGGACCATGCCGAGCCCGGCCGCCATCGCGTCGGACGGGCTCGTGAAACGCACGTCCGATCCGTCGATCCGGATCGACCCGGCGTCCGCGCGCTCCATCCCGTACAGCACCGACATCAGCGTGGACTTGCCCGCGCCGTTCTCGCCCATCAGCGCGTGGATCTCGCCGCGGCGGACGGTGAGGTCGACGGCGTCGTTGGCGAGCGTGCCGGGGAACCGCTTGGTGATCCCCCGGAGCTCGACCGCGACCTCGGACCGGTCAGGCTCGGTCTCAGGCGGCTGCGGGGTCATCGACCTTCAGCTCTCCGGACACGATCTGGTCGCGCAGCGCCTCGACCTTCGTCAGCACGTCCTTGTGGTCGGCGATCACGCACTTCGACGCGTCCACGCCGTCCTCCAGGCCGGTCAGGCTGATCCCGCCCTCCTTCAGGCCGTACGAGACGGTCGTCCCCGCAGCGCCGCCGAGGACCGACTCGACGCCCTTCTCCACCGCGACGTCCGTGCGCTTGATGACGTTGTCGACGACCGTGCCGGGCGCCGAGGGGCACTGGTTGACGTCGACGCCGTACGCGAACGCGCCCTTGGCCTTCGCCGCCTCGAAGACGCCGTAGTTGCCGGCCGCGGCAGCCGCCATCAGCTGGTCGTAGCCCTTGGCGAGCAAGGTGTTCGCCTGCTCCTTGGCGCGGGCCGAGTCGTCGAACGGGGACTGGCCGCCGACGAAGCGGGTGGACGTCTCCGTCTTCGCGGCGACCTTCTTGGCGCCGGCCGCGAACGGGTCGCTGTAGCGCCGGAACTGGGGGGTGTCGAGCACGTCCACCGCGCCGACCTTGCCGGACTTGCTGAGCAGGCCCGCCTCGGCGCCCGCGAGGTAGACGCCCTCGTGCTCGCGGAAGACCGCGCAGCTGACGTTCTTGAACGCCTTGGCGGTGCACGCGTCGATGATCAGGAACTGCTGGCCCGGGTTCTTCTCGGCCTGCTGGGCGACGAGGTCGGCGAACTCGAAGCCGACCAGCACGATGACGTCCGGCTCGGCGTCCACGGCGGCCTGGACGTTCTGCTGCTGGGAGGCGGTGTCGGAGGACTCGTAGACCTTCTGCGTCCCGTCGTGCTGCTTCGCCGCGCTCTCGATGCCGGTGACCGCGAGCTTCAGGAACTCGTTCTGCCCGACGGCGTCGGGGGTGACCAGGGTGAAGGACTTGCCGCTGCCGCCGCTCGCGCTCGCGGCGGAGTCGTCCTTCTTCGCGGCGGCGTTGCAGGCGGTGGCGAGGAGCACGGTGCCGGTCGCGAGCGCGGCGAGCTGCAGGGAACGGCGGTGTCTGCGAGGCATCGGGAGACCTTCCGGGTATGCCGAGGGGCGCGCTCGGCGGTGAGCACGGGGGGCGGGGCGAGGGTGATGCTGGAACGGACTGCGGTGGTGCGGGCCGAGGGAGCGGACTCAGCTACGACAGCAGTCGCCGGCACACCGGCCGAAGTCGAGGAAACGGCGCTTGGTCAGCAGCACGGGTCTTCCTCCTTCGTCTCGGTCTGCGGACTGGGTGCTGGACTGTAACACCCGTTTCCGGACACCCGCTCGACTGTCTCGAACTATGGTTCTCCCAGGTCATGTACGGTGGCCGACACCACCGGAACATGAGGAGTGTCCCGATATGTCCGAGGAACTGCGCGCCGTCGAGTGGACCGGAACCGGCCTCGCGCTGATCGATCAGACCGTCCTCCCGCACCGCACCGAGACCGTTGCCGTCCGCGATGTGGACACCCTGGTCGACGCGATCCAGCGGCTCGTCGTGCGCGGCGCCCCCGCGATCGGCGCCGCGGGCGGGTACGGGGTCGCGATCGCACTGCTCCAGGGCGAACGCGAGGGCTGGACGGACGGACAGATCCTGGGGGCGATCGCCCGTATCCGGGACGCCCGCCCGACCGCCGTCAACCTGATGGTCTGCGTCGACCGGGTCGCCGCCCGCCTGCCCGAGGGAATCGACGCGGTCCTCGAAGAGGCGGCCGCGGTCCAGCGCGAGGACGTCGAGGCGAACCGCGCGATGGGCGCGTTCGGCGCGGACTGGCTGCTGAAGCGGACCGGCGAGGACCGGCCGCTGCGGATCCTGACGCACTGCAACACCGGCGCGCTGGCCACCGCAGGCTGGGGCACCGCCCTCGGCGTCATCCGCGAACTCCACGCGCGCGGGCGGCTGGAGGTCGTCTACGCCGACGAGACCCGCCCGCTGCTCCAGGGCTCACGGCTGACCGCCTGGGAACTGGTCCAGGAGGGCATCGCGCACTACGTCCAGGCCGACGGGGCCGCGGCGGGCACGATCCTGCGCGGCGAGGTCGACGCGGCGATCGTCGGCGCGGACCGCATCGCCGCCAACGGCGACACCGCCAACAAGGTCGGCACCGTGGGCGTGGCCCTGGCCTGCGCCGACGCGGGCATCCCGTTCCTGGTGGCGGCGCCCACCACCACCGTCGACCTGTCGACGCCGACCGGCGACGCCATCCACATCGAACTCCGCGGCGAGGACGAGGTGTTGGAGTGGGGCGGCATCCGGACGGCCCCGGCCGGGTCGCGCGGCCACAACCCGGCGTTCGACGTCACGCCCGGTCGGCTGGTCACGGGCCTGGTCACGGAGCGGGGCGTGCTGGAGGTGTCGGCCGGTCAACTGCCGGGCGAGCACTTGAAGTAGCGGGTGGCCCGCGCCCCGACAGGGGCGCGGGCAACTGCGCGACGAGCCCCCACCGGCCCGCGGTTCGACTACCGTCCGTCCCGCGGAGCGCTGAGTTCCAACTCCAGCAGCCACTCGACGACTTCGGTGTGGTGGCGGGCCTGCCGCGGGTTCTCGCCCCACACGTACAGACCGTGCCCGGCCACGACCACCGCGGGCATCCGCGGGTCGCGCGCCGCCTCCAGCCGGTCGCCGAGCACCTTCATGTCCTGGCTGTTGGCGATGACCGGCAGGGTCACCTCGACGTCGTGCGCGGGCTGGCCCACGCCCTTGAGCATCTCGACGTCCTTGAAGACGATCCCGCCGGGGTGCCGGTGCCCCATCGCGACCGACGCCACGGTGTGCACATGCACCACCGCCCCGGCCCCCGTCAGCGCGGCCACGCGCGCGTGCAGCTCGGCCTCCGCGGACGGCTTTCCGCCGCTGACGGCCGCGCCCCGGCCGTCCACCAACACCACGTCGGCGGGCGTCAGCTCGCCCTTGTCGTGACCGCTGGCGGTCACCGCGAGGCGCAGCGGCTCCCGGGTGAGCACCACGGACAGGTTCCCGGAGGTGCCCCGCATCCAGCCGAAGGACGCGAACCGCGCGGACTCGGCGGCCAGGACGGCCCCCGCCTCCTCCAGGTCGAGTGCGGTGATCTCGGTGGTCATGCGGTACTCCCAGAGGTGGTGATGCCGATCTCGTCGAACGTGCCCGCCTGTGCGTGCTCGCCGACGCCTTGCTCGTAGTAGGGCTCCCCGGGCCGCCGGATCCCGACGGCCTGCCAGCCGGCCTCGCGGGCCGCGTCCAGCTCGCCCGGGCGGTCGGAGAGGAACAGCAGCCGGTCCGGGGCGAGGCCGGCCGCCTCGGCGATCCGGCGGTACGACCGCGGCTCCTGCTTGGGCCCGGCGTTCTCGGTGTCGTACAGACCGCTGACCAGCGACGTGAGGTCGCCCTCCGGGCTGTTGGCGAACCACGCCCGCTGGGCGGACACCGAGCCCGACGAGTACACGTACAGCCGCACGCCCGCCGCGTGCCAGGCGCGCAGCGCCGGGACGACGTCGTCGTAGAAGTGCGAGACGAGGTCGCCGCGGGCGAAGCCCTCCGCCCAGATGACGCCCTGCAGGGTCTTCAGCGGCGTCGCCTTGCGGTCGTCGTCGAGCCAGCCGTTCAGCGCCTTCTCGACGCGTGCCGCGTCGGCGTCGGGCTCGCCGATCTCCGCCCGGACCCCGGCCACCGCCCGCGCCACGTCCGGGTCGTCGCCCCGCTCGGCGAGCAGCGCGGCGAACCGGGAGCGCGAGTACGGGTACAGGACGTCGACGACGAACCCCGTGGCGCTCGTGGTGCCCTCGATGTCGAGCACCACGGCGTCCACGTCATGGTGCGAGGTCATGCGGCGGCCCGGTCCGACGCGTAGCCGGCCGCGATCGTGTCGTAGTCCGGGAACCGGCCGGCGATCGTGGAGCCGGTGAAGTTGCCGATCCAGCCGTCCTCCTCGTGGAAGAAGCGGATCGCCGTGAACGACGGGCTCGTGCCCATGTCGAACCAGTGGGTGGTGCCGCGCGGCACGCCGAGGAGGTCGCCCTTCTCGCAGAAGACCGCGTGCACCTCGCCGTTGACGTGCAGATAGAAGATGCCGGAGCCGGAGACGAAGAAGCGGACCTCGTCATCGTCGTCGTGGGTGTGCTCCTGGAGGAACTTCGCGCGGGCCGCCTTCGCCTTCGCCGGGAACTCCGGGTCGTCGCTCGGGTGCAGACCGAGGACGTCGACGGTGGTGAAGCCCTCCTCGGCGTTCAGCTTCTCGATCTCCGGGCCGTACGCCGCGAACACCGTCTCGCTGTCGGCGTCGAACGGCACGTCCTCGCGGATCGGCCACTGCTCGTAGCGCACGCCCAGCGGCTTGAGGGCCTCGGCGATCTCGGCGGGGTCGGCAGTGCGGCGGACCAGGGTCTCCGGGCCGGACTCGGACCAGGTCGTCAGCAGCGTCATGGAAGCAACTCCAGAGTCTGGGAAGGGGAAGTGAGGGGGGAAGTGGGCGGGACGGCGGGGGAGCGGCGGGGGAGGGCGGCGGTGGAGGAACGTCACTCGGCCGCGACTCGGCAGGGCGGGTGCCGGTGCTGCGATGGTAACTCCCGGCCGTGCGCTCACCGCGTGTGACGTAATCGTTGTCTCGGAATGTGGGATTCGGTGTCCATTTCTTTGACGCTGGCTGGAAACGTTCTCATGCTCTCCCTATGAAGACGCTGCTGCTTGTGCGGCGGCTGTACGTGGACTTGCTCCGGTCGACCACAGCCAGCTGTCGCTGACCCCTCCCGGAGCTTCGACGCGCCCCCGTTCCCGGGGCGTTGCCGGCCGCCCGCGCGGTGGCTCATTTCCGTCCCCGGCTCCGGGCCCGCTCTCGCCCGCCTCTGCATCCCCAGCTCAGCACCACCCGTAACTGGAGCCCCTCATGTCCCGTGCCCGTCTGCCGCTCGCCGCGCTCTCGCTGGCCTCCGTCTCCGCCCTCGTCCTCGCCGGCTGCGCACAGTCCACGGACGCCTCGAAGGACAGCGGCGACACCGCCGCCTCGGCCTCGGCCGCCACCGGCAAGAAGCCCGCCCCCTTCAGCGAGGGCGCGGTCAAGGTGGCCCTGGTCCGCCAGAGCGGCGCAGGCGACTACTTCGAGCAGTGGGGCAACGGCGCGAAGGCCCAGGCCAAGGCCCTCGGCATCGACCTGACCGTGTACGACGCCCAGGCCGACAACGCCAAGCAGGCCACGGACCTCTCCTCGGCGATCAACTCCGGCGCGAAGGCGATCATCATCGACCACGGCTTCCCGGCGACCATCCAGCCGGAGATCGACAAGGCCGTGAAGAAGGGCATCAAGGTCGTCGTCTACGACGTCGAGACGGCCACCAAGGGCGTCGTCTCCACCAAGCAGGACGACGCGAGCATGGCCCAGGCCGTTCTCGACGTGATGGCCGAGGAGGTCGGCAAGGACGCCAAGGTCGGCTACGTCAACGTCGCCGGCTACGCCGCCCTCGACAAGCGCGACACCGTCTGGAAGTCCACGGTGACCTCCGAGGGCTGGAAGCAGCAGTTCAAGGTCGGCAAGGTCACCGACTCGACGGCCACCGACAACGTTCCCCTGGTCTCGGCCGCGCTCACCCAGCACTCCGACGTGGCCGGCGTCTTCGCGCCCTACGACGAGCTCGCCAAGGGCGCCGTCCTCGCCGTGCAGAACAAGAAGCTGCAGGACAAGGTGAAGGTCTTCGGCGCGGACGTCTCCAACGCCGACATCCAGCAGATGACCGCCGCCGACAGCCCCTGGGTCGCCACGGCGGGCACCGACCCGTCCGCCGTCGGCGCGGCCGTCGTGCGCACCGCCGCGCTGGAACTGGCGGGCGAGCTGAACAAGACCTCCGTCGAGTTCCCGGCCGTCGCCATCACGCAGGACTTCCTGCGCGAGAAGAAGATCGCGAACATGGACCAGCTGCGGGAGGCGCTGCCCGCGCTGAACCTGTCCCAGGTCTCGACCGCGGACTGGATCTCGAATGTCGCCCACTGAGACGACTGAGACGGCTGAGACGCCCGCGGTCGGTCTCACCGACGTCAGCATGGCCTTCGGCGGCAAGACGGTGCTCGCGTCCGTCTCGCTCGACATCGCACCGGGCAGCGTGGTCGCGCTGCTCGGCGCGAACGGCGCCGGCAAGTCCACGCTGATCAAGATCCTGTCGGGCGTGCACACCGACCACGGGGGAGAGGTGCGCGTGGACGGCTCGACCGTCACCCTCAACTCCCCCCTCGTCGCACGCCAGTTGGGCATCCAGACGGTGCACCAGCGGATCGGCGAGGGCATCGTGCCCGGCCTCACCGTCGCCGAGAACCTGGTCTTCGAGGAACTCGCCCAGAAGCGCGGCAACCCGTTCCTGAACGGCCGCGCCACGCTCGCCCGCGCCCGGGAGATCCAGGCCGGCCTCGGCCTGGCCTGGAGCGACGCGACCCTGAAGCAGGACGTCACCGAACTCGGCATCTCCGACCGGCAGTTGCTGATCCTGGCCCGCGCCCTCGCGACCCGCCCCCGGCTGCTGATCCTCGACGAGCCGACCTCCGCGCTCTCCGCCGCCGAGGCCGAACGGCTGTTCGCGCTCGTCGAGCGGATGCGCGCCGACGGCATCGCCGTGCTCTACGTCTCCCACCGGCTCGGCGAGATCGACGCGCTCGCCGACCGGCTGGTCGTTCTGCGAGACGGCCGTCTCACCGAGGACCAGACCAAGCCCTTCGACTGGGACGCGGCCCTGCGCGCGATGCTCGCCCAGGCCCAGGAGGCGACCACCGCCCGGCCCGTCCGGGAGGGAGCCGGGGGAGAGGTCGTCCTCTCCCTGCGCGGCGTCCGCCTCTTCGAGGGCCGCTCCCCGCTCGACCTCGACCTGCGCGCGGGCGAGGTCACCGGCGTCGTCGGCCTGCTGGGCGCGGGCAAGACCGAGCTGGCCCGCGGCCTGTTCGGCGCCGAGCCGTTCACCGCGGGCGCGGTCGCCCTCGACGGCACGGCCTACGCGCCCCGCCGCCCCGCCGACGCCATCCGGGCCGGCGTCCACCTGGTCCCCGAGGACCGGCACGCCGACGCCCTGGTGCCCGGCTGGTCGCTCGCCCAGAACATCTCGCTGCCGTTCCTGAAGTCCCTGTCCCGGGGCGGCCTCGTGAACCACTCCCGGGAGGACGCCCTCGGCCGCGTTGCCATCGAGGCCCTGGGCGTCGTCGCCCGCGACGAGCACAGCACCGTCGAGGAGCTGTCCGGCGGCAACCAGCAGAAGGTCGTCGTCGGCCGCTGGCTCGCCCACCCCCCGCGCGTCCTCATCCTGGACGAACCGTTCCGAGGCGTGGACATCGGCGCCCGGCGCGACATCGGCCGCCGGGCCCGCGCCCTCGCCGCCGACGGCGCGGCCGTCCTCGTCCTGTCCGCCGACGTCGACGAGGTCCTGGAGGTCGCCGACCGGGTCGTCGTCCTCGCGGCCGGCGAGATCCATCTCGACGCCTACGGCGAAGACGCGGAGCGCGACCGCGTGATCCAGACCATCTCGGCGTCCGTCTGACGCCCTGCCCGCCCCACGAGGTCCAGGAAGCACCATGACCACAGCACAGAGCACCGAGGTCCCCGCCAAGGCGGCGACCGCGCCCGCGACCTCCACCGCGGTGCGCGTCCAGAACGCCGTGATCAAGTACGGCTTCATCTTCGTGACGGTCGCGCTGTTCCTGTACTTCGCGCTGAGCGAGGGCTCCTTCCGCGAGTCGGCCACCCTCCTCGACACCCTGCGGTACGTCTCCGTCGCCGCGATCCTCGGCCTCGGCGTCACCCTCACCATGGCCGTCGGCGGAATGGACATGTCCGTCGGCGCGGTGGCCGGTCTCGGCGTGTCCGTCGCCGCCCAGTCGATGGTCGTCCACAACCAGGTCGGCGCCGTCGCGATCCTCGCGGTCCTGGTGGCGGGCGCCCTCGCGGGCCTGCTCAACGCCCTGCTGATCGTCGTGCTGAAGATCCCCGACATGCTCGCCACGCTCGGCACGATGTTCGTCATCCAGGGCAGCAAACTGATCCTCGTGGACGGCCAGTCGATCACTCCGGGCATGACGATGGACGACGGCAGCACCGCGCCCGGCAAGTTCACCGACGGCTTCCTGAAGATCGACCGCGGCACGGTCCTCGGCATCCCGATCTCGGTGCTGATCTTCGGCGGCCTGACCATCGCCGCCTGGGTCTTCCTCGCCCGCACCCGCTGGGGCCGCGTCCTGTACGCCATCGGCGCCAACCCCGAGGCCTCCCGGCTGGCCGGCATCCGCGTCGGCGCCTACCGCGCGCTGGCCTACGTCATCTCCGGCGTCCTCGCCTCCGTCGGCGGCCTGATCCTGGCGTCCCGGATCGGCCAGGGCGATGTGTCCGCCGGAACCTCGCAGCTGCTGGAGGCGGTCGCGGTCGCGCTCGTCGGCACCTCCGTCCTGGGCCGCGGCCGCCCCAACGTGTGGGGCACGGCCCTGGGCGCGGTGCTCATCGGCATCATCACCACCGGCCTGACCATCAAGGGACTGCCGTACTACACCCAGGACGTCGTCGAGGGCGCGGTGCTGATCCTCGCCCTGGTCTTCAGCTTCACCCTGTCCAAGCGCCGCACGTCCTAAGGAGACCCCGTGGGCTACCGCATCCTGGAGACCGACGACATCCCGGGCTACCTGCACGAGCGGGGCCACTGGGAGAACCTGGACGACATCACCGTCCGCGAGGTCTCGGACGGCAACATGAACCGGGTCTTCCTGGCCTCGAACGCCGCCGGGACCCGCAGCCTCGCCCTCAAGCAGGCCCTGCCCTGGGTGCGCGTCGCGGGCCCGTCCTGGCCGATGAACCCGGACCGCGCCGACGCCGAGGCGCGCGCGTACGAGCAGGTCGCGCGGGTCGCCCCGGACAAGATCCCGGCGATCCACGGCTACGACCCCGAGAACTACGCCCTCCTCATGGAGGACATGTCGGACCTAGAGGTCCTGCGGACCCTGCTCAACGAGGGCGCGGCGTACGGCCCGAACACCTCGGCCAGGATCGGCGAGTTCGTCGCCCAGTTCTCCTTCGCCACCAGCGACTTCGGCATGGCGTCGGCCGAGCGCAAGGCGCTGATCGCGGCCTCGGTGAGCCCGGAGCTCTGCAAGATCACGGAGGACGTGGTTTTGTCGGAGCCGTACATCGAGCACGAGCACAACCACTGGCACGAGGGCCTGGCCGACCTGGCGGCGGAGATCCGCGCCGATGCCGTGCTCCGCACCGAGGTCGCCGACCTCCGCCACACCTTCATGACCAGCGCCCAGGCCCTCCTCCACGGCGACCTGCACACCGGCAGCGTCATGGTCGGCGACCGTGAAGGCACCCCGGTCGTCCGGGTCTTCGACCCCGAGTTCTCCTTCGTCGGCCCGATCGGCTACGACCTCGGCCTCTACTGGGCCAACGTCCTGGTCTCGGAGGAGCGGGCGCGAGCGCTGGGTTCCCTGAGCGACCACGCCGACCAACTCGGCTT
Organism: Streptomyces sp. NPDC001858; assembly: GCF_053594615.1. Lineage (NCBI taxonomy): Bacteria > Bacillati > Actinomycetota > Actinomycetes > Kitasatosporales > Streptomycetaceae > Streptomyces > Streptomyces sp. NPDC001858. The sequence goes on from NZ_JBSFEV010000033.1 coordinate 28,001, forward strand.
GTCCTGGACGGCGTTCGAGACGGAGTTCCGCCGCCTGTGGCCGACGAGGGTCGACACCTTCTTCGACGACGCCTACCTGGACCGCTTCCTCCGCAGGGTCTGGACGGAGTCGATCGGCTACGCCGGCACGGAGATCATCCGCAGGATCATCGGCTTCGCCCACCTGACAGACCTGACCACCCTCGCCGAACCGGTTCCGGCATCCCGGCGAGCACTGCTACTGGGCCGCGAACTAATCGTCCACAGAGGCGAGTTGAGCGACCCGAGCGATGTAAGGGCGCTGGGGTCACCAACCTAGGGGCGCGGGGAACTGCGCGACCAGCCACAACGCACCCGCGCTCGACAACGGTCCACGTGAAAGGGGCGGCTCCCTCTGCGAGGAGCCGCCCCTTTCCCGTCGTAGGGAACTACTTCTTGTCGAGCAGATCCTGCACCTTCGCACGGACCTCGTCCGTGGCCAGCCCCCGAATCGTCAGCGTCGTACGCCGGCGCAGCACGTCGTCCTGCGTCTCGGCCCACTCGTTGTCCCGGGCGTAGACGACCTGTGCCCAGATCTCCGGCGCGTCGGGGTGAACCCGCTGGGCCAGCTCGGGGTTGTCGTTCGCGAGCCGCGCGATGTCGAACGCGAGCGAACCGTAGTGCGTGGCAAGGTGCTTCGCCGTGTCGGCGGCCATCCGCGGACCCGGCGCCGGATTGTCGACCAGCAGCCGGTGCGCGACCGCGCGCGGGTTGGCGACACCGGGGAGCGGCAGCTTCTTGGGCAGGGCCGAGACGGGCTCGTAGTCGTCACCCAGCGGAGCGCCCGGCAGCGCCTCCAGCTTCTGCATGACCGTACGGCCGATGTGCCGGAACGTCGTCCACTTGCCGCCCGCGACGGACAGCATGCCGCCCCGGCCCTCGGTCACCACGGTCTCGCGCTTGGCCTTCGCCGTGTCGCCGGGCCCGCCCGGCAGCACCCGCAGACCCGCGAACGAGTAGGTGATCAGATCACGGGACAGCTGCTGGTCGCGGATGGAGAACGCGGCCTCGTCGAGTATCTGGGCCGTGTCCTTCTCGGTGACCGCGACATCCGCCGGGTCGCCCTCGAACTCCTCGTCGGTGGTGCCCAGCAGCAGCATGTCCTCCCAGGGCAGGGCGAAGGTGATCCGGTACTTGTCGATGGGGGTCGCCAGCGCGGCCCGCCACGCCGACGTCCGCTTCAGCACCAGGTGCGCGCCCTTGGACAGGCGGATGGACGGAGCCGAGTTCGGGTCCTCCATCGTGCGCAGGCGGTCGACCCAGGGGCCGGTCGCGTTCAGCACGAGCCGGGCGTTGACCCCGAACTCGTCGCCGGACGTGCGGTCCTTGAGGTCGGCGCCGGTCACCCGGCCCTTGGTGAACCTGAGGCCGGTCACCTCGGCGTGGTTGAGGACCACCGCGCCCGCCTCGACGGCCCCGCGGACCGTCATCAGCGCCATGCGCGCGTCGTTCATCTGGTCGTCGCCGTACACGGCCACGGCCTTGAGGTTGTCGGTGCGCAGCTCGGGCACGTCCTGCGCGGCCTTGGCCGGGGACAGGAGGTGGCCGACGCCGTCGCCGAACGCCGACAGCGCGGAGTAGGCGAAGACGCCCGCCCCGAGCTTCGCCGCGCCGTGCGGCCCGCCCTTGTACACGGGGAGGTAGAACGTGAGCGGGTTCGCCAGGTGGGGGGCCACCTGACGGGACACCGCACGGCGCTCGAAGTGGTTCTCCGCCACCAGCTTCACCGCGCCGGTCTGCAGATAGCGCAGACCGCCGTGGAGCAGCTTGGAGGAGGCGGAGGAGGTGGCGCCGGCGAAGTCGCCGGCGTCGACCAGTGCCACCCTGAGACCGGACTGCGCGGCGTGCCAGGCGGTGGAGATGCCCAGGATGCCGCCGCCGATGACGAGGAGGTCGTACGACGCCTTGGAGAGCTGCTCCCGGGTCTCGGCGCGGCTCGGGTTCGAGCCGGACGCCGGGTGCGTCCCGAGGGCGGTCACGGACTTCAGGGTGGTCTGACTGGTCATGTGGGGTTCTTACTCCTCGTCCTCGAGCCAGCCCATGGTCCGCTCGACGGCCTTGAGCCAGCTCTTGTACTCACGGTCGCGCTTCTCCGCGGCCATGTTGGGGGTCCACTCGGCGGCCCGGCGCCAGTTGGCGCGCAGGTCGTCGGTGCTGGTCCAGAAGCCGACGGCGAGGCCGGCGGCGTAGGCGGCGCCGAGGCAGGTGGTCTCGGCGACCATCGGGCGCACCACGGGGGCGTCCACGAAGTCCGAGAGCGTCTGCATCAGCAGGTTGTTGGAGGTCATGCCGCCGTCGACCTTGATCGCCGCGAGCTCGACGCCGGAGTCCTTCGTCATGGCGTCGGTGATCTCGCGGGTCTGCCAGGCCGTGGCCTCCAGGACGGCGCGCGCGAGGTGCGCCTTGGTGACGTAGCGGGTGAGGCCGGCGATGACGCCACGGGCGTCGGAGCGCCAGTACGGGGCGAACAGGCCGGAGAAGGCCGGCACGAAGTAGGCGCCGCCGTTGTCCTCGACCGTGAGCGCGAGCGTCTCGATCTCGGCGGCGGTGGAGATCAGGCCCATCTGGTCGCGCATCCACTGCACCAGCGAACCGGTGACGGCGATCGAGCCTTCGAGGGCGTAGACCGCCTTCTGGTCGCCGATGCGGTAGCCGACCGTGGTGAGCAGGCCGTTGTAGGAGTTGACCGGCTTCTCACCGGTGTTCATCAGCAGGAAGGTGCCGGTGCCGTACGTCGACTTGGCCTCGCCCTCGGCGAAACAGGTCTGGCCGAACAGGGCCGCCTGCTGGTCGCCGAGCGCGGACGCGACCGGGATGCCGCCGAGCAGCTCGCCGAGCCGTCCGCCGGTGACCTCGCCGTAGACCTCGGCGGAGGAGCGGATCTCGGGCAGCATCTGCAGCGGGACGCCGATGGATTCGGCGATCTTCTCGTCCCACTCCATGGTGTGCAGGTTCATCAGCATGGTGCGCGAGGCGTTGGTCACGTCGGTGACGTGGTGGCCGCCGTTGACGCCGCCGGTCAGGTTCCAGATGACCCAGCTGTCCATGGTGCCGAAGAGGATGTCGCCCGCCTCGGCGCGCTCGCGCAGCCCCTCGACGTTGTCGAGCAGCCAGCGGGCCTTGGGGCCGGCGAAGTAGCTCGCCAGCGGCAGGCCGGTCTCGCGGCGGAAGCGGTCCTGGCCGACGTTGCGGCCGAGCTCCTTGCAGAGCGCGTCGGTGCGGGTGTCCTGCCAGACGATGGCGTTGTGGACGGGCTCACCGGTGTTCTTGTCCCACAGCAGCGTGGTCTCACGCTGGTTGGTGATGCCGATGGCCTTGATGTCGTCCCGCGTGATGCCGGCCTTCTCGACGGCTCCGGCGACGACTTCCTGGACGTTGGTCCAGATCTCGTCGGCGTTGTGCTCGACCCAGCCCGGCTTCGGGAAGATCTGCTCGTGCTCCTTCTGGTCGACGGAGACGATCCGGCCGTCCCGGTCGAAGACGATGCAGCGGGACGAGGTGGTGCCCTGGTCGATCGCGGCGATGAAGGGGCCGGCGGTGTGCGCGTCGGTCACTGTGTGCTCCTGGGGGTTCCGTGGTTGGGGGCGGTACGTACGGCGCGTGCTGCGAGGTTCCGGGAAAGCGCGGTGCTCTCAAGCGAAGCGGTGCTTTTAAGCAAAGGCGACGTTGTAGATGCCTGCAGCGATCGCGCCGCCGATCAGCGGACCGACCACGGGGATCCAGGCGTAGCTCCAGTCGGAGCCGCCCTTGTTGGGCAGGGGCAGGAGGGCGTGCACGATGCGCGGGCCGAGGTCACGGGCCGGGTTGATCGCGTAGCCGGTCGGGCCGCCGAGGGACAGACCGATCGAGACGACCACGAGCGCGGTGATCAGGGCGCCCAGGTTGCCGAGGCCGTTGCCCTTGTCGTTGAGGCCCTGCGTGAGGACGGCGAGCACCAGCACGAAGGTGCCGATGATCTCGGTGGCGAGGTTCTGCCAGACGACCCGGATCTCCGGACCGGTGGAGAAGACGCCCAGGACCGGGCCCGCGCCTTCTTCCTGGGCCTCGACGGCCTTCACCTTCGTGGACTGCGCGCCCGGACCGCCGACGATCTCCTTGTCGGTGAGGTGCGCGTGGAACTGGCCGTAGTAGGCGATCCAGACCAGCGTGGCGCCGATCGCGGCGCCGAGCAGCTGTCCGCCCCAGTAGACCGGAACGTTGCTCCAGTCGTCGTCCTTGATCGCGAGAGCGAGGGTGACCGCCGGGTTGAGGTGGGCGCCGGAGAGGGGCGCCGAGGTGTAGACCGCCGTCAGAACGGCGAAACCCCACCCGAAGGTGATGGCGAGCCAGCCGGCGTTGCGCGCCTTGGAGGCCTTCAGCGTGACGGCGGCGCAGACGCCACCGCCCAGCAGGATGAGTATGGCGGTACCGATGGTCTCGCCGATGAAGATGTCGGAGCTGGACACCCGCGACTCCTTTGTCCTTCGTCCAGGGAAGCCGAACCCCGGGTCCCGCCGGGGATTCGAGCGCCCTCGGGGTGAGAGCGATGCCGGCCTTTGGCGTTGTCACACTCTAGCGCGTATTGCCGTTAAGTGTTCGACAATGCCGACCGATGGACGGGAGTCTTGCCCGGATGTTACCCGTGCGTCAAGAGTGCTGTTATCGAAAATGCGATCGTTATTGATCGCTGTGAGGCATGGATCTTCGCACCGGTGCGCATACTCTCGACCTAAATGTCTATTTCAGGCGGTTATCTCAGGGTATGGCAAGGGCCGGAACGTCCAACGCCGTTCCGGTGGGCTCTTACTCACTTCTCAGACGCGGCGGACCGCTCAGAACCGGCCGGCGCCCAGATCGCGCGAGACCGCGCGGGCGCAGTCGCGCACCGCGGCGATCAGCTCGGGGCGCAGCTCGCCGTCCCTGGCCAGGCGCTCCACCGCGCCCGTGATGCCGACCGCGCCGACGGGCATCCGCCGCCGGTCGTGGATGGGCGCGGCGATGGAGGCCACGCCCTCCCAGGTCTCCTCGACGTCGGCCGCGTACCCACGCGCGCGCGTGAGGTCCAGGAGGTGCTCGAAGGCCTCCGGTTCGCACACCGTGCGGTCCGTGAAGGGCTTGCGGTCCGCTTCCAGCGCCTCGCTGTGCGCGACCGGGTCGTAGGCGGAGAGCACCTTGCCCAGGGCCGTGGAGTGCAGCGGCTGCATGGCCCCGATCTCCAGCACCTGGCGGCTGTCGTCAGGCCGGAAGACGTGGTGCACGATCAGCACGCCCTGCTGGTGCAGCACCCCCAGGTGCACGCTCTCGCCGCTGGAGCGGGCCAGGTCGTCCGTCCACACCAGGGCCCGCGCGCGAAGCTCGTGCACGTCCAGGTACGTGGTGCCCAGACGCAGCAGCTCCGCGCCCAGCTGATAGCGCCCGGAGGCGTCGTCCTGCTCGACGAAGCCCTCCTGCTGGAGGGTGCGCAGGATCCCGTGCGCGGTGCCCTTGGCCAGGCCCGTGGACGAGGCGATGTCCGACAGGCCGAGTCGTCGCTCGCCGCCCGCGAGCAGCCGCAACATCGCGGCCGCACGTTCGACCGACTGAATGTTCCGTGCCATCGCCCTCCTGCCTCCGTCCCCTTATGACCGTCTCCGCACGGCATGTACTGCCACCGTTCGGCAATGTCGAACACTACCGGTCCATGCCGACCTCCCGCTAATGGTCGGTCGATCCGTGTTTCGTCACTCGTCCCCCAGCCGTGGCACGGCCGTCGCCCGCCCGTGCCGCACCGCCCGCACCACCCTGTCCGGGCCGGGGCCCGGCCGCCAGGCTCGTCCGCCCCCTGGACGTCCCTGACCATAAGGCCTCCGTCCCGGCTACCCTGACGGCGTGCGCGCTCCTCGGGAAGCGTTTCTGCCCGCATCCTGAGGTGACGCAAAGCCGACAGCCGTCGCATCTGAGGGAGCCCTTTCATGGCCTCTGTGCCGCCGACCCCTTCCGCCGACAGCCGGACCCGTGTGTCCGCGCTCCGCCAGGCCCTGGCCACCCGTGTGGTGGTGGCCGACGGAGCCATGGGCACCATGCTCCAGGCCCAGGAGCCCACCCTCGAGGACTTCGAGAACCTCGAGGGCTGCAACGAGATCCTCAACATCACCCGGCCGGACATCGTCCGCTCGGTGCACGAGGAGTACTTCGCCGCAGGCGTGGACTGCGTGGAGACCAACACCTTCGGCGCCAACCACTCCGCCATGGCGGAGTACGACATCCCCGAACGGGTGCACGAACTGTCCGAGGCGGGCGCCCGCATCGCCCGCGAGGTGGCCGACGCCTTCGGCGCCCGCGACGGCCGACAGCGCTGGGTGCTCGGCTCGATCGGACCCGGCACCAAACTGCCCACGCTCGGCCACATCGGCTACGGCACGCTCCGCGACGGCTTCCAGGCCAACGCCGAGGGCCTGCTGGCCGGCGGCGCCGACGCCCTCATCGTCGAGACCACCCAGGACCTCCTGCAGACCAAGTCGTCCATCCTCGGCGCCCGGCGCGCCATGGAGGCGACCGGCGCCGACGTGCCACTGCTGGTCTCCATGGCCTTCGAGACCACCGGCACCATGCTGCTGGGCTCGGAGATCGGCGCCGCGCTCACCGCGCTGGAGCCCCTCGGCATCGACATGATCGGCCTGAACTGCTCGACCGGCCCCGCCGAGATGAGCGAACACCTGCGCTACCTGGCCCGGCACTCCCGCACCCCGCTGCTGTGCATGCCCAACGCCGGCCTGCCGATCCTCACCAAGGACGGCGCCCACTTCCCGCTCGACCCCGAAGGCCTGGCCGACGCCCAGGAGACCTTCGTCCGCGACTACGGGCTGAACCTGATCGGCGGCTGCTGCGGCACCACCCCCGAGCACCTGCGCCAGCTCGTCGAGCGCGTCCACGGGGCCACCCCGACCGAGCGCCACCCGCAGCCCGAGCCCGGCGCCGCCTCCCTCTACCAGACCGTCCCCTTCCGCCAGGACACCTCCTACCTGGCCATCGGCGAGCGCACCAACGCCAACGGCTCCAAGAAGTTCCGCGAGGCCATGCTGGCCGGCCGCTGGGACGACTGCGTCGAGATGGCCCGCGAGCAGATCCGCGAGGGCGCGCACCTGCTCGACCTGTGCGTGGACTACGTCGGCCGCGACGGCGTCGCCGACATGGAGGAACTCGCCGGCCGCTTCGCCACCGCCTCCACCCTGCCCATCGTCCTGGACTCCACCGAGGTCGACGTCATCCGGGCCGGCCTGGAGAAGCTCGGCGGCCGCGCGGTGATCAACTCCGTGAACTACGAGGACGGCGACGGCCCCGAGTCCCGCTTCGCCCAGGTCACCCGGCTGGCCCAGGAGCACGGCGCCGCGCTGATCGCCCTCACCATCGACGAGGAGGGCCAGGCCCGCACCCCCGAGAAGAAGGTCGAGATCGCCGAACGGCTCATCGACGACCTCACCGGGAACTGGGGAATCCTGGAGTCGGACATCCTCATCGACACCCTGACCTTCACCATCTGCACCGGCCAGGAGGAGTCCCGGGGCGACGGCGTCGCCACCATCGAGGCCATCCGCGAGCTCAAGCGCCGCCACCCCGACGTCCAGACCACCCTGGGCCTGTCGAACATCTCCTTCGGCCTCAACCCGGCCGCCCGCGTCCTGCTCAACTCCGTCTTCCTCGACGAGTGCGTCAAGGCCGGCCTGGACTCCGCGATCGTCCACGCCTCCAAGATCCTGCCCATCGCCCGCTTCACCGAGGAAGAGGTCCAGACGGCCCTCGACCTCGTCTACGACCGCCGCACCCCCCAGCAGGGCGACGAACCCGCCTACGACCCCCTCCAGAAGCTCATGCAGCTCTTCGAGGGCGCCACGACCAAGTCCCTCAAGGCGGGCCGGGCCGAGGAACTCGCCGCCCTGCCGCTGGAGGAGCGCCTCAAGCGCCGCATCATCGACGGCGAGAAGAACGGCCTGGAGGCCGACCTCGACGCCGCCCTCGAAACCCGCCCGGCGCTCGACATCGTCAACGACACCCTCCTGGACGGCATGAAGGTCGTCGGCGAACTCTTCGGCTCCGGCCAGATGCAGCTGCCGTTCGTGCTCCAGTCCGCCGAGGTCATGAAGACCGCCGTCGCCTACCTCGAACCCCACATGGAGAAGACCGACGACGACGGCAAGGGCACCATCGTGCTCGCCACCGTCCGCGGCGACGTCCACGACATCGGCAAGAACCTCGTCGACATCATCCTGTCCAACAACGGCTACACCGTCGTCAACCTCGGCATCAAACAGCCCGTCTCCGCGATCCTCGACGCCGCCGCCGAGCACCGCGCCGACGTCATCGGCATGTCCGGCCTCCTGGTCAAATCCACGGTGATCATGAAGGAGAACCTGGAGGAGCTCAACCAGCGCGGCCTCGCGGCGAACTACCCCGTCATCCTCGGCGGCGCCGCCCTGACCCGGGCCTACGTCGAGCAGGACCTCCACGAGATCTACCAGGGCGAGGTCCGCTACGCCCGCGACGCCTTCGAGGGACTGCGCCTCATGGACGCCCTCATCGGCGTCAAGCGCGGGGTGCCCGGCGCGAAGCTGCCCGAGCTCAAGCAGCGCCGGGTGCGCGCCGCCAACGCGGCCGCCGTCGTCGTCGAGGTCGAGGAGCGGCCGGAGGAGGGCCACGTCCGCTCCGACGTCGCCACCGACAACCCCGTCCCGAAGCCGCCGTTCGAGGGCACCCGCGTCATCAAGGGCATCCAGCTCAAGGAGTACGCCTCCTGGCTCGACGAAGGCGCCCTCTTCAAGGGCCAGTGGGGCCTCAAGCAGGCCCGCGCCGGCGACGGACCCACCTACGAGGAACTCGTCGAGACCGAGGGCCGCCCCCGGCTGCGCGGCCTGCTCGACAAGCTCCAGACCGACAACCTCCTAGAGGCGGCCGTCGTTTACGGCTACTTCCCCTGCGTGTCCAAGGACGACGACCTGATCCTCCTGGACGAACAGGGCAACGAACGCACCCGCTTCACCTTCCCGCGCCAGCGCCGCGGCCGCCGGCTCTGCCTGGCCGACTTCTTCCGCCCGGAGGAGTCGGGGGAGACCGACGTCGTCGGCCTCCAGATCGTCACCGTCGGCTCCCGCATCGGCGAGGAGACCGCCAAGCTGTTCGAGTCCAACTCCTACCGCGACTACCTCGAACTGCACGGACTGTCCGTACAGCTCGCCGAGGCCCTCGCCGAGTACTGGCACGCGCGCGTGCGCTCCGAACTCGGCTTCGCCGGCGAGGACCCCGCCGACGTCGAGGACATGTTCGCCCTGAAGTACCGCGGCGCCCGCTTCTCCCTCGGCTACGGCGCCTGCCCGAACCTGGAGGACCGCGCCAAGATCGCCGAGCTGCTGCGGCCCGAGCGGATCGGCGTCCACCTGTCGGAGGAGTTCCAGCTCCACCCCGAGCAGTCCACGGACGCCATCGTCATCCACCACCCCGAGGCGAAGTACTTCAACGCACGGTGACGCCCGCGCGCCGATCGGCACCCTGATCGGATAAGTCGTACACTGGTCGGTCCACTGCAGGCCGGTTCCCCACAGCGGGGAACCGGCCTGCTCGTCCCTCAAGGAGGTACGTGGATGACCAGCACGGTTCCCGCGCCAGTAACCCGCACGGCCGAGGGCTCAGCCCTGCAGGCCGTGCTCCTCGACATGGACGGCACCCTCGTGGACACCGAGGGCTTCTGGTGGGACGTCGAGGTCGAGATCTTCGCCGGACTCGGCCACGCCCTCGACGACTCCTGGCGCCATGTCGTGGTCGGCGGCCCGATGAGCCGCAGCGCCGGGTTCCTGATCGAGGCGACCGGGGCCGACATCGCCCTCGCCGACCTCGCCGTCCTGCTCAACGAGGGGTTCGAGGACCGCATCACCCGCGCCCTGCCCCTGATGCCGGGAGCGGCCCGGCTGCTCGCCGAACTGGCCGAGCAGGAGATCCCCACGGCCCTCGTCTCCGCCTCCCACCGGCGCATCATCGACCGCGTCCTGACCTCGCTCGGCGCCGAGAACTTCCGCCTCAGCGTGGCCGGCGACGAGGTCGCCCGCACCAAGCCCCACCCCGACCCCTACCTCTTCGCGGCCGCCGGACTCGGGGTGGATCCGGCCAGATGCGCCGTCATCGAGGACACCGCGACCGGGGTCGCCTCGGCGGAGGCCGCAGGCTGCCATGTCGTCGCCGTGCCCTCCGTGGCGCCCATCGCACCCTCCTTGCGACGCACTGTTGTTCCGTCCCTCGAACAAGTCGACCTGACATTTCTGCGCGGCCTGATGCCGCTCCGATGACGGAAATGCGATAGGCGTTCACCCAGCGTGCACCGCCGATAGCAAGGGAATTCGGCGGGTGTGCGCGCGGGGGAATTCGGATCTTCAAGCACCTCTCGCGGGCGGCTGAATTCCACCCCGTCCGGCCCCCGTCCGACGTGTGACGTTCCCCACCTGAACGGGGCTCGACAGTCGACTCTCCGTGTGCATTCCGCCCGTCCGGACGGGGGTTTCGCGCATCCTTGTGTCCCGATTGATGAATTGCTGTACGAATCCTTCCGCTGACGGCTGTTCAGTGCGTCCACGGCCGGTTTCGCTGCGTGATGGGGTTTCAACTCCGGTCGCCGCGAACCGTCCTGCCGGTCCCGACTAATCTCGTGGCGAGAACCTCGCTCTAACTCCGTGACCGCTGCGCCACCCCTGCATGCCGGATACACGGACCGACAGCTCTGGAGAAAATCGAGCATGAACCGTAAGACTTTGGTGCTGCCGGCCGTGGCCGGTCTCCTCGCGCCCGCACTCGCCGCGTGCGGCGCGTCCGACAGCGGGAGCAACAGCGGCGATGCCATCGTCGTGGGCACCACCGACCGGTTCACCGCCACCAAGGACGCCCCGGCCCCGCTCGACCCCGCCTACTCCTACGACGTCGGCACCTGGAACATCCTGCGCCAGACCGTGCAGACCCTGATGATCCAGCCCAAGGGCGAGGGCGAACCCGTCCCGGAGGCGGCCCAGAGCTGCGGCTTCACCGACACCGGCAACGAGCGCTACGCCTGCAAGCTGCGCAGCGGCCTCAAGTTCGCCAACGGCGACGCCATCACCGCCGACGACGTCAAGTTCTCCATCGAGCGCGCCCGCACCATCAAGGCCGACTCCGGCGTGTTCGCCCTGCTGTCGACCATCGACACCATCGAAACAAAGGGCGACAACGAAGTCATCTTCCACCTCAACACGGCCGACGCCACTTTCCCCTTCAAGCTGTCGACCCCGGTCGCCGGCATCGTCAACCCCGACGACTACGAGAAGGGCAAGCTGCGCGACGGCTTCGAGGTCGACGCCTCCGGCCCCTTCACCCTCGAGGCCAAGACCGACGGCGACGAGATGACCAAGGCCGTGTTCACCAAGAACCCCAACTACAAGGGGACGCTGAGCGTGAACAACGACGAGGTCGACTTGGTCTCCTACGAGGACGCCGACGCCATGGGCGCCGCCCTCGAAAAGGGCGACATCGACCTCATGACCCGCACCATGTCCCCGGAGCAGATCAAGAAGCTCTCCGAGGCCTCCACCGGCGGGGACATCGACCTGGTCGAACTGAGCGGCCTCGAGATCCGCTACCTCGCCTTCAACACCTCGGCCCCGACGGTCAAGTCCAAGGCCGTGCGCCAGGCGATGGCCCAGGTCATCGACCGCGCCCAGCTCATCTCCCAGGTGTACGGCTCCCAGGCCGAGCCGCTCTACTCGCTCGTCCCGGCCACCCTCACCGGCCACTCCAACTCGTTCATCAACGCCTACGGCGAGCCCGACAAGGCCAAGGCCAAGGCCCTGCTCTCCGACGCGGACGTCGAGACCCCGGTGAAGCTGACGCTGAACTACACCACCGACCACTACGGGCCGGCCACCAAGCAGGAGTTCGAGACGCTGCAGAAGCAGCTCAACGCCAGCGGCCTCTTCGACGTCACCATCGAGGGCACCCCCTGGGACACCTTCGTCCCGGCCAGGCGCAAGGGCGAGTACGCCGTCTTCGGCTCGGGCTGGTTCCCCGACTTCCCCGACGCCGACAGCTTCGTCGCGCCGTTCCTCGACAAGGACAACTTCCTCAAGTCCCCCTACGCCAACAGCGACATCATCACCAACCTGATCCCGGCCTCCCGCCGCGAGGCCGACCGCCTCAGCGCCGCGAAGACCCTCACCAAGATCCAGGACATCGTCGCCGAGGACGTCCCGATCCTGCCGCTGTGGCAGGGCAAGCAGTACGTGGCCGCCAACAACGACGTCACCGGCACGGCCTACGTGCTGAACTCCTCCGCGACCCTGCAGCTGTGGGAACTCGGCCACGGGAGCAACTGACCCCCCCCACCGAACCCCGGGGTCAAGGCGGCTGGCCCCGGGGTGACCAGAGATGACGACGAGGCATTTCGTGAACCTGCGTAACCAGTGGCCGGTCCTGCCGATCGTGGCGGGGCTGGCCTCCGGCCTGCTGACCGGCTGCGGCACCCAGAGCGGAGGATCCGGAGGCGACGACTCCGCCGTCGTCCTGGGCATGTCCGACGACGTCCTGAGCACCGACCCCGCCGCCGGCTACGACCCCGGCTCCTGGCTGCTGTTCAACAACGTCTTCCAGTCGCTGCTGAGCTTCCCCAAGGGCGGCACGCAACCCGAGCCCGACGCCGCGAAGAAATGTTCCTTCAGCGACACGAAGACCCAGGTCTACACGTGCACGCTGAAGGACGGTCTCGAGTTCAGCAACGGCCACGCGCTCACCTCCGAGGACGTCAAGTTCTCCTTCGACCGCATGCTGAAGATCAACGACGACGCCGGCCCGGCGATCATGTTCCCCATGCTCGACAAGGTCGAGACCCCTGACGCCGAGACCGTCGTCTTCCACCTCAAGACCCCCGACGCCACCTTCCCCAGCAAGCTCGCCTCGGGCGCCGGCTCCATCGTCGACCACGAGGAGTACGACGCCGACGGCCTGCGCAAGGACGGCGGCGCAGTCGGCTCCGGCCCCTACAAACTGGACTCCTTCGGCGACGACCGAGCCGTCTTCTCCGTCAACGAGAAGTACCAGGGCTCCGCCGCCGACACCCGCAACAGCGGCGTCACCCTCAAGTTCTTCAGCGGCGACCAGAAGGCCCTGGAGCAGGCCCTCCTCGCCGGCGACATCGACGTCGCCTACCGAGGCCTCACCGCCGACGACATCGCCGACATCCAGCAGAGCGCCGACGTCGACGCCGACGTCGAGGTCGTCGAAGGCAGCAGCGCCGAAGTCCAGCACCTCGTCTTCAACATGGACGACCCCGTCGCCGGCAAACTCGGCGTCCGCGAGGCCATCGCCCACCTGATCGACCGCGAAGCCCTCATCAAGGACGTCTACCAGGGCACCGCCGACCCCCTCTACTCGATCATCCCGGCCGGCATCACCGGCCACAACACCGCCTTCTTCGACCGCTACGGCGCCCGCCCCTCGAAGGCCAAGGCCGCCGCCGCACTCGCCGACGAGGGCATCACCGACAAGGTCGAGCTCACCCTCTGGTCCACCCCGTCCCGCTACGGACCCGCCACCGACCAGGAACTCGAGACCATCGCCGCCCAGCTCAACGCCAGCGGCCTGTTCGAAGCCGACGTCAAGTCCGTCGCCTTCGACCAGTACGAGAAGGACATCGCCGACGGCAAGTACGGCGTCTACGTCAAGGGCTGGGTGCCCGACTACCCCGACGCCGACAACTTCACCTCGCCCTTCTTCGGCGAGGGCAACGTGCTCGGCAACAACTACACCAACACCACCATCACCGACACCCTCATACCGCGCACCGCCGCCCAGAGCGACCGCACCGCCACCGACACCGACTACGGCCGGCTCCAGGACCTCGTCGCCGAGCAACTGCCCATCCTGCCCATCTGGCAGGCCAAGCAGTACGCCGTCGTCGGCGAGAACGTCTACGGCCTCGAAAGCTGCCTCGACGCCTCCACGGTCTTCCGCTTCTGGGAACTCAGCAAGGGCTGACCGCCCCCGGCCCACGGCCTCGGCACCCGGCACATGAAAGGGGTGCCTGTCTCCGCCCGGAGCGGAGACAGGCACCCCTTTCCGCACGCTACTGCGCGCCCGGACGCACCAGACCGCTCTCGTACGCGTACACCGCGGCCTGCACCCGGTCCCGCAGCCCCAGCTTCGTCAGCACATGCCCCACATGCGTCTTCACCGTGGTCTCGCTGACGAACAGGTCGGCCGCGATCTCGGCGTTCGACAACCCCCGCGCCACCAGCTTCAGCACCTCCACCTCACGATCGGTGAGGGTGTGCAACGTGTCCGGCACCGGCTCGTCGCCCGACGGAAGATGCGTGGCGTACTTGTCCAGCAGCCGCCGCGTGATGCTCGGCGCCAGCATCGCCTCACCGGCCGCCACCACCCGGATCGCCTGCACCAGCTCGTTCGCCGGCGCGTCCTTCAGCAGAAAACCGCTCGCCCCCGCCCGCAACGCCTCCACCACGTACTCGTCCAGATCGAACGTCGTCAGCACCAGCACCTTCGCCGGCCCGTCCCGACCGGGACCGGTGATCTGCCGGGTCGCCTCCACCCCGTCCATCCGCGGCATGCGGATGTCCATCAGCACCACATCGGGCTGCAACGCCCGCACCTGGTCGAGAGCCTGCAGGCCGTCTCCGGCCTCGCCGACGACCGCGATGTCCTGCTCGGCCTCCAGGATCATGCGGAAGCCCGTGCGCAGCAGCGGCTGGTCGTCGACCAGTAGGACACGGATGGCCACGTGGATCTCCTTTTTTAGCCCGGCCCCATTCTGCCCTGCGCCCCGCCCTCCGAGTCGGCCGCCCTCACCGAAGACGCCGCCGAAGACGTCACCGGCAACGGATACGGCGGGGGAGTGCCCCCGAACTCCGGACAGTGCGCCTGGTGGTCGCACCAGCCGCACAACTTCGTCGGCCGCGGCCGCCACTCACCCGTCTCCGTCGCCAGCCGGATCGCCTCCCACAACGCCAGCAACCTGCGCTCGACCCGCTCCAGATCCGCCACCACCGGGTCGTACGTCAGCACGTCACCACTGCCCAGATACACCAGCTGCAGCCGCCGCGGCACCACGTTCTTCAGCCGCCACACCACCAACGCGTAGAACTTCATCTGGAACAGCGCCCCGTCCGCGTACTCCGCCCGCGGCGCCTTGCCCGTCTTGTAGTCGACGATCCGCACCTCGCCCGTCGGCGCCACATCCACCCGGTCGATGATCCCGCGCAGCCGCAGCCCCGACTCCAGCTCCGTCTCCACGAACAGCTCCCGCTCGGCAGGCTCCAGCCGCGTCGGATCCTCCAGCGTGAACCAGCGCTCCACCAGCCGCTCCGCCTCCGCCAGCCAGCCCGCCAGCCGCTCGCCCTCCGGATCGTCCGCGAACAGCTCCACCACCTCCGGCCGCGACTCCCGCAGCCGGTCCCACTGGCCCGGGATCAACGACTTCGCCCGCGGCGCCGTCCGCTCCGCCGCCGGAGCGTCGAACAGCCGCTCAAGCACCGCGTGCACCAGCGTCCCCTTCGTCGCCGCCGCACTCGGCTTCTCCGGCAACCGGTCGATCACCCGGAACCGGTACAACAGCGGGCACTGCATGAAATCACCGGCCCGAGAGGGCGACAGCGACGTGGGCGCTATGGCGACGACCTCCGCCGTCACCGCCTCCGGCACGACCGCCTCCGGCACGACCGCCTCCGGCACGACCGCCCCCGGCTGCGCCGGAACCTCCACGACACCGCCGTCGCCCGACCGGGCGACCCCCTCGCTGCTGCTCTCCATGACTCCAGACCTTACGACCCACCACCGACAGTGACCCAGCCCCGCACCCCGGCCCGTTCCCGACAGCGGCGACAGCCGGGAAACACAGGGGGTGCCGGGGCGGAACACGCCACGACTGCCGCATACCATCGGTCCCAGAGCCTCCCGCGCGACACGAGCGGGAGACGCATCGATCGAGGGGACACCGTGGTGGAAAGCGGCGGGAGCGGGCGACCGCGGCCGGACAGCGAACAGTCGGCCGAACACCCCGCGACACCTGCGTCTCCGGCCACCGACCTCGCGAAGACCCCGGACGAGCCCCGACCCGAGCACGACAACGGCACGGGCGACGGCGACACAGGCGCCGACACCACCCCCGACACCACCCCCGACACAGGCGCCGGGGCCGGCCCCGAGCCCGGGAACGACAAGACCGACGCCGAACCCCAGGCCGAACCGACCCCACCCCCCATCCCCACCCTCCCCAAAGGCCCCCCACCCCGACGCCCCCCGGAGCAGCCCCGCGGCGGCCTCCTCATGGGCCGCCCCTTCGGCGTACCCGTCTACGTCGCCCCCAGCTGGTTCCTCGTCGCCGCCCTCATCACCTGGGTCTTCGGCAACCAGCTCGACCGCGTGCTCCCCGAACTCGGCGCCGCCCGCTACCTCGTCTCCCTCTTCTTCGCCGTCGCCTTCTACGCCTCCGTACTCATCCACGAACTCGCCCACACCATCGCCGCCCTCCGCTTCAAACTCCCCGTCCGCCGCATCCAGCTCCAGTTCTTCGGCGGCGTCTCCGAGATCGAGAAAGAAGCCGAGACCCCCGGCCGCGAGTTCTGGCTCGCCTTCGTCGGCCCCCTCCTCTCCCTCGTCCTCTCCGGCCTCTTCTACCTCGCCCTCCAGCCCGTCGAACCCGGCACCGTCCCCGGCGTCCTGCTGGCCGGCCTGATGATCTCCAACCTCATCGTCGCCGTCTTCAACCTCCTCCCCGGCCTCCCCCTCGACGGCGGCCGCATGCTCCGCGCCGTCGTCTGGAAGATCACCGGCAAACCCATGAGCGGCACCATCGCCGCCGCCTGGGTCGGCCGCGCCCTCGCCGTCTCCGTCCTCGTCGGCCTCCCCCTCCTCACCCAGTCCGGCGCCCTCGGCTCCAGCGCAGAAGACAGCGTCGGCATGGACACCGTCACCGACGCACTCCTCGCCGCCATCCTCGCCGCCATCATCTGGACCGGCGCCGGCAACAGCCTGCGCATGGCCCGCCTGCGAGAACACCTCCCCGACCTGCGCGCCCGCACCCTCACCCGCCGCGCCGTCCCCGTCGAGACCGACACCCCCCTCTCCGAAGCCCTCCGCCGCGCCAACGACGCCGGCGCCCGCGCCCTCGTCGTCGTCGACGCCAACGGCGAACCCCTCTCCCTCGTCCGCGAGGCCGCCATCGTCGGCGTACCCGAACACCGCCGCCCCTGGGTCGCCGTCAGCGGCCTCGCCCAGGACCTCACCGACGGCATGCGCATCTCCGCCGAACTCGCCGGCGAAGACCTCCTCGACGTCCTGCGCGCCACCCCCGCCACCGAATACCTCGTCGTCGAGGAGACCGGCGAGATCTTCGGCGTCCTCTCCGCCGCCGACGTCGAACGCGCCTTCGTCAAAGCCATGGCCCGCCCCAGCTGACCACCGTGGTCGGCGGCCCCCGCAAACGCCGGTAGGCTGGTCACATGTCCGAACCGACCGGTGCCGCCCGCAGGCGCGGGCCCTTCAAGGTCGGGGACCAGGTTCAGCTGACCGACCCCAAGGGCCGCCACTACACGTTCACGCTCGAAGCCGGGAAGAACTTCCACACCCACAAGGGTTCCTTCCCGCACGACGAACTGATCGGCGCACCCGAGGGCAGCGTGGTCCGCACCACCGGGAACGTCGCCTACCTCGCGCTGCGCCCCCTGCTCCCCGACTACGTCCTGTCCATGCCCCGCGGCGCCGCCGTGGTCTACCCCAAGGACGCGGGGCAGATCCTCGCCTTCGCCGACATCTTCCCCGGCGCACGCGTCGTCGAAGCCGGCGTCGGCTCCGGATCGCTCAGCAGCTTCCTGCTGCGCGCCATCGGCGACCAGGGCATGCTGCACAGCTACGAGCGCCGCCAGGACTTCGCCGACATCGCCCAGGCGAACGTCGAGCGCTACTTCGGCGGCCCCCACCCCGCCTGGCAGCTCACCGTCGGCGACCTCCAGGACAACCTCAGCGACACCGACGTCGACCGCGTCATCCTCGACATGCTCGCCCCCTGGGAATGCCTCGAAGCCGTCTCCAAGGCACTCGTCCCCGGCGGCATCCTCTGCTGCTACGTCGCCACCACCACCCAGCTCGCCCGGACCGTCGAGTCCATCCGCGAGATCGGCTCCTTCAACGAGCCCACCGCCTGGGAATCGATGATCCGCAACTGGCACGTCGAAGGCCTCGCCGTCCGCCCCGACCACCGGATGATCGGCCACACCGGCTTCCTCCTCACCGTCCGCCGCCTCGCCGACGGCGTCGAACCCCCCATGCGCCGCCGCCGCCCCGCCAAGGGCGCCTACGGAGACGACTACGACGGCCCCAACGCCGACGGAGGCGCCGGCCGCTGACCCGGCCCCGCACCACACCCAACGACACGGCGCCGTGACCGAGTTCCCGACCACACCACCGGAACTCGACCACGGCGCCCTCGCGTTGCCCCCCGACCACCCACCCCACCCCTCCACACCCCTTCACCGCACAACCCGCACCCCGCCGTTCCCCCACCCTGTGACGTGTGGCACGATGCTGGCCGATCCCCCACCCCCACCGGCACAGCCATCACAGGAGACGCTCCTAGTGCAGCAATCCGCCGTCCCGGAACTGGCACACACCCACACCCGGCCGATCCACTGGGTGGCGACCGCCACGGCCCTCGCCGGCGTCATCGCCCTCTCCTCGCTCCTGCAGCCCAGGTCCGCGACCGCCGCACAACCCGCCCGACCGGCCGCCACACCCGCACCCACCAGCACCACCGCCCCCGCCACCACCGGCGTCGACTTCCCCCTCGAATGCGGCCCCGTCCAGGCCCTCGTCGTCAAAAAGGCCACCGGCGACCTCGACGGCGACGGCCGTCCCGAAACCGCCGCCGTCGTCCACTGCGACGCCGCCATGGGCACCCCGCCCGACGCCCTCTACATCCTCACCCAAAGCGCCGACAGCACCCACGCACGCGTGGTCGCCACCCTCGTCGACCCCAAGGACCGCACCACCGTCACCAGCCTCGCCATCACCGACGGAGCCGTCCTCGCCACACTCCTCGGCTACTCCACGGCCGACGTACCCAGTTGCTGCCCCGACGTCAAGGACAGCGCCAAGTGGCAGTGGAAGGACAACACGTTCATCCGCTCGACACCCGCAGGCGCCCACAGCGTCTGATCCAGGCCACCCGCCCTGTGAGAAATCAGACAGAGATCACAGCCCGCGACGACGATCTCACTCCGCGTCCGGACCGTAGACCTCGACGCTGTCCGAAACTCGCCGTACATGAATGCAGTCACCCGGACACTCCCGCGCCGAGTCCACCACGTCCGTCAACAACGGCAACGGCACCGGCGTCGTGGCCCCCTTGGCCTGCAGAAGCTCGTCATCCGCACTCTTGACATACGCCAGACCGTCGATGTCCAGCTCGAACACCTCAGGCGCGTACTGCACGCAGATCCCGTCGCCGGTACAGAGATCCTGATCGATCCAGACCTCCAGAGCCTCACCGCCGACACCGGCCTCCTGCTGCACGCCTTGACTCCTGCCGTTTACTGTCGAGCCGCAAGGGAACGATGCAGGCTCTGACGGGTGTTGAACAGTTCGACCCTACCCTCGGCCGCTTCCCAATCATGTTCGGTGGGTATTCCCCTGGCGTGAGGGAGAGCGCAAGGGTGAAGATCGGACACACCCCGACCGTCTTTGTGATCTAGGGGTTTCAATCGACACCCACCCAGGTAGGGTCTGGAAGCGTCCAGCTCCCCTTGGAGGAGGTGAGGACCGTGGCAGCCCACGACGACGACATGAACCGCGGCATCCGCCCGGGACGAGGGTCCGACGACCCGTCCGGGCAGATTGCCTACCTTGAGCAGGAGATCGCCGTCCTGCGACGCAAGCTCGCCGACTCTCCGCGACACACGAGGATTCTCGAAGAGCGGATCGTCGAGCTGCAGACAAACCTGGCCGGCGTGTCCGCCCAGAACGAGCGACTCGCCAACACACTCCGCGAGGCCCGCGACCAGATCGTGGCCCTCAAGGAAGAAGTCGACCGGCTCGCACAGCCGCCGGCCGGCTTCGGCGTCTTCCTCACGGCGAACGAGGACGGCACGGCCGACATCTTCACCGGAGGCCGCAAACTCCGCGTGAACGTCAGCCCCAGCGTCGAGCTCGAAGAGCTCCGACGCGGCCAGGAAGTGATGCTCAACGAAGCCCTCAACGTGGTCGAGGCCATGGAATACGAGAGCGTCGGCGACATCGTCACCCTCAAGGAGATCCTCGAGGACGGCGTACGCGCCCTCGTGCAGGGGCACACCGACGAAGAACGAGTGGTCAGGCTCGCCGAACCACTCCTCGACGTCGTCATCCGCCCCGGCGACGCCCTCCTGCTCGAACCACGCTCCGGCTACGTCTACGAGGTCGTCCCCAAGAGCGAGGTCGAAGAACTCGTCCTCGAAGAGGTCCCCGACATCGGCTACGAGCAGATCGGCGGCCTCGGCGGCCAGATCGAGATGATCCGCGACGCCGTCGAGCTCCCCTACCTCTACCCCGACCTCTTCAAGGAGCACGAGCTCCGCCCGCCCAAGGGCGTCCTGCTCTACGGACCCCCCGGCTGCGGCAAGACGCTCATCGCCAAGGCCGTCGCCAACTCGCTGGCCAAAAAGGTCGCCGAAGTCACCGGCCAGGCCACCGGCAAGAGCTTCTTCCTCAACATCAAGGGCCCCGAGCTCCTCAACAAGTACGTCGGCGAGACCGAGCGACAGATCCGCCTCGTCTTCCAGCGTGCCCGCGAGAAAGCTTCCGAGGGCACCCCCGTCATCGTCTTCTTCGACGAGATGGAATCCCTCTTCCGCACCCGCGGCTCCGGCGTCAGCTCCGACGTCGAGAACACCATCGTCCCCCAGCTCCTCGCCGAGATCGACGGCGTCGAAGGCCTGCAGAACGTCGTCGTCATCGGCGCCTCCAACCGCGAGGACATGATCGACCCCGCCATCCTGCGCCCCGGCCGCCTCGACGTGAAGATCAAGATCGAGCGCCCGGACGCCGAAGCGGCCAAGGACATCTTCCAGAAGTACCTCACCGAACGCCTCCCCCTCCACTCCGAGGACGTCGGCGAACACGGCGGCGACAAGACCACCACCGTCCAGAGCATGATCCAGACGGCCGTGGAACACATGTACGCCGAAACCGAGGAAAACCGCTTCCTGGAAGTCACCTACGCCAACGGCGACAAGGAAGTCCTCTACTTCAAGGACTTCAACTCCGGCGCCATGATCGAGAACATCGTCGGCCGCGCCAAGAAAATGGCCATCAAGGACTTCCTCGACAAGAACCAGAAGGGCCTGCGCGTCTCCCACCTCCTCCAGGCATGCGTGGACGAGTTCAAGGAGAACGAGGACCTGCCCAACACCACCAACCCCGACGACTGGGCCCGAATCTCCGGAAAGAAGGGCGAACGGATCGTCTACATCCGTACCCTCATCACCGGAAAGCAGGGCGCGGACACCGGACGCTCCATCGACACGGTGGCCAACACCGGACAGTACCTGTAAGAACAGGGCGGCTGCGGGTGCCCACCAGGGCACCCGCAGCCGACTGTTTTCCAGGCCACGGCTGGAGCAAGGCAATGACGCAAATGATCTCCCCACCAGCGCAGAGGCGTTCTAGGCTCTTCCGTACCGCCGGGTCGCGAGTTGCGGGGACGGGCACCGCACACGCACCGGAGCACCACCGGTATCTGAGCGGCGCCCACGACCGAGGGTGCCGCCGGGCAAGGAGGGCCGCATGACCGTACGGCGAGTAATGGGCATCGAGACGGAGTACGGCATCTCCGTCCCCGGCCACCCCAACGCCAATGCCATGCTCACCTCGTCCCAGATCGTCAACGCCTACGCGGCGGCGATGCACCGGGCCCGCCGGGCCCGCTGGGACTTCGAGGAGGAGAACCCGCTGCGCGACGCACGAGGCTTCGACCTCGCCCGCGAGGCCGCCGACGCCAGCCAGCTCACCGACGAGGACATCGGCCTCGCCAACGTCATCCTCACCAACGGCGCCCGCCTCTACGTCGACCACGCACACCCCGAATACAGCTCCCCCGAGGTCACCAACCCCCGCGACGCCGTCCTCTGGGACAAGGCCGGCGAACGCATCATGGCCGAGGCCGCCGAACGCGCCGCGGCGCTCCCCGGCGCCCAGCCCATCCACCTCTACAAGAACAACACCGACAACAAGGGCGCCTCCTACGGCACGCACGAGAACTACCTGATGAAGCGCGAGACCGCCTTCTCGGACATCGTGCGCCACCTCACCCCGTTCTTCGTCTCGCGCCAGGTCGTCACCGGCGCCGGCCGCGTAGGCATCGGCCAGGACGGCCACGAACACGGCTTCCAGCTCAGCCAGCGCGCCGACTACTTCGAGGTCGAGGTGGGCCTGGAGACGACGCTGAAGCGCCCCATCATCAACACCCGCGACGAGCCGCACGCCGACGCCGAGAAATACCGCCGCCTCCACGTCATCATCGGCGACGCGAACCTCTCCGAGATCTCGACCTACCTCAAGCTGGGCACGACCGCCCTGGTCCTGTCCATGATCGAGGACGGCTTCATCGCCGTCGACCTCGCCGTCGACCAGCCCGTACGCACCCTCCACCAGGTCTCCCACGACCCCACCCTCAAACGACTGGTCACCCTCCGCAGCGGCCGCACACTCACCGCGGTCCAACTGCAGATGGAGTACTACGAGCTCTCCCGCAAATACGTCGAGGAACGCTTCGGCGCGGACGTCGACGACCAGACGAAGGACGTCCTGGCCCGCTGGGAGGACACCCTCACCCGCCTGGAGAACGACCACATGAGCCTCGCCGGCGAACTCGACTGGGTCGCCAAGCGAGAACTCATGGAGGGCTACCGACGCCGCGACAGCCTCGACTGGGACGCCGCCCGCCTCCACCTCGTCGACCTCCAGTACGCCGACGTACGCGCCGAGAAGGGCCTCTACAACCGTCTGGCGGCCCGCGGCCGCATGAAGCGCCTCCTGGACGAGTCCGAGGTCGAGCGGGCCATCACGACGCCCCCGGAGGACACCCGCGCCTACTTCCGCGGCCGCTGCCTGGAGCAGTACGCCGACGACGTCGCCGCGGCCTCCTGGGACTCGGTGATCTTCGACCTGCCGGGCCGGGATTCGCTCCAGCGGGTCCCAACCCTCGAACCGCTTCGCGGAACGCGAAATCACGTCAAGGAGCTCCTGGACCGCTGCCGCACGGCAGAAGACCTGGTCAGGGTCCTTTCGGGCAGCTGAACGGTTACCCGGACGGAACCTGCCGGACGGGGTGGAAAGTCCCCTGTCCGGGAATCATCGAGGTGGCTCCCGTACGTTGAAGCAACTACGGGGCCGATGTCGGACCCGGCTTGTAGGGTCTGATCATCACCGATCGGCAGGAATGCCGACCTGTCGACCATGTCGGGCGAAAGAGCGGGGTGAGGGTTATGGCGACCAAGGACACCGGCGGCGGCCAGCAGAAGGCGACGCGCTCCACGGAGGAGGTCGAGGAGCAGGCGGCCGAGACTCAGGGCTCGGAAGACCTCAAGGAGCGCCAGGAGAAGCTGAGCGACGACGT
The DNA here is from genome assembly GCF_053594615.1 of Streptomyces sp. NPDC001858. NCBI lineage: Bacteria > Bacillati > Actinomycetota > Actinomycetes > Kitasatosporales > Streptomycetaceae > Streptomyces > Streptomyces sp. NPDC001858. Next base: position 51,639 of record NZ_JBSFEV010000033.1, read on the forward strand.
GGACTCGGTTCTTGACGAGATTGACGATGTACTCGAGGAGAACGCAGAGGACTTCGTGCGTAGTTTCGTTCAGAAGGGCGGGCAGTAGGCCCATTTCTCCTTCGATTCGAAGGTTTGGTACGGGGGAGTCTGCAAGTGCTCTACGAGCGAGAAGCCAGAAAGTGTTCGCGGTGCCAGCAGGCGAAGCCGCGGACGGCTTTCGCGAGCAACAAGTCCATGCGTGATGGTCTCCAGGCGTACTGCCGGGAGTGCTCGGCGGAGTACTACCGGCAGCGCCAGGAGGCAAAGGGTCGGAGGGTGCGCGAGAAGGTGCCCGTCCCGCCCGGCCACAAGCAGTGTCGGGGTTGCGGCGAAGTGAAGCCGCACAGCGGTTGGCACCGAAAGAACAGCGCCGCCGATGGCCTGGCGAGCCGCTGCAAGGCGTGCAAGGCGGCCTCCGCCCCGGCCGGTCATCTCCGGCGGAAGTACGACATCACCGAAGCCGAGCGCGACGAGCTGATCGCCTCTCAGATGGGTGTCTGTTGTATCTGCCTGGCAGCGCCAGCCATGCAGGTTGATCACTGTCATCAGACGGGTAGGGTCCGTGGCGTACTGTGCTTCAACTGCAATTCCGGCCTCGGTCTGTTGAGGGACGACCCCGAAGCGATGAACCGAGCTGCCGATTACCTGGAAGGAAACGCGTGGAAGCCAACACTCGTAGCACCGGGCGTCTACCAGCTGCCTTCCTGACGCCTGGGTCCTCGTCCTTCATGGACTTCCTCTCCGATCACCAGCCGGAGATGCTGCCCGGCAAGCGGCAGTTGCCGCCCACGCAGGGTGTGATCGAGGCGCCGCACGGGACGACGATCGTGGCCGTCACGTTCCCCGGGGGCGTCGTGCTCGCCGGTGACCGTCGGGCCACGATGGGCAACGTCATCGCGCAGCGGGACATCGAGAAGGTGTTCCCGGCGGACGAGTACTCGGCCGTCGGCATCGCCGGCACGGCCGGTCTGGCCGTGGAGATGGTGAAGCTGTTCCAGCTGGAGCTGGAGCACTTCGAGAAGGTCGAGGGGGCGCAGCTCTCGCTGGAGGGCAAGGCGAACCGTCTTTCGACGATGATTCGTTCGAATCTGGGCATGGCCATGCAGGGTTTGGCGGTCGTGCCGTTGTTCGCCGGGTTCGACGTGGACCGTGACCGGGGTCGGATCTTCTCGTACGACGTGACGGGTGGTCGTTCGGAGGAGCATCACTTCGCGGCGACGGGTTCGGGTTCGATCTTCGCGCGTGGGGCGATGAAGAAGCTGTTCCGCGGTGATCTGACGGAGGACGAGGCCACGATGTTGGTGGTGCAGGCTCTGTACGACGCGGCGGACGACGATTCGGCGACGGGTGGTCCGGATGTCGCGCGTCGGATCTATCCGATCGTCACCGTGATCACCGAGGACGGTTTCCGTCGGTTGAGCGACGAGGAGTCGTCGGAGATCGCCCGTTCGATTCTGGAGCGTCGTCTGGAGCAGCCGGACGGCCCGCGTGCCGCTCTGCTGTAGTCGGCGGTCCGGTTCTTGTTCCAGTTCCAGGTGATGCAGTGATTTCGACAGAAAGGGACGGATAACCGGTGTCGACGCCGTTCTATGTCTCACCCCAGCAGGCGATGGCGGACCGCGCGGAGTATGCGCGGAAGGGCATTGCGCGTGGTCGCAGCCTGGTTGTGCTGCAGTATGCCGACGGCATTGTGTTCGTCGGTGAGAATCCGTCCCGTGCGCTGCACAAGTTCAGCGAGATCTATGACCGGATCGGTTTCGCGGCCGCCGGTAAGTACAACGAGTATGAGAATCTGCGGATCGGTGGTGTGCGGTACGCGGATCTGCGTGGTTACACCTACGACCGGGACGACGTGACGGCGCGTGGTCTGGCGAACGTGTATGCGCAGACGTTGGGCACGATCTTTTCCTCGGCGGGTGAGAAGCCGTACGAGGTGGAGCTGGTGGTGGCGGAGGTCGGTGAGACTCCGGACGGTGATCAGATCTATCGGTTGCCGCACGACGGTTCGATCGTGGATGAGCACGGTTCGGTGGCGGTGGGCGGTAATGCCGAGACGATCAGCAGTTATCTGGATCAGCGTCATCAGGACGGGATGAGCCTGGCGGAGGCGTTGAAGCTGGCTGTTCAGGCGTTGTCGCGTGATACGAACGGCAGTGAGCGGGAGATTCCGGCGGAGCGGCTGGAGGTGGCGGTGCTGGATCGTACGCGGCCGCAGGCGCGGAAGTTCAAGCGGATCGTGGGGCGTCAGCTGGGTCGTCTGCTGGAGGCGGACGGTGCGTCGACGGAGGCGGAGAGCGCGGACGAGGAGTAGGCCGTCCGCGGGTTCGTGCTCGCTTTTTGTTCCTGTTGTGCCCCGGTCGGGTCTTCGGCCGGGGCACAGGGCGTTTCAGGAGGGGCTGGGCGGGGCTGTGGAGGCGCGTACGACGAGGTGGACGGGGATGTCTCCGTTGTCGGGTGTGCGGCCTTCCAGGACGGCGAGGAGGGCGTGCATGCCGCGTTCGCCGAAGAGTTCGGCGTCGAGTCGTACGGTGGTGAGTTCGGGGTCGAGGGCGGTGGCGAGGGCGAGGTCGTCGAGGCCGGTGACGGAGATGTCGTCGGGGATGCGCAGGCCGAGGCGGCGGAGGGCTTTGTAGGCGCCGGCGGCGAGTTTGTCGTCGTCGCAGACGATGGCGGTGGGGCGTGGTCCGGGGGCGGTGAGGGCGGTTTCGGTGGCGGTGCGGGCCTCGTCGATGTTGATGGGGGCGGGGGCGGTGCGCAGGGTGGTGCCGGGGGTGGTGGCGAGGCGGGTGGCGAGTGCGTGGGCGCGGACGTGGAAGGTCCAGGAGGGGATGTCGGCGGCGAGGTGGAGGAAGTGGCGGTGGCCGAGGTGGGTGAGGTGGTCGGCGACCTGGCGTACGCCGTCGGCGATGTCGAGGTTGACGGTGGCGGCGCCGTGGCTTCCGGTGGGGTCGCTGTCGAGCATGACGAGGGGGAGTTGGTCGCCGCGGATGGTGGTGAGGGCGTCGGCGGCCATGGAGGAGGCGAGGACGCCGTCGAGGGCTGCTTGGGCGGAGTGGAAGGGGTCGCGGGCGGGTCCGACGCCTTCGGGGGAGGGGTAGAGGACGACGCCGAAGCCGTGGTCGGCGGCGACGCGGGCGGCGCCGGTGTAGACGCCGGCGAAGAATTCGGTGGTGAGGGCGGGGACGACGAGGAGGACGGTGCGGGTGCGGCCGAGGCGGAGGTTGCGGGCGGCGAGGTTGGGGCGGTAGCCGAGGTCGCGGGCTGCTTCGCGGACGCGTTCGGCGGTGGTCTCGGAGACGCGGCCGCGCCATTTGTCGCCGAGGACGAGGGAGACGGCGGCTTGGGAGACTCCTGCGGCCTGGGCGACGTCGCGGCTCGTCGGGCGCGTGCTACCTCGTGGCACCGTGGGCCTGCTCTTTCGTCTGGACTGGTGAACAGCGCACATGGTACGTATGACAAGAGACGTTATACGTAAAACTTCGAGGTGGCTCACTGTCACGGGCGAGCCGACGGCGGACGCGATGGAGGCGGGACATTGGCCGGGGGATACGCGGGATACCTGGAGATCCTGAGGGCGAAGCACGCCGCCAGGCTGCTGACCGGCACGCTGGTCGGCCGGTTGCCGAACGCCACGTCGGCGATCGCGATCGTGCTGTTCGTGCGGGCGGAGGGGGCTTCGTACAGCCTGGCGGGCGCGTTGGTGTCGGTCTACGGCGTGGCGAGTGCCGTGGGTCAGCCGGTGCTGGGGCGGCTGGTGGATCTGTACGGGCAGCCGCGGGTCCAGTTGCCGGCCGCGCTGGTGTCGGCGCTGGCGATGGGGTTCTTCGCGTTCGCGGGCACGGATCCGCTGCCGGTGGCGTATGCGGCGATGGTGGTCGGCGGGCTCTTCACGCCGCCGCTGGAGGGCGGTCTGCGGGCGTTGTGGCCGTCGGTGCTGCGTCGGGAGGACCAGGTGCCGACGGCGTACGCGATGGACGCGGTGGCGCAGGAGGTGATGTTCACGGTCGGGCCGCTGCTGGTGACGTTGTGCACGTCGTTGTGGTCGGAGCGGGCGGCGCTGCTGGTGCTGAACGGGGTGGGGGTGCTGGGGGCGCTGTCGGTGGTGGTGTCGGCGCCTTCGCGTGCGTGGCGGTCGGCTCCGCGCGAGGCGCACTGGCTGGGTGCGCTGCGTTCGCCGGGGTTGCTGGTGCTGCTGGGCGCGTTGCTGTTCGTGGGTGTCGCGATGGGGTCCATCACGGTGGCGGCGGTGCCGTACGCGGACGGCAACGGCGGTGATGCGGTGTACGGGTGGTTGATGGCGGCGCTGGGTCTGGGGGCGTTGGTCGGAGGTATGGCGTACGGGGCGCGGCGGTGGGCGGGTGCGCCGGAGCGGCGACTGCGGGTGCTGGTGGCGTTTTTGGCGGTGTGTTATCTGCCGTTGATGCTGATGCCGGGCGCGGTGGCCATGGTGGGGTTGGCGGCGTTGGCCGGTTTGTTCCTTGCGCCGGTGCTGGCCTGTGCGTTCGTCATCGTGGATCGGCATGCGCCGCGTGGGACGGTGACGGAGGCGTTCTCGTGGCTGGTGACGATGTTCACGGTGGGCGCGTCGGTGGGAACGGGTGTCGCGGGGCCGGTCGTGGAGGAGGGCGGGGCGTTGTGGGGGTTCGCGGTGTCGGGTGTCGCGGGGGCCGTGTCGTTGGTGGTTTTGCTGGCCGCGGGGCGGGTACTCGCAGTTCCGGCCGGGGGTGTGATGGTTGCGGCTTCATCGGAAAATGATCCAAACCGTGCTGCCGAACCCCGTTTCAGTTCAGGGGATCGGGCGTAATGTTCAGTCATGGACCGCCGCATTTTCGGGCTGGAGAACGAGTACGGCGTCACATGTACGTTCAGGGGACAGCGTCGGCTGTCTCCCGACGAAGTGGCGCGGTACCTCTTCCGCCGTGTCGTGTCATGGGGCCGAAGCAGCAATGTCTTTCTGCGGAACGGCGCCCGCCTCTATCTCGACGTGGGATCGCATCCGGAATACGCGACACCGGAATGTGACAACGTGACCGAGTTGGTCACCCACGACAAGGCCGGCGAGCGCATTCTCGAAGGACTCCTGGTGGACGCGGAGCGACGCCTGCACGAGGAAGGAATCGCGGGCGACGTCTACCTCTTCAAGAACAACACGGACTCGGCGGGCAACTCCTACGGTTGCCACGAGAACTATCTGGTGGCGCGGCACGGGGAGTTCTCCCGGCTCGCGGACATCCTGATCCCGTTCCTGGTGACCCGGCAGCTGCTGTGCGGCGCGGGCAAGGTGCTGCAGACGCCCCGTGGGGCGGTCTACTGCGTCAGTCAGCGGGCCGAGCACATCTGGGAGGGCGTCTCCTCGGCGACGACCCGCTCGCGGCCGATCATCAACACGCGGGACGAGCCGCATGCGGATGCCGAGCGGTATCGCCGGCTGCATGTCATCGTGGGCGACTCGAACATGTCCGAGACGACCATGCTGCTGAAGGTCGGTGCGACCGATCTGGTGCTGCGCATGATCGAGGCGGGCACGGTGATGCGGGATCTGACGCTGGAGAACCCGATCCGGGCGATCCGTGAGGTCAGTCATGACATCACGGGCCGGCGCAAGGTGCGGCTGGCCAGCGGCCGGGAGGCCTCGGCGCTGGAGGTGCAGCGCGAGTACTACGAGAAGGCCGTGGACTTCGTCGAGCGTCGTGGGATCCGCACCGGTACGGTCGATCAGGTCCTGGAGCTGTGGGGCCGCACGCTGGACTCGATCGAGGCGGAGGACCTCGACCGGATCGGCACCGAGATCGACTGGGTGATGAAGTACAAGCTCATCGAGCGGTACCGGGCCAAGCACAATATGACGATGTCGCATCCGCGGGTGGCGCAGATAGACCTCGCCTACCACGACATCCACCGGCGTCGTGGTCTGTACTACCTGCTGGAGCGCAAGGGGCAGGCGGCGCGGATCTGCAACGACTTGAAGATCTTCGAGGGCAAGTCGGTGCCGCCGCAGACGACTCGGGCGCGGTTGCGCGGTGACTTCATCCGGCGGGCGCAGGAGCAGCGCCGGGACTTCACGGTGGACTGGGTGCATCTGAAGCTCAATGACCAGGCACAGCGCACCGTGTTGTGCAAGGACCCGTTCCGGTCGGTGGACGACCGGGTGGAGAAGTTGATCGCCGGCATGTGAGGGTCGTGTTCCGCACGGGGTGCGGAACGCAACACGGGCACCGTACGTTTTCCGTACGGTGCCCGTGTCACGTCGTAGAGTTGCGCGCACTCCATCAGAAGATCGACCGATTACGAGGCTTTCATCGTGCGCCGACGCTCCCTCATTCTTGCCGCCGTCCCCGCGGGACTGGTCACTCTTTCCGCGTGCGGTGATGAAGATTCCGATTCGGGCAAGGTGAGCGACGGTGCGTCGCCGTCGGCCTCGGACACGTCCGCTTCCGCGGCGCCTGCGCCGAAGATCGTCGACGGTCCGTTGCCGGCGATCACCGCGGGGGTGAAGTTCGGTGAGAAGCCGACGGTCGCCAAGGGCACGGGTGAGCCTTCGGATCAGCTGGCGGTGAAGACGGTGATCGCGGGCGGCGGGAAGGTCGTCGCGGAGAACGACTACATCCAGGCCGACTACCTGGGGCAGATCTGGGCCAGTGCGAAGGTCCTGGACAATTCCTATGACCGTAAGGTTCCGCTGGTCACCCAGATTGCGCAGGGCACGACTCTCGACGGCTGGCGTTATGCGCTGACGGGGAGGAAGACCGGTAGCAGGGTGTTGTTCTCGGTGCCGCCGACCTGGGGTTTCGGCAAGGAGGGCAATTCGCAGGTGGGGGTGACGGGCACGGACACGCTGGTGTTCGTCTTCGACATCAAGGACACCTTCAACGCCAAGAGCTCCGCCGAGGGCGCGAAGGTGGCGCAGAGCGACGCGAAGCTGCCGAAGGTGGGCACGAACACGGACGGCAAGGCGCCTTCGATCGAGATTCCCAAGGCGGACCCGCCGACGAAGCTGGTGGCGAACTACGTCATCGAGGGCGACGGCACGGTGGTGGCGGCGGACGACAGTGTGCTGGTGCAGTACAAGGGCGTGGTGTGGGACACGGGCAAGGAGTTCGACTCGACGTACGAGCGCAGTCAGCTGACGTCGTTCTCGTTGCAGCAGGTCGTCAAGGGCTGGGCGCAGGGGTTGACGGGCAAGAAGGTGGGCAGTCGGGTCGTCATCGTCGTTCCGCCGTCGTTGGGTTACGGGGACAGCCCGCCGAGCGGCAGCGGTATCGAGAAGGACTCGACGATGGTGTTCTCGGTGGACATCCTCGCGAAGATGTGAGGCGTTGCGAGGTGTAAGACTGTCCGTGTTGCCTTTCCGTGAGACATGCAGGAGCAGTGACGTGAGCATCGACAAGCCCGAGATCGACTTCCCCGAAGGCGCGCCCCCGGCGGACCTCGAGATCAAGGACATCTGGGAGGGCGACGGCGAGATCGCGCAGGCCGGTCAGACCGTCTCCGTCCACTATGTGGGTGTCGCCTTCAGCACCGGTGAGGAGTTCGACGCCAGCTGGAACCGTGGGACGCCGTTCCGCTTCCCGCTCGGTGGCGGCCGGGTCATCAAGGGCTGGGACCAGGGTGTGCAGGGCATGAAGGTCGGCGGCCGTCGTCAGCTGACCATTCCGGCCCACCTCGCCTACGGCGACCAGAGCCCGACTCCGGCGATCAAGCCGGGCGAGACGCTGATCTTCGTGGTGGACCTGCTCGGGGTCTGATCCTCGTAGGAGCCGGTCCGTGCCGGTCGTCGTGCGACCGGTGTCGATCATCTGGGGCCCATGCCTGTCCGGGCGTGGGCCCTCGGCTTTTGTCCGGGCCCCGCGGGGCGGTACGGTCGACGATCGTAAGCACCATAGGGGAGGCGAAGGGCGTCGATGGCCATTGCCAAGGCCGAGCGGCTGATGAACCTGGCGCTGTGTCTGCTCGGGACGCGGCGGCCGCTCAGCAAGCGCGAGCTGCGCGATTCCATCGAGGCGTACGTCGAGACCTTCAGGCCGGGGAGCGGTGGGGCGGGGTCGGACGACTCGTTCAACCGGATGTTCGAGCGGGACAAGGACGATCTGCGGGAGCTGGGCCTGGTCATCGAGACCGTGGAGAGCCTGGACGGGGAGATCGGCTATCTGGCCCGCCGGGACAGCAACCGGCTGCCGGCGATCACGCTGGACGCCGAGGAGGCCGCGGCGCTGGGGCTGGCCGCCAAGGTGTGGCAGCAGGCCCGGCTGGCGGGCGCGGCGAGCGGCGCTCTGCAGAAGCTGCGCGCGGCGGGGCTGCCCGAGGACGTCGACCCGTACGAGGCGCATGGTGCGCTGGAGCCGCGGATCCCGGTGCACGAGGCGGCTTTCGAACCGCTGATGCTGGCCTGTCGCGACCGGCGGCCCGTGGTGTTCGACTATCGCAAGGCCACGGCCGCGCGTCCGGAGCCCCGGCATGTCGAGCCGTGGGCGCTGGAGTGCTGGCGGGGCCACTGGTATCTGGCGGGCTTCGACCGGGACCGGGGCGCCGAGCGGGTCTTCCGGCTGTCGCGGATCACCGGTCGGGTGCGTTCGCGCGGGGCGGCTTTCACCGTGCCGGTGCCGGATGTCGTCACCGTGCGGGAGACGGTCGCGAGCTGGGCGGGGGAGACCGCGGACCGCAGTGCGCTGATCCGGCTGCGGGCGGGCGCCGGGTACCCCTTGCGGGCGAAGGCCGGCTCGGTGCGGGAACTCGGTGACGGCTGGGACGAGTTGGAGATTCCGTACGGCCATGGGCTGGACGCCTGGCTGGTGGAGTTCGGGCCGGACGTGGTGGTCCTGGAGCCCGCTGAGCTGCGGGCGGACGTCGTGGACCGGCTGCGGGCCGTGGCCAAGGGCTGAGGGGGAGCGAGCAACACAGTGGCAGGCAAACCGGTCAGGCCGGCGAACGCGATCGACCAGACCCGGCGGATGCTCTCCCTGGTGACGTATCTCAGGGAGCGCCCCGGCGCGCGCATCGAGGACGTGGCGCGCGCGTTCGGCATCACGGAGGACGAGCTGGTCTCGGATCTCGACGTGCTGCCGATGTGCGGGACGAGTTTCCGTGGCGGTGATCTCCTCGACATCGACACCGACGGGGAGCGCATCTGGTGGCACAACCCGGCCGCGCTGGGTGCGGAGGCCGCCGAGCCGCTGCGGCTGGCGGCCGACGAGGCGACGGCGCTGCTGGTGGCGGCGCGGGCCGTGGCCACGCTGCCCGGTCTGCGGGAGGGGGACCGGCAGGCGCTGCTGCGGGCGACGGCGAAGGTGGAGGCCGCGGCCGGTGAGGCGGCGGGGGCGAGCGCGCGGCTGTCGGTGACGTTCGAGTCCGAGGGCGGGGTCTTCGCGGACGTGGACCGGGCGATCTCGGAGCGGCGCCGGCTGTGGATCCGCTACTACTCGCCGGCTCGGGACGAGGTCACCGAGCGCGAGATCGACCCCATCCGGCTGGTCAGCGTCGGGCACACGTATGTGGAGGCCTGGTGCCGCCGCTCGGAGGCGCGCCGCACGTTCCGGCTGGACCGGGTCGCCGAGATCAAGATCCTCGACGAGCCGTCGGCGCCGCCCGAGGTCGAGCTGCGGGATCTGTCGGAGGGGCTGGTGCAGCCGGCCGCGGAGGATCCGGAGGTCGTGGTCGAGGTCGATCCGGGCGGGCGCTGGGTCGCCGAGTACTACCCGCACGACAGCGCCGATGAGCTTCCGGACGGCGGACTGCGTATTACTCTGCGCACGCCCGAACCGGCGTCGCTGCGGCGGTTGGCGTTGCGGCTCGGCCGGGACGGCCGGATCGTCTCGCCGCCGGAGCTCGCCGACAGTGCCCGCAGGGCCGCCCGCGAGGCGCTGGCGGCGTACGACGACGCACCGGCGGTGCGGCGGGGGGCGGGCGACGACAGTCGGGTCGAGGGGCGGGAGCAGGAGCTTTGAGCGAGTCGGTGACGTCTGGTGTGCGGGACATCTCGGTGGCTTCCGCGTTCGCGGGCATGCGCAGCGTGGCTCCGGTCCGGTTCAGAGCCGGCTGCCCGGACTGCCGGGGGCACTTCGAGCTCGGCGCGGGCGCGCTGATGCTGGCCATCGGCGCCTCCAGCCGCACCACGTTCTACTCCTTCACCTGTCCCGGCTGCGGGGCGGCGGTGCGCAAGCCGGCGGGTGAGCGGATCGTCGAGCTGCTCACCGACGGCGGCGTACGCACCTTGCGGCTGCACAGTCCGTAGCGGGGTCTGAGCGGGTCGGGGGAAGTCGGCTGCGGTTCGGCAGCGCCCTGAAGGGGCGCGGGGCGCTGACATATGCGGCTCCGCCGCGCGGGCACGACCAGCCACGACGGCGCCGCAGCGAAACGACGGCGCGTGGCGGCACTTCCAGCGGAGCGCTTAGGCTCGCCCCCATGTTCTGGCCGATGTTCGCGGTTGCCGTGGGTTTTGTGGGTCTTGCCGTTCTCGCGGTGTTCGCCGTGCGGGTTTTTCTGGAGGCGCAGCGGCTGGGGCGGCAGGTCGCGGAGTCCGCGCGCCGCATCGACCGGGCGGCTCAGGATCTGGAGCGGGCGGCCGTGAGCGCGGCCCGGGCTGTGGACACTCTGTGACAGGTGCTGTGGCGAGCTTCGCGGCGCGCTGTGGTGGTCCTGTGAGTCGAGCGGCTCATGCGGTTTGGGCCACTTCGCCCTCCCGCGCAGGTGGCGGGGACAGGTACGCTGCTGACGCGGCTCGGAGAACGAGGCCCGGACCGCTGACCGGGAGTACGCACGGGGATTGCCTGACGTTAACCCCTGAGCGTTACGATCGCTGCCAGCACGATCCTTCGGACACATGTCCGACCGATCGGACAGCACCCCACCCAGCCGCCTCGGTGAGAAGGTAAAGACTTATGTTCGGAAGGCTCGGAGCTCCCGAGATCATTCTCATCCTCGTCGTCATCATCCTGCTGTTCGGCGCGAAGAAGCTTCCGGACATGGCCCGCTCGCTCGGCAAGTCCGCGCGCATCCTCAAGAGCGAGGCCAAGGCGATGAAGGACGAGGGCAGCAACAACGCGGCCACTCCGGCCGGCCCGCCCACCCCCGGCGAGCAGCCGCCGGCTCAGCGCACCATCCAGGCCGCCCCCGGCGACGTGACCAGCGCCCGCCCGGTCACCGAGCCGACGGACACGACCAAGCGCTGACCCAGGGCCGGTGACCTCCGGCCCGCCGCTCGAGATGGGAACGTGGGTTGCTGAAGTCTGCCCGCAAGCAGGAGAAGGACCCCGAGGGGCGGATGCCCCTCGCGGATCATCTTCGTGAGCTCCGCAACCGGCTCGCGAAGGCGATGCTGGCCATCGTCCTCGTGACGGTCGTAGCCGCCTTCTTCTACAACGACATCATCAACTTCCTCACCAAGCCGATCCTCGACTCGGTCGGCTGTGGGAAGACTTTCGAAGAGATCGCGAGCCAGCTGAACTCGGGTGACGCCACCAACAAGTGCGCGAGCATCACGATCAACGGTCTCCTCGCGCCCTTCACGCTGGCCCTTCAGGTCTCCCTGATGGCCGGCATCGTGTTCGCCTCGCCGGTCTGGCTCTACCAGTTGTGGGCCTTCATCGCGCCGGGCCTGCACAACCACGAGCGCAAGTACGCCTACGCGTTCGTCGGCGTCGGCGTCCCGCTGTTCCTGGGCGGCGGCTACTTCGCCTACGCCGTGCTGCCGACCACCGCGAAGGTGCTGATCGACTTCACCCCGGGCGGAGTCAGCAACCTCCTGCCGCTCGACGACCTGCTGCAGCTCGTCACGCGCATGGTCATCGTCTTCGGCCTCTCCTTCGAGCTGCCGCTGCTGCTGGTCATGCTCAACCTGACCGGCATGGTCACCGGCAGGCGCATGCTCGGCTGGTGGCGGGCCATGATCATCGGCATCACGGTGTTCGCCGCCGTGGCCACGCCCAGCACGGACCCCATCTCGATGCTGGCGCTCGCCGGACCGATCTGGATCCTGTACTTCGGCGCGACCGGCTTCTCCCTGGTGAACGACCGTCGCCGTCGCCGCCGCGACGCCCGGGGCCCGGCCGACGACGAGGCCTCCGAGCTGGACCTCACTCCCGAGGACGTCGGCGAGGTCGAGGCCGTCTCCGCCAGCCGCACGCTGCCGGAGCAGACCAGCACGGACCGCGTCAACGGCTACGACGACGTGACCTGACGATCGTCGCCGAGGCCGCGGGCGTCGTTCCGCAGGCCATGATCTCGACCGCGCCCCGGGGCGAGCCGAAAGGCACTCCCCGGGGCGCGGTGCGTGTCACGGGGCCGTGCGGAGGGTGCCCCGCGTGCCCCGTGTGCGCCCGTGAGCTGGGCGTACCCAGGTTTTGTGGCAGGAGATCCGGATAATGATCGTCCTGTTGTCAGTGCGGCCCGGTACGCTCGAAAGCACGATGACAGAGGACCTCTCACCGGCCGAGCGGTACGCGGCAGCCCGTAAGCGTGCTGTCGAGCAGGCCACCGCGCTCGCGTCCTTCCGCGAGATGTACGACTTCGGTCTCGACGCCTTCCAGATCGAGGCCTGCCAGGCGCTCGAGGCGGGCAAGGGCGTCCTGGTGGCCGCCCCCACCGGCTCGGGCAAGACGATCGTCGGCGAGTTCGCCGTCCACCTCGCCCTCCAGCAGGGCAAGAAGTGCTTCTACACGACACCCATCAAGGCGCTGTCGAACCAGAAGTACTCCGACCTGTGCCGCCGCTACGGAGCTGACAAGGTGGGCCTGCTCACCGGCGACAACAGCGTCAACTCCGACGCCCCGGTGGTCGTGATGACCACCGAGGTGCTGCGGAACATGCTGTACGCCGGCTCGCAGACGCTCCTGGGCCTCGGGTACGTGGTGATGGACGAGGTGCACTACCTCTCCGACCGTTTCCGGGGCGCCGTGTGGGAAGAGGTGATCATCCACCTCCCCGAGTCGGTCACCCTGGTCTCGCTGTCCGCGACCGTGTCCAACGCCGAGGAGTTCGGCGACTGGCTGGACACCGTGCGCGGGCACACCGAGGTGATCGTCTCCGAGCACCGGCCCGTGCCGCTGTTCCAGCACGTGCTCGCCGGACGGCGGATGTACGACCTGTTCGAGGAGGGCGAGGGCAACCGCAGAGCCGTCAACCCCGACCTCGCCCGGCTGGCCCGGATGGAGGCCAGCAGGCCCTCCTACCAGGACCGCAGACGCGGCCGCAACATGCGCGAGGCCGACCGCGAGCGCGAGCGCAGACAGCGCTCGCGGGTGTGGACGCCGGGGCGGCCGGAGGTCATCGAGCGGCTCGACGCCGAAGGGCTGCTGCCCGCCATCACGTTCATCTTCAGCCGCGCCGCCTGCGAGGCCGCCGTCCAGCAGTGCCTGTACGCCGGGCTGCGGCTGAACGACGAGGAGGCGCGGGCCGAAGTCCGGGCCCTCGTCGAGGAGCGCACCGCCGCCATCCCCGACGAGGACCTGCACGTCCTCGGCTACTACGAGTGGCTGGAGGGCCTGGAGCGGGGCATCGCCGCCCACCACGCGGGCATGCTGCCGACCTTCAAGGAGGTCGTCGAGGAACTGTTCGTGCGCGGGCTGGTCAAGGCCGTCTTCGCGACGGAGACCCTCGCGCTCGGCATCAACATGCCCGCCCGGTCCGTGGTCCTGGAGAAGCTCGTCAAGTGGAACGGCGAGCAGCACGCCGACATCACCCCCGGCGAGTACACCCAGCTCACCGGGCGCGCGGGCCGGCGCGGCATCGACGTCGAGGGGCACGCCGTCGTGCTGTGGCAGCGCGCCATGAGCCCCGACCACCTCGCCGGGCTCGCGGGCACCCGCACCTACCCGCTGCGCTCCAGCTTCAAGCCGTCGTACAACATGGCGGTCAACCTCGTCGAACAGTTCGGGCGGCACCGCTCGCGCGAACTGCTGGAGACGTCGTTCGCGCAGTTCCAGGCCGACCGGTCGGTGGTCGGGATCTCCCGGCAGGTGCAGCGCAACGAGGAGGGCCTGGAAGGCTACAAGGCCTCCATGACCTGCCACCTCGGTGACTTCGACGAGTACGCGCAGCTGCGCCGCGACCTCAAGGACCGCGAGACCGAGCTGGCCAAGCAGGGCGCGGCCCAGCGGCGCGCCGAGGCCGCCGTCGCGCTGGAGAAGCTCAAGCCCGGTGACGTCATCCATGTGCCCACCGGCAAGTACGCCGGCCTGGCGCTGGTGCTCGACCCCGGTCTGCCCGCGGGCCGCGCCAACGGGCACCGCGGCTTCGACCAGCACGACGGGCCGCGTCCGCTCGTCCTCACCGCCGAGCGCCAGGTCAAGCGACTGGCCTCGATGGACTTCCCGGTGCCGGTCGAGGCGTTGGAGCGGATGCGGATCCCGAAGACGTTCAACCCGCGCTCCCCGCAGTCCCGCCGGGACCTCGCCTCCGCGCTGCGCACCAAGGCCGGGCACATCCCGCCGGAGCGGGCCCGCAAGCAGCGCGCCCAGGCCGCGGACGACCGGGAGATCGCCCGGCTGCGGACGGCCATCCGCGCGCACCCCTGCCACGGCTGCACCGACCGCGAGGACCACGCCCGCTGGGCCGAGCGCTACCACCGGCTGGCGCGCGACACCTCGCAGCTGGAGCGCCGGATCGAGGGGCGCACGAACACGATCGCCCGCACCTTCGACCGGATCGTCGCACTCCTCACCGAGCTGGACTATCTGCGCGGCAACGAGGTCACCGAACACGGCAAGCGGCTCGCCCGTCTCTACGGCGAGCTCGACCTGCTCGCGAGCGAATGCCTGCGCGCGGGCGTCTGGGAGGGGCTCGCCCCCGCCGAACTCGCCGCCTGCGTCTCGGCGTTGGTCTACGAAGCGCGGGTCGGCGACGACGCGATGGCGCCGAAGCTGCCCTCGGGCAAGGCGAAGGCCGCGCTCGGCGAGATGGTCCGGATCTGGGGGCGGCTGGACGCCCTGGAGGAGGACTTCCGGATCAGCCAGACCGAGGGCGTCGGGCAGCGCGAGCCCGATCTCGGCTTCGCCTGGTCCGCGTACATGTGGGCCTCGGGGAAGGGGCTGGACGAAGTCCTCCGGGAGGCGGAGATGCCGGCCGGGGACTTCGTACGGTGGTGCAAGCAGGTCATCGACGTGCTGGGGCAGATCTCCGCGGCGTCCGCCGCGGAGGGTTCCACCGTGGCGAAGAACGCGCGCAAAGCTGTTGACCAGTTGCTGCGGGGAGTGGTCGCCTACTCGTCCGTGGGGTAGGTCCCTAAGGCCTGTCCAGATACGAGCGCCAGCCTCCGTACCGGGTGATGTCCTCGGCCTCCGTCAGTGCGCCCGGTTCGCACAGGAAGCCGGGGACGGCGGTGCCGTCCCGTAGTTGCACGCTGCCCAGGGTCATCGGGCGGGGCAGTGCGGTCAGCAGGCGGCCCAGGCCCTCTGCCGGGAGGCGCCAGATCTCCGTCTCGATTTCCGCGCCGCCCTCTCCCACGTGCACCAGACCCGGCTTCGGCGGGGTCGTGTGCAGGGCGTGCAGGCGGTAGAGCGGGGCCGTCGTGGTCGTGCGGTCCAAGGTCGCGCCCAGGGACAGGAGTTGGGGGTTCAGGGGCTGGCCGGTCAGATGGGCGCCCACCACGGCCAGCCGGGCCTGCGGTTGCAGCAGGGGCGCGATCTTCGCCAGTCGTTCGTCGGTGTGGGCCGGGCCGATCAGCATCACGCCGAAGGGCAGGCCGTTCACCTCGCCGGCCGGGACGGCGACCGCCGCCAGGTCGAAGAGGTTCGTGGAGTTGGTGAAGCGGCCCAGACGGGCGTTGGCGCCCAGCGGATCGGCGGCGACCTCGGCGAGGGTGGGATGACCGGGGGCGGTGGGCAGCAGCAGGGCGTCCGCGTCGGCCAGTTCGGACAGTGCGCGGGTGCGCAGGGCCGTCAGGCGCTCGGTGTCCGTGTAGAGCCGGTGGGCCGGAATGTCCCGGGCCCGGGTGATGATGCCGGCGACGGTCGGGTCCAGGCCCTCCCCGCCCTGCGCCAGCAACGTGTCGACAAAGCTCCCCACCGCCGTGTAGCGCTCGGCGACGAACGCGCCCTCGTAGAGCATCGCGGCGGCCTCGGTGAAGGGGCTCAGGTCGAGGGTGCGGATCTCGGCCCCCGCCGACGCGAGCCGGCGCACCGCCGCCTCGTAGGCCTCGGGCCAGCCCTCGTCCAGCTCGCCGAGCTGGTCGAGGGGCGCGACCGCGATGCGCCACGGGCCGGGGGCCCGGCCCATGGCGGCGGACGGCGCGGTCGTGCCGCTCGTCATATGGGCCAGGGCCTGTTCCGCCTCGGGCAGGGTGCGGGCGAACACCGTCACGCAGTCCAGCGACGCGCAGGCCGGGACGACCCCCTCGGTGGGCACCAGGCCGCGCGTGGGCTTGAGGCCGACGATGCCGTTGAAGGCGGCCGGGACCCGACCCGAGCCCGCCGTGTCCGTGCCGAGGGCGAGGTCGACGATGCCCAGGGCCACCGCGACGGCCGAGCCGGAGCTGGAGCCGCCGCTGATCCGCGCCGGGTCGTGGGCGTTGCGGACCGCGCCGTGCGGTGAGCGGGTGCCCACCAGGCCGGTCGCGAACTGGTCCAGGTTCGTCGTGCCCAGAAGCAGGGCGCCCGCCGCGCGCAGCCCGGCGACCACCGGGGCGTCGGCCGCGGGGCGGTAGGCGTACGCCGGGCAGCCCGCGGTGGTGGGCAGGCCCGCCACGTCGATGTTGCCCTTGGCGGCGAACAGCCGGCCGGCCAGGGGAAGGTGCTCGCCCCGCGCCACGCGGGCGTCGAGCGAGCGGGCCTCCGCCTCGACGTCGTCCCGCGGGCGCAGGTCGATCCAGATCTCCGGGCGGTCGACCGCTTCGATGCGGGCGTAGGCGGCGCGGACTCGGGAGAGCGTGCTGGACATCGCGTGGTTCCTCGTTCCTCGTTCAGGCCGTGGCAGGGGCCAGGACGAGCAGGGCCGTCCCCGCCTCGACCTGGTCGCCGGGGCGGGCCAGGACCTGCGCCACGACGCCGTCGACCGGCGCGTGCACCCTGGACTCCATCTTCATCGCCTCCAGCGCGAGCAGCGGCTGGCCCGCCGTCACCTCGTCGCCGTCGGACACGTTCAGCTGCCATACGGACGCGGCGAATTCGGCCTCGACCAGCCGGCCGCCCGCCGGCACGGTCACCTGGGCCGGGGGAGCCGAGGGCGCTGCCGTGTCCTGCGCCCGCGCGAACTCGCCCGCCGCCTCCCACGCGTCCCGCTCGGTCGCGAACGCGGCGCGCTGCCGGGACCTGAACTCCGCAATGGAGGCGGTGTGTTCGGCCAGGAAGGCCTGGTACTCGGCGAGCGAGAAGGCGCCTTCCTCGATGCGGGGCACGAAACGGCCCGAGGTGATGTCGGCCCGCAGTTCCAGGAGTTCGTCCGCGTCGACCGGGTACCAGCGGATCCGGTCGAAGAACCGCAGCAGCCAGGGCGAGCCCGCCTCGAACGCGCCGCGCTGCTGCCACGGCGACCACACCTGGGTCGTGCGGCCCACGAACTGGTAGCCGCCGGGCCCCTCCATGCCGTAGACGCAGAGGTAGGCGCCGCCGATGCCCACCGAGTTCTCGGCCGTCCAGGTGCGCGCGGGGTTGTACTTCGTCGTCACGAGCCGGTGGCGCGGGTCGAGGGGGGTGGCGACCGGGGCGCCCAGATAGACGTCCCCGAGGCCCAGGACCAGGTACTCCGCGTCGAAGACCGTGTCGTAGACGTCCGCGACCGACTCCAGGCCGTTGACCCGGCGGATGAACTCGATGTTCCACGGGCACCAGGGGGCGTCGTCGCGGACGCCCGCCATGTAGCGGGCGATGGCCTCGCGGGTCGCCGGGTCGTCCCAGGACAGTGGGAGGTGCACGGTGCGGGAGGGGACGACCAGCTGGTCCGTGGGCGGCAGGGAGGCCGTCATCTCCCTTACGGCCGTGAGGAGTTCGTGCTGGGGGAGACGGCCGGGGTCGGTCTGGATCTGGAGCGAGCGGATGCCCGGGGTGAGATCGGTGACGCCGGCCAGGTCCGCCGCGGTCACCGCCTCCATCAGGGCGTGGACGCGCATCCGCAGGGCGAGGTCCAGCTGCATCGGGCCGAACTCGACCAGCAGGTTGTCGTCGCCGCTGCGGCGGAACGTGATGTCGCCGTCCCGGGCCAGCACACCACCGTCGACGATCTCCGCGCGCGCCGCGCCGTGCACGTCCACGGGCCGGAAGCGGACCGTGTCGCCCGGGCGCAGCTGGCCCAGCTTCCAGCGCTCGGAGCTCAGCACCGTCGCCGGGCACACGAACCCGCCGAGCGAGGGCCCGTCCGGGCCGAGCAGCACCGGCATGTCGCCGGTGTAGTCGACGGCGCCGACGGAGTACGGGGTGTCGTGGATGTTCGAGGGGTGCAGGCCCGCCTCGCCGCCGTCGGTGCGCGCCCAGCGCGGCTTGGGCCCGATCAGCCGCACCCCGGTGCGGGCCGAGTTGAAGTGGACCTTCCAGTCGGCGGCGTAGAACTCGCGGATGTCGTCCTCGGTGAAGAACTCCGGTGCCGCGTGCGGGCCTTCGACGGCGCCGACGTGCCAGACGGAGGTGAAGTCCGGCCGCTCCAGGACCTTCGTCCCCTCGGCGACCGTCGTGCCGCCGTGCAGGACGTCCCCGGTGCGCAGCGCCCGGCCGCCGTGTCCGCCGAACCGGCCCAGCGTGAACGTGCTCGCGCTGCCCAGGAAGGCGGGGACGTCGAGGCCGCCCGCGAACAGGACGTAGGTGCGCAGGCCGTGCTCGGCGGGCGCGCCGACCTCCAGCACGCCACCCGCGGGGACGGTCACCGGCTCCCACTGCGCGACCGCCGTGCCGTCCACGGCGACCGGCGTCGGCGCGCCCGTCACGCACACCGTCGTGGCGTGGGTGAACCGCAGGGCCGGGCCCTGGAGGGTGCACTCCAGGCCCGGGGCGCCCTCGGGGTTGCCCAGCGCGCGGTTGCCCAGGCGGAAGGAGCGGTCGTCCATGGGGCCGGACGGCGGGACGCCCACCTGCCAGTGGCCGGTGCGGCCGGGCCAGTCCTGCACGGTGGTGAGGGTGCCGCCGGAGACGACCTCGATGCGCGGGGTCGGATCGTGCACCTCGGCGAGGGTCGCCGTCGAATGCGCGGCCGTCACGAATCGCGGGTCCGTCAGCGCGGCGCGGACCAGGCCCAGGTTCGTCTCGATGCCGTCGACACGGGTGCGGGCCAGGGCCTCGTCGAGGCGGCGCAGCGCATGCGCCCGGTCCGAACCGTGGGCGATCACCTTCGCGAGCATCGGGTCGTACGACGTCGTCACCTCGGTGCCGGTCTCCACCCAGCCGTCGACGCGCACCCCGGCCGGGAACTCGACCCGCGTCAACAGGCCCGCGCTGGGCCGGTGTTCGCGGCTCGGGTCCTCCGCGTACAGGCGGGCCTCGACGGCGTGTCCGCGGGGCGGGCCGGGAGTGACGACGACCTCGCGCTCGCCGCGTGCCAGGCGCAGCATCCAGGCGACCAGGTCGACGCCGTAGATCTCCTCGGTGACCGGATGCTCCACCTGGAGCCGGGTGTTGACCTCCAGGAAGTAGGCCTCTTCGCGGGCCGCGTCGTAGACGAACTCCACGGTGCCGGCCGAGCGGTAGCCGACCGAGGCGCACAAGTCTCGGGCAGACGCGGCGAGTTGCCGCCGGACGTGGTCGGGGAGTCCCGGCGCCGGGGCCTCCTCCAGGACCTTCTGGTTGCGGCGCTGGAGCGAGCAGTCGCGGTCGCCGAAGGTGACGACCTTGCCCTCGCCGTCGCCGAAGACCTGCACCTCGACATGGCGGGCATGCTCGACGAGCCGCTCCAGGAAGACCCCGGCGGAGGAGAAGGAGGCGGCGGCGACGCGCTGGACGCGTTCCCAGGCGTCGGCGAGTTCCTCGGCGGAACGGCAGGCGGACATGCCGATCCCGCCGCCGCCCCCGGTGGCCTTGAGCATGACCGGATAGCCGATGACCCGGGCCTTCTCCTGCGCCTCGGCGAGACAGGCCAGCAGTCCCGTGCCCGGGGCCAGCGGCACCCCGGCCGCCTCCGCAGCTGCCCGGGCCGTGTGCTTGGCGCCGAACAGCTCCAGCTGGCCGGGCGTCGGTCCGACGAACACGATCCCGGCGTCGGCGCAGCGGCGGGCGAAGTCCGCGTCCTCCGACAGGAAGCCGTAGCCGGGGTGGATCGCGCCCGCGCCGCTCTCCACGGCCGCTTTCAGGACCAGGTCGGCGTCGAGGTAGGACTCCTTCGCGGGTGCCGGGCCGAGCCGTACCGCCTCGTCGGCGAGCCGGACGTGGGGCGCGGAGCGGTCGGGGTCGGAGTACACCGCGACCGTGCGCAGACCGAGTTCGCGGGCGGTGCGGATGATGCGGACGGCTATCTCGCCCCGGTTGGCGATCAGCAGCTTGTCGAAGCTCATGCCGGGTCCTCGTCGTCGACGGGAGCGGTGATCGTCAGCTCCACGGCCGTCGGCTCGAAGCCGTTGCACGGGTTGTTGATCTGGGGGCAGTTGGAGACCAGGACGAGGACGTCCCGCTCGGCGCGCAGGGTGAGCGAGAGGCCGGGGGCGGAGAGGCCGTCGACGATGCCGAGGGTGCCGTCCTTCTCGACGGGGACGTTCATGTACCAGTTGACGTTGGAGACGAGGTCCCGCTTGCCGAGGCCGTGCCGCGCGCCCTCGGCGAGGAAGTTGTCCACGCACGCGTGCTGCGCGTAGGTGTGGTGGCCGTAGCGCAGGGTGTTGGACTCCTTGGAGCAGGCGCCGCCGAGGGTGTCGTGGCGGCCCACGGCGTCGGCGGTCACCGTCATCAGCGGGGTGTGCTCGTTGGACAGCAGCACGCTGCCGGTGGTCAGGAAGACGCCGCCCTGGGCGTGGACGGTGTCGGGGGCGCTGTAGCGCACGGACGTGTCGTGGGCGTCGTAGACGAGGAAGTCGACGGCCTGGTTGCCGTGCAGGTCGGTGACGGTCAGCGTCTCGCCGGTGCGCAGGACGGACGACCAGGCCGCCCGGGCGGGGACGACGGTCTTCATGCGAGCCCCCTCGCGGTGAGGAATTCGGCGGTGTTGAGGAAGGCGCGGCGGCCCTCCGGGGTGGCGTCCCACAGGGGGTCGCCGGGCTGGGTCGGCCCGGCCCGCCAGGCGAGGACCTCCAGCGGGGTGCTGACGTAGTCCGGGCGGGGGTCGGCCGGGTGCGGCACGTTGGCGATCAGCACGGTCAGGTCCTGTTCGGCGCGCAGGGTGACGCTGCCGCCCGGGCCCGCCGAGCCGGTGAAGTCGAGGGAGCCGTCCTCGCGGACCTCGACCCCCTGGAAGAAGGACAGGGAGGGCGGCAGATCCCGGGGTTCCAGGCCGTTCTTGGCGGCGGCCAGCTTGAACAGTTCCCGGCCGGCCGGGGACGGGGACTGCGGTGTGCCGTCGCCGTAGCGCTCGGTGTTGCGCACCAGGGTGGAGGTGCCGCACAGCGCGTCGTGCCGGCCGGCGGTGTCGGTGACGACCGAGGCGAGGACGCGGCCCTGGTCGGACAGGAGCAGCACGCCCTCGCCGAGGTAGGCGTTCCACTGCACCTTGACCGTGTCCGCGACGTTCAGCCGCTCCCAGGGGCGGTCCGCCACGTACAGGAGCAGATGGGCGCAGGCGTCGCCGTGCAGGTCGGTCAGGCGCAGCTCGGTGCCGCGGGCGAGGACCCGGTGGGTGTAGTTGCCGCCCGCGACCGTCTCGGCCCACACCAGCAGACCCGCCTCGCAGGGCGGGTCCGGCCAGTCCCGGGCCGGGACGACCGGCATGGTCTCGGCGCGGGCGCCCGCCTGGGCCCGGGCGTGGGCGCGTGCTCCGTGGGTGGTCGCTGTCGCCGCCATGTGCTTGACCTCCGCAGCTCGGTCTAATTTCTGTCGCCCGACAGAAATTAGGACCGGGTCGGGTCGTCGCCGTTGCTCTCGGGTTGCGGGCCGGTTACCGACTCCTCACCGGAAATCGCCCGAAGATCGCCTTGTGGTGTGGTGTGCGAGGATCGAACGCATGGGGACGAGCAGCGGACGTCGAGTGGGCCGGCCCCGGGCCGCGCAGCGCCCGGACAGCGGGCTCGCACCGCGCGCCGAACTGCTCGTGGCCGCCGCGGAGTTGTTCACCACCCGCGGCTACGCCGCCACCACGACCCGGGCCGTAGCCGAGCGGGCCGGCATGCGCCAGGCCTCGATGTACCACTACGTCTCCGGCAAGGAGGAGCTGCTCGCCGAGCTGCTGGAGTCGACGGTCACGCCCTCGCTGGCCTACGCCCGTGAGCTGCTCGCGGACGACGCGCGTCGGGCCGAGGACCGGCTGTGGGAGCTGTGCCGCACCGACGTCGAGCTGCTGTGCGGGGGCTCGCACAACCTCGGCGGCCTCTATCTGCTGCCGGAGGTGCGCACCGAGCGGTTCGCCGGCTTCCATGCCGTGCGCGCCGAACTCAAGGACGCCTACCGACAGTTGATCGCGGCGACGGCGGTGGGCGGCGGGCTCGCCAAGAGCGCGCTCGATCTGCGCACCGATCTGGTCTTCGGGCTCATCGAGGGCGTCATCCTCGTCCACCGCTCGGATCCCGACCGCTCCGTCGCGGAGTTCGCCCGCGCCACCGCCGACGCGGCACTGCGCATCGCGGGGAACTGAACACCCTCCGCGACCGCCCCTCGCTCCGTCGGCGAGGTCGCCTCACTCTTCCCGGTGAAGTAATTCGCACGCCCGTCCAGAGTTACTTTACGCGTTCGAATGTTTACGTAGCGTGTAAATGATCTGAGGTTACTCCACGTACGGGATCGGTTTCAGGGGGTTGCCGAATATGACACGGCGTTGATCCTGTCGGACTAAGCTCGCCCGCGGCGCACCGAGTTGAGGCGTATTCGTGCGCTTGTTCCCAAATGTTCCGAAGATGCCGACAGATCCCTACAGAGGGTGCCCACATGGTGAGTGTTCAGTCCCCACCCGGTCGCCGAGAAGTGTCCTTCGCGCGGCTGCTGTTGCTGCCCGCGATACTGATGGCCGCGGCGACCGGAGCCGCCGTCGCCCTGGTGGCGACGCAGGCACGGCTCGCCGTCGGCGTCTGCGGAGCCGTCGCCACCCTCCTGGTGATCGCGGCGGGAGCCGATTCGGTACGCCGCGCCAAGCGGCACCGGCAACTGGACACGGAGAAGGACGAGTTCATCGTCTATCTCAAGTCGCGCGTCGCCGACCACGACCGGGAGAACCGCCGTCTCGCCGAGCGGCATGTGCCCGACGCCGTGGCATGGCTGCGCGCCGGACATTCCCCCGCAGAGGTGATCCGCGACCTCTGCGCGAGTGATCCTTCGTTCCGCGAACTCGATCCGGCCCAGCACAACGTGGTCCGCCAGATCCTGAAGATCGTCGACCACGAGGAGTCCCTGCGCGACTCCGCCCAGCGCTCCTTCGTCAGCGTCGCCCGCCGCATCCAGGCCATCGTCCACCAGCAGGCCCACGAACTGCGGGAGATGGAGGAGGACCACGGCCACAACCCCGAGGTCTTCGACGACCTGCTGCGCGTGGACCACGGCAACTCGATGATCGGCCGGCTCGCCGACTCCATGGGTGTGCTCGGCGGCGGCCGGCCCGGCCGCAACTGGCCCCGGCCGGTCCCGCTGTACAGCGTGATGCGCGGCGCCATGTCCCGGATCCTGGAGTACCACCGCATCCAGCTGGACTCCATCGCCAAGGTCAACATCCGCGGCCTCTCCGTCGAGCCGCTGCTCCACGCGATCGCCGAACTCCTCGACAACGCCACCCGCTACTCGCCCCCGACGAGCAAGGTGCACGTCAACGCTGTCGAGGTGCAGACCGGCATCGCCATCGAGATCGAGGACGCCGGCGTCAGCCTCAGCGAGGAGACCCGCGCCAAGACCGAGCGCATGCTGGAGGAGGCCAAGACCGGCGTCGACATCCAGGAAACCGGGATGACCCCCCGCCTCGGCCTCGCGGTCGTCGGCCGCCTGTGCACCTCCTTCAACCTGGACGTCTCGCTGCGCAAGTCGGCGTACGGCGGCGTCCGGGCCGTCCTCGTCGTGCCCCGGGAGATGCAGACCAACGACCCCGCCCCCGGCTTCGCGCACGGCATCGGCGCCACCTCCGTGCCGCAGATCGACCTGCAGAACATCGGCGAGGGCCCCAAGCGCCGACCCAAGAAACGCCGTCCCACCAGGCCGAAGATCCCGGCCGGGGTCTCCCTGACCGACGACGAGGTGCCCGAGGTCACCGAGTGGACCGAGCAGGGCCTGCCGCAGCGCCGCAGCAAGCAGACGATCTCCATCGTCCAGCGCTACCGGGAGGCGTACGCCGCCCTGGACGCCGAGGCCAGGGGCGAGCCGGACCCCTTCGCACGGCCCGAGCCGGAGCCCGCGCCCAAGAAGAAGAAGGCCGAGCCCGGACGGGGCTTCGAGGCGTTCTGGGAGGGCCTGAAGAAGGGCATCCCCGAGGGCACCCACCCGACCGACTTCACCCGCAACCCCACCGCCTATCTGTACCTGCTCGAAGACAAGGCCGTACCCGAGGCCGACGATGAAGGGGACCTCACGTGATCCAGCAGCGCCAAAACTTCGACTGGCTGCTCAGGGAGCTCTACGACGGCGTTCCGGGCATCGAGATGATCGTCGTGCTCTCGGCCGACGGTCTGCGCATCGCCCGCTACGCCGGCGACCCCGACGCCGCGGACCGGGTCGCCGCCGCCTGCGCCGGTCTGCAGAGCCTCGCCGGCGCGGTCGCCGACGAGATCCCCTCCGTCGAGGGCGAGATGAATCTCCTCATGATCGAGATGGACGGCGGCTACTTCTACCTGATGGCCGCCGGCGCCAACGCCTACCTCGCGGTCCTGTCCGACGTGTGCTGCGAGGCCGGCCGGATGAGCGGCATGATGCGCGATCTCGTGGTCCGCATCGGCGCCCATCTGACCAGCCCGCCGCGCCGCAACGGGCAGAGCGTATGACGCCTCCGCAACGCCGACGGCGACAACCCCTGCCCGAGCCGCCCCCGCCGCCCTCCCCGCCCCCCAAGGAGGGGGAGGACAAGAACCTGGAGCGGCTCTACACCATCACGGGCGCGGACGGTGAGCGCGCGCCCGTCGACCTCGTCACGTTAATCGTGGCGCGCGCCGACCCGCCCTCCTCGGCCACCCCGGAAGAGCGGGCGGTGCTGCGCCTGTGCGCCGCACCGCTGTCGGTGGCCGAGGTGTCGGCCTACCTCCGGCTCCCGTTCAGTGTGGTGACCGTGCTGCTCACCGAGATGCTGGCGGCCGAACTCGTCCTGGCGCGCGCCCCCATCGTCCGGCAGCAGGTCCCCGACCGTTCCCTTCTCGAAGCGGTGATGCATGGACTACAACGGCTCTGACACGATTCCCGGCCCTCGGGCCGAGGACCATCTGCCGCACACCACCATGGCCGCGGCAAAGAT
Source organism: Streptomyces sp. NPDC001858 (assembly GCF_053594615.1). Taxonomy (NCBI): domain Bacteria; kingdom Bacillati; phylum Actinomycetota; class Actinomycetes; order Kitasatosporales; family Streptomycetaceae; genus Streptomyces; species Streptomyces sp. NPDC001858. The sequence continues at coordinate 77,064 of NZ_JBSFEV010000033.1, forward strand.
CGTCATCGTGGGCGGCTTCGGCGTCGGCAAGACCACCATGGTCGGTTCCGTCAGCGAGATCAGGCCGCTGACCACCGAGGAGACCATGACCCAGGCGGGCATCGGGGTCGACGACAACTACGGCTCCGACACCAAGACCGCCACCACCGTCGCCATGGACTTCGGCCGGATCCGCATCACCGAGCAGGTCGTGCTCTACCTGTTCGGCACGCCCGGCCAGGAGCGCTTCTGGTTCCTGTGGAACGGGCTGTTCGAAGGCGCGCTGGGCGCGGTCGTCCTGGTCGACACCCGCCGCCTGGAGGTCAGCTTCGAGGTCATGGGCCGGCTGGAGGAGGGCGGTGTGCCCTTCGTCGTCGCCGTCAACACCTTCCCCGACGGGCCCCGCTACCCCGTCGAGGACCTGCGCGCCGCGCTCGACCTGCCGCCCGAGATCCCGATCGTGGAGTGCGACGTCCGCCGCCGCGCCTCCAGCCGGGACGTCCTGATGACCCTGATGCGCTTCCTGCACGAACTGGCCCTGAGCCGCAGCCTCATCTGACCCCCGCACCACCCCTCCCCCCCCAACACGCACACAGCGAAGTTTCGGAGCGACCCTGTGACTCCCGAACACCCCACCCCGACCGGCCCGCACGACCTCGCCCTGGACCCGCCGCCCGGCTGCCCCGCGCACCGCCGAGGACCCGGCGGACTGGCCCGGATCTACGGCCCCGGCGCGGAGAACCTGGGCGAACTGTACGAGCAGCTCCGCGAGGAGTACGGCCCCGTGGCGCCGGTGCTGATCCACGACGACCTGCCGATGTGGATCGTCCTCGGGCACGCCGAGAACCTGCACATGGTGCGGACGCCGTCGCAGTTCTGCAAGGACAGCCGGATCTGGACGCCGTGGGTGGAGGGCAAGGTCAGGCCCGACCACCCGCTGATGCCGCACATCGCCTTCCAGCCCATGGCCGCCCACGTGGAGGGCGACGAGCACCTGCGGCTGCGGGGCGCGGTCACCGCGGCGATTGCGACCATCGACGACCGCAGCCTGCGCCGCTTCATCAACCGCTCCTCGCAGCGCCTCGTCAACCGCTTCTGCGAGGAGGGCCGCGCCGACCTGGTCGGCCAGTTCGCCGAACATCTGCCGATGGCCGTGATGTGCCATGTCATCGGCATGCCCGAGGAGTACGACGACCGCATGGTGCACTGCGCCCGCGACGCGCTCAAGGGCTCCGAGACCGCCGTCGCCAACCACGCCTATGTCCTCGAAGCGCTGGCCCGGCTCACCGAACGCCGCCGCGCCGAGCCCGAGGAGGACTTCACCAGCCACCTCGTCAACCACCCGGCGGGGCTCACGGACCACGAGATCACCGAACACCTGCGCCTGGTGCTCTTCGCCGCCTACGAGGCCACCTCCAACCTGCTCTCCAACACGCTGCGCACGGTCCTCACCGACCCGCGGTTCCTCGCCCAGCTCAACGGCGGCCAGATGACGGTGCCGCAGGCGGTCGAGCAGTCCCTGTGGGACGAGCCCCCGTTCAGCACCGTCTTCGCCTACTTCGCCAAGCAGGACACCGAACTGGGCGGTCAGCGCATCCGCCAGGGCGACGGCCTCTTCTTCGCGCCCGCCCCCGGAAACGTCGACCCCCGGGTGCGCCCCGACCTGTCCGCCCACATGAGGGGCAACCGCTCGCACCTCGCCTTCAGCGGCGGCCCGCACGAATGCCCCGGCCAGGACATCGGCCGGGCCATCGCCGACGTCGGCGTCGACGCACTGCTGATGCGGCTGCCGGACGTGCAACTCGACTGCGACGAGGACGAGTTGCGCTGGACGGGGTCGATCGCCTCACGGCATCTGGTGGCCCTGCCGGTCCAATTCGAGCCGAAGCCCCAGCAGGACGTGAGGCACAAGCCGAGCCACTCCGTGATCCCGCCGCAGCGCATGACACCCCTGGTGAGCACAGAGCCGCGGCCCGCGCCGACGCTGCCGGCCGTCGCCGAGCCGGCGGCCGCGCCGCCCGCCCCGCAGCCGGCGCAGCCCGCCCGCAGGCCCAACGTCTGGCGGCGCTTCGTGATCTGGGTACGCGGCTACTGAGGGATCGCCGGCCGCCCGGTCGTCACGGCGCGGCAGCAGCAGAGGGAGTGCCGGGAGTGGCGGGAGTGGCGGGAGTGGCGGGAGTGGCGGCCCAACGGTCGTACGACGCCCAGGCCTCCAGCTCCCGCCCGCTGCGCAGCCGGTGCTCCGTCCCCGTGACCGGATCGGTGAACTCCAGCTCCCGCGCCAGCAGTTGCAGCGGGCGCCGGAACGCGCCGGCCGGCTCGGGGGCGGCCACCTCGGGGTAGAGCGGATCGCCGAGGATCGGCACGCCGAGCGTGTTCATGTGCACCCGCAGCTGATGGGTCTGCCCGGTGGCGGGCAGCAGCCGGTACCGGGCGAGCCCCGGCGCCCGGTGCTCGACCAGTTCGACGCGGCTCACCGCGTTCGGCTCGCCCGCCACCTCGTAGGCGGCCAGCACCCCACGCTCCTTGACGATCCGGCTGCGCACGGTCCGGGGCAGGGCGAGGTCGGGGTCGTGGGGTGCGAGCGCCTCGTACACCTTGTGCACACGGCGCTCGCGGAACAGCGCCTGGTACGCGCCGCGCTCCTCGGGGCGCACGGTGAACAGCACGAGCCCGGCGGTGAGCCGGTCGAGCCGGTGCGCGGCGCCGAGCGCGGGAATGCCCAGCTCCCGGCGCAGCCGGGCCAGCGCGGTCTCGGTGACATGACTGCCGCGCGGGGTGGTCGCCAGGAAGTGCGGCTTGTCGGCGACGACGATGTGCTCGTCGCGGTACACGATCTCCAGCGCGAACGGCACGGGCGTCTCGGGCGGCAGCTCGCGATGGAACCACACGAACATCCCCGGCACATAAGCCGCGTCCGGCGCCACCGCAGCACCGTCGGCGCCCACGACGAGCCCGGCCGCCAGCATCCCGTCCACGATCCCGGCCCGCGCCTCGCCCAGCCGCCCCACCAGATACTCCCGCACGGTGCCCCAGGCCCCCTCACCGGGCAACCGCACCCGCACAGGATCGATCCCGCCGCGCTGCGGCAGCGGCGAAGGCGGAGGAGCAGTACGACGTCTCATCGCGCTCAAGCGTACGACGAAGCGGACACCCTAGCGGGAGCGGGAGCGGGAGCGGGAGCGGGGGCTGGTGCGGGAGCCGGAGCTGGAGCCGGTGCGGGAGCCAGGGCCGGGGCCGGGGTCGGTGCGGGAGCCGGGCCCGGGGTCATGGCTGGAGCGGGAGGGGGCCGGAGCACGAGCACGAGCCTGGGCCGGTGCCGGTGCCGGTGCCGGTGCCGGTGCCGGTGCGGGTGCGGGTGCGGGTGCGGGTGCGGGTGCGGGTGCGGGTCGCGGCTGGAGCGGAAGCTGGGGCCCGAGCGGGAGGGAACAGGAGCGCGAGCCCGAGCCGGTGCCGGAGCGCGAGCCGGCGCCGAGGGCCAGAGCGGGTGCGGGAGCCGAACCCGGGGTCATGGCTGGAGCGGGAGCCGGGGCCCGAGCGGGCCCGAGCCGGGCCGGAGCGGGTGCGGGGCCCGAGCCCGAGCCGCAGCCCGAGCGGGTGCGGGAGCCGTAGCCCGAGCCGTAGCCCGAGCCGGAGTCCGAGCCGGAGGGCGCGCCCGAGCCTGAGCCGCAGCCCGAGCGGGTGCGGGGCCCGAGCGGGAGCCGGAGTGGGAGTCCGAGCCGGAGCCGGAGCCGGAGCGGGTGGGGGAGCCGGAGCGGGAGCCGGAGTGGGAGTCCGAGCCGGAGCCGGAGCCGGAGCGGGTGGGGGAGCCGGAGCGGGTGCGGGAGCCGAGCCCGGGGTCATGGCTGGAGCGGGAGCTGGGGTCCGAGCGGGAGGGGGCCGGAGCGCGAGCCCGAGCCGGGGCCGGGGTCGGAGCCGATGCGGGGGCCCGAGCCCGAGCCGGTGCGGGTGCGGGAGTCGGGGCTGGGGCGGGTGTGGGAGCCCGGGCCGGAGTTGGGGCCGGGGCCCAAGTCGCGGCCGGAGCGGGAGCCCGTGCGGGAGTCGGGGCCGGTGCCGGAGTCGGGCGGGGACAGGGCGGGGCCTGGGGCCGGGTGGGGGCCGGGGGAAATCCGGTTGATTCCTTGGGGGGTGTTGGCAGGATGCTGGTCATGCCTTATACCGCAGGACTCGTCCTGCTTGCCGGAACCCTGTCGAGTGCTCAGCAGCCCGTGCTGCCCACCGGGGACGGGCTGGTCCTGCGGCCGTGGCGGGCCGAGGACGCCCCCGCCGTCCACGCCGCCTTCCAGGACCCGCTGATGCACCAGTGGCACATCAGGGCGGCCGATTCCGAGGAGGAGGTGGCCGGCTGGATAGCGGGGTGGCAGCAGGCCTGGGAGCGGGAGGAGAGCGCCCAGTGGGCCGTCGTCGACGCGGACACCGGCGTACTGCTGGGGCGGGTCGCCCTGCGCGCCATCCAGCTCGGCGAGGGCGTCGCCGAGGTCGCCTACTGGACGACCGGGGCGGCCCGCGGCCGGGGCGTCGCACCCCGGGCCACGGCCACCCTGTCGCGCTGGGCCCTCGACGAGATCGGCCTCCACCGCCTGGAGCTGTCGCACGCCACCGCCAACCAGGCCTCCTGCCGGGTCGCCGAGAAGGCCGGCTTCACCCTGGAGGGCACCAAGCGCAGTGCCGCCCTCCACCAGGACGGCTGGCACGACATGCACCTGCACGCGCGCGTACAGGGCGACTGAGCGCCTGCCTGCCTTAGTCGGCGGCCCGCTGTCGGCGGTACGCCCGGAAGGCCACGCCGACCGCGAGGGTCGCGCCGAGGAACAGCACGGTGAACCACTGGAAGTACCAGTGCCCGCCCGCCGGGTCGTACACCGTCGCGCGCGGCCAGGCCAGGTTGACGGCCATCAGCAGGCCGTAGAGGAGGGCCAGGGCGTTCACCGGGACGCCCCAGCGGCCCAGGGAGAACAAGGGCGCGCCCGTTTCGTCCGCGCCCGCCGAGGAGAAGCCGCCGCGCAGCCGGCGCACCAGCAGCGGGCCGGTGACCATCGCGTACGCCAGATACAGCATCACGATGCACGTCGTGCCGATGGCCAGGAACGCCTCGGGCGAGGCGAAGTTGAGCAGCAGCAGAGCCGCCGCGAGGCCGCCGACCACCAGCGCCGGGGCGCTCGGCATGCCGGTGCGCGGATGCACGCGCGCGAGGCGGGCGGAGAACGGCAGCTGTCCGTCGCGGGCCATCGAGAACAGCATCCGGCAGGCCGCCGTCTGGATGGCCAGCGTGGCCACCGCGATCGCCACGACCACGTCGGCCAGCAGCGCCTTGCCGACGCCGTCGCCGAGGCTGCTGGTGAGGACGTAGGAGAGTCCGTCGACGCCCAGCCGGCCGTCGGTGAGGCTGGGGGCGGCGAGCAGGCCGCCCAGGACGATCAGGCCGCCGAGCAGCCCCGCCGCGCCGAGCGCGGTGAGGATGGTGCGGGGCGCGGTGCGCCGCGGGTGGTGGGTCTCCTCGCTCATCTCGCCCGCGCTGTCGAAGCCGATCATCACGTAGGCGGCGGTGAAGGAGCCGACGAGCAGCGCCCCGAACAGGCCGTTCTGCGCGGCCCCTTCGGTGTGGAAGGTGATGCTCGGGGTGCGCTCGGAGTGCGTCAGCAGCAGGACGACGATGAGTACCGCGCCGATGATCTCGGCGGTGACGCCGACCCGGTTGATCACGGACATCACGCGGTTGTCGAGGATGTTCACGATCGTCGTCAGCACCAGCAGGACCACGCCGAGGAGCGCCGCGTTGGCCGCGCCGTCGGCCGAGGTGGGCGCCGGGTCGGTGCCGATCAGCTGGAAGCCCGACCAGATCGCCGGCAGCACCATCTGCAGCGCCAGCGCGGCCGCGGCGACCACCACGACCTGCCCGATCACCATGATCCAGCCGGCGAACCAGCCGAAGGACGGCGTCGACAGCCGCGTCGACCACTGGTAGATCGCGCCCGAGAGCGGATAGCGGGCGGCCAGCTCCGCGAAGCAGGCGGCCACCAGCAGCTGTCCGGCCAGCACCGCGGGCCAGGCCCAGAAGAAGACCGGGCCGCCGAAGGCGTACCCGAAGGCGAAGAACTGGAAGACGGTCGTCAGGACGGAGATGAAGCTGAACCCGGCGGCGAACGAGGCGTACCGGCCCAGGCTGCGGTGGAGTTCCTGGCGGTAGCCGAACTCGGCGAGGGAGCCGTCGCCGGGCCCGGCGACGGGGGAGTGCGGCGGGTCGGGGCGTACGTCGGAGGAGGTGGTTGTCGTCACGGCGGAACCTGCCTTGGCCCAGAGGGAACGTAATTCCTGTCGGGCGACAGAAATTAGGGACGGGCTGTTTCATGCGCGTCACGCCGCCGTGTCCGGGGCGGGCCCAAGTCCTCACGTCCTCCGGACGTCACTCGATCGCGTTACATCGCGTCTATTGCAAGCGATGGCGACTCGCGATATGTTCGGCTACGGATATTCGAAAGCGAGGTGGTCGTCGTGGCGAGGAACCGCCGCAAGCTCAGCAACCCGTTGGCGCTCGCCGTGATGACCACGCTCTGGCAGAAGCCGATGCACCCGTACGAGATCGCCCAGACCCTGCGCAGCCAGGGCAAGGACACGAGTACGAAGACGAACTACGGCTCGCTCTACACCGTCGTGCAGAACCTCGAGAAGTACGGCTTCGTCGAGGTGACCGGTGTGGAGCGGCAGGGCAACCGCCCCGAGCGCACGGTCTACGGGCTCACCGAGGCCGGGCGCGAGGAGATGACCGAGTGGCTGTCCGACCTGATCGCCATCCCCGCGAAGGAGTACCCGATCTTCGAGACGGCGCTCTCGCTGATGGCGGCGCTGCCTCCCGACGACGTGGTGAGTCTGCTGGAGACCCGGCTGAGCTCCCTGGAGGTCCAGGTGGCCAGCGGCCGCGGCGTGCTCGACAAGCTCTACGAGACGCTGCCGAGGCTCTTCCTCGTCGAGGTGGAGTACCAGCTGCACATGGTCGAGGCGCAGGCGGAATGGGTCGGCGGTTTCCTCGAGGAGGTCAGGAGCGGCTCGCTGCCCGGGGTGCAGGGGTGGCGGCGGTTCCACGAGACGGGGGAGTTGCCCGAAGAGCTCACATCATGAAGCAGACCCCGGCGTGACTGTTGGAGCAGTCCCGCCGGGGTCTCGAACCCCGAACCGAACCCGCCGTGAGGCAGTTCCGGGCGATCGAGGTGCGGCACACCCAGGATAGCCCGGTGCTCCTGCGACGGATCGGCAGTCCCGTTCCGCTCACCCAGGAGAGCAGCATCGTCATGAGTACGACTCGTGCGCCCGCCGTAGAGGCGCGTCAACTCGTCAAGACCTACCCCGGCGGCGTCACCGCGCTGAACGGCCTCGACATCGGGGTGGAGCCCGGCACCGTGTTCGGGCTGCTGGGCCCCAACGGGGCCGGCAAGTCCACCGCCGTCAAGATCCTCACCACCCTCGCCCGCCCCGACTCCGGCTCGGCCGTCGTCGCCGGCCACGACGTGCTGCGGCACCCGGACCGGGTGCGCCGGGCGATCGGCGTGGTCGCCCAGAACTCCGGCGCCGACCCGGTCGCCACCGGACGCGACAACCTCCGCCTCCAGGGCCGGCTCTACGGCCTGCGGGGCGCAGCCCTCGACCGCCGGGTCGACGAGCTGCTCGAACGCTTCGCGCTCGCCGAGCCCGCCCGACGCCCGGTCAAGGGCTACTCCGGCGGCATGCGGCGGCGGCTCGACGTCGCGCTCGGTCTGGTGCACCGCCCCGAGGTGCTCTTCCTCGACGAGCCCACCACCGGTCTGGACCCGCAGGCCCGCACCGCGATGTGGGAGGAGATCGGCCGGCTGGCCGGCGAGGAGGGGCTGACCATCCTGCTCACCACGCACTATCTGGAGGAGGCCGACCGGCTCGCCGAGCGCGTCGCCATCGTCGACCGCGGCCGGATCGTCGTCACGGGCACCCCGGACTCCCTCAAGGGCGAACTCCGCGGCGACGCCGTGCACATGGAGCTGCGCACCGCGCCCGGCGAGCCGGTGCGGGCACGACTGGCGGCCGTCCTCGGGGGACTGCCGGGCGTGTACGAGGTGGTGTTCGACGGCCTGCGGGTGAGCGTGCGCGCGCAGGACGCAGCGGCGACGGTGCCCGCGCTGCTCGGCGCGCTGGAGCGGGCCGGGGTCGCCGTCGCCACCGCGACCGTGGCCCGGCCTTCCCTGGACGACGTCTATCTGCGCTACACGGGCCGCCGTTACGCCGAGGCCGAGGCCGGGCACGGGTCCGCCGCGGCCGACGCCCTCGTGCTCGCGGGGGGTGCGCGATGAGCACCGCGATCGCCCAGACCTGGTACCTGACGCAACGTCAACTGATGGTGTTCGCCCGGCAGCCCGCGTATGCCGTGATCACGCTGATCCAGCCGGTGATCTGGCTGTTCCTGTTCGGCGGCCTGTTCAAGAGCGTCGTCGAGCTGGGCGGCTTCGGTACGACCTCCTACCTCGACTATCTGGTGCCGGGCGTGGTCGTGATGAGCGCGCTCGCCGCCAACCTGTGGGCGGGCATGGGCACGCTGGAGGAGATCCAGCGCGGCACCCTCGACCGCTTCCTGACCACCCCGGTCAGCCGGGCGGCGCTGATGAACGGCAATGTCGTCCACAACGGCATCGTCACCGCCCTGCAGTCGACGGTCATCGTGCTGCTCGGGCTGGTGGGCGGCGCGGACTACCCGGGCGGGTTCGCGGGGGTGGTCGTCCTGGTCGTCGCCTCGGCGCTGCTGGGCACGGTCTTCGGGGCGCTGTCCAACGCCCTGGGCATGCTGGTCCGGGAGCGGGAGTCGATCATCGGCGTCAACACGTTCCTGCTGCTGCCGTTGACCTTCCTGTCCAGCGCGTTCATGGCACCGGACCGGATGCCCGACTGGATACGGCACGTGGCCCGCTTCAACCCGTTGGACTGGGCGATGACGGCGGGTCGTTCGGCGCTGTCCGCCGACCCCGACTGGGGCGCGGTGCTCGTCCGCGGCGGGGCGCTGCTCGCGCTCGCGGTGGCGGCCGTGTGGCTGTCGATCCGAACGTTCCGGTCGTACCAGCGTTCGGTCTGAGCGGGTCGGACGAAGTCGGCTGCGGTGCGGCAGCGCCCTGAAGGGGCGCGGGGCGCTGACATCTGCGGCTCCGCCGAGAGTGGGGGAGCGACCGGCCACGACGGCGCCGCAGTCGAACGACGGCACATCGCGGCACCCCCCGCGGGGCGCTCAGCCGCAGGCTGGTGCGGGGACAGGAGTCCTCGGGCGGCCCGCCCCGCGGGTGCGGGCCGCTGCTGCCCCCTCACGCGGCCGGTGCCGCCCCCTCCTGCTCCGCCTCCACGCGCGCGTTCCACTCCCGCTTCGAGGCCTGCCAGCCGTCCTCGTTGTGGCCGAGCCGCCAGTAGCCGGAGATCGACAGGTCGTCGCGGGGGATCTGGAGCTCGACGCGCAGGTATTTGCGCAGTTCCTTCACGCAGGCCGCCTCGCCGTGCACGAACGCGTGCGGGCGGCCCTCGGGGAACTCCAGCGCCCGGACGGTCTCGACGAGCAGTTCGCCGACCGGCCGCTCGCCGCGGTGCAGCCAGACGACCGCCACGTCGGACTCGATCTTCTGCTCCTCCTCGGGCCCGGAGACCTCGATGAAGGCGTGGGCGACGGCGCCGGCGGGCAGCGACTCCAGGGCGGCCGCGATGGCGGGCAGGGCGCTCTCGTCGCCGGCCAGCAGATGCCAGTCGGCGCTCGGGTCGGGGGCGTAGGCGCCGCCGGGCCCCATGAAGCGGACGGTCTCGCCCGGCTGGACGCGGGCCGCCCACGGTCCGGCCAGGCCCTCGTCGCCGTGGACCACGAAGTCCAGGGTCAGCTCGCGGTGTTCGGCGTCCCAGTCGCGCACGGTGTACGTCCGGGTCACGGGCCACTGCTCACGGGGGAACTCGGCGCGGATGCGCTCCAGGTCGAACGGCTCCGGGTAGCTCACCCCGTCGGGGCCGAAGAGCAGTTTGACGTAGTGGTCGGTGCACGTTCCCGCGGTGAACTCCGCCAGGCCCTCGCCGCCGAGCACGACGCGCTGCATGTGCGGGGTGAGCCGTTCGGTGCGGACGACCTGTGCGGAGTGCGGCTTCCGCGGCTGCCGTGCCGGACGTTCTGCCATGGCGGCCTCCCATGTCGGTATGGTTAGGTTTACCTAACTTAGCATCCCTCCCCCAGCGATGCCCCCCGTTCGAGAGGTTGAATCACCCCTCTTCCAGAGAATGACTTCCGCCTGGGGCGAATGGCATTCCCTGATGCGAGAACAATGCTTACGCCGGCCGGGCCGCCAGCGTCGTCAGCAGTCGCTGCAACGACCCGCCGAGTCCCCAGCGCTCCGCCAGTGCCTCCAGTGTCTCCCCGTCCCGCGGCGAACGCGGAAGCGCGGTGTCCACCTCCGGCAGCGGCACGTCGTCCGCGACCTTGACCACCTTCGGCGCGACGGCCACATACGGCCGCGCCTCGTCCAGCCGCTTGCGCTGCGAGGGCGTCAGCTTCGCCTTCGGGTCGTCCACCGCCGCCATGATCCCGGGCAGATCGCCGAACTCGGCCAGCAGCTTGGCCGCGGTCTTCTCCCCGATGCCCGGCACGCCCGGCAGACCGTCGCTCGGGTCGCCGCGCAGCAGCGCCAGATCCGCGTACCCGGGCCCGTCGACGCCGTACCTCTCCCGCAGCCACGCCTCGTCCGTCAGCTGCAGCGTGGCGACACCCTTCAGCGGGTACAGCACCCGCACCCCGCGCGCGTCGTCCACCAGCTGGTACAGGTCGCGGTCGCCGGTGACGATGTCGACCGGCCCCTTCGCCCGCGCGGTGAACGTGCCGATCACGTCGTCCGCCTCGTAGTCGGCGACGCCCACGCGCGCGATGCCGAGCACATCCAGGACCGCCTCGATGATCGGCACCTGCGGCGCGAGGGTGTCCGGCACCTCCTCCTCGTCCGGCCCGGCCGCCCGCTCCTCGGCGACGCGGTGCGCCTTGTAGGAGGGGATCAGGTCGACCCGCCACCGGGGGCGCCAGTCGGCGTCCATGCAGGCGACCAGTTCGTCCGGCCGGTGGTCCTTCACCAGCCGGTCGATGAAGTCCAGCAGTCCGCGCACGGCGTTCACCGGGGTGCCGTCCGGCGCCTTCACGGAGTCCGGGACGCCGAAGTAGGCGCGGAAGTAGAGCGAGGCGGTGTCGAGGAGCATCAGTCGTCCGGTCACGCCTCGCATCATGCCGCACCCGGACCCCCGCGACGGCTGGGAATTCACTCCCGTGGCACGCGTAAACCAACTGTTGACCTGCTGTGAACTGAACCACTCGCACGTTTGCCCCGGTGGGGCCAGGGCAGGCGCGGCCTCGGAGCGACCTGAGGTTGCGCTTTCAACTGTTTGCTGTTGCGGAGCGCTCCCTCGTCTGCTCCCGACGCTCTGCGTCGTTCCCCGTCCCCGATCGAGAGGTACGCGTGTCTTCCAGGATTGAGGCCGAACATCTGTACAAGGTGTTCGGCAGACGACCCCAGCAGGCGGTCGAGCGACTGCACGCCGGAGCCGACCGGGAGGAGCTGCGCACCGACGGCGCCACGGCCGCCGTCATCGACACCTCCTTCACCGTGCGGCCGGGCCAGATCTTCGTCGTCATGGGCCTGTCGGGATCCGGGAAGTCCACCCTGCTGCGCATGCTCAACGGACTGCTGGAGCCCACCGCCGGACGTGTCCTCTTCGACGGGCAGGACCTCACCGCCCTCGCCGACCGCGACCTGCGCGCCGTCCGGGCGAACAAGATCAGCATGGTCTTCCAGCACTTCGCGCTCTTCCCGCACCGCAGCGTCCTCGACAACGCCGCCTACGGGCTCGCCGTCCAGGGCGTCCCCCGCCGCGAACGCGAGGAGCGCGCCGCCGAGGCGCTGCGGCTGTGCGGCCTGGCCGGCTGGGAGAACTCCTGGCCGGACGAGCTCTCCGGCGGCATGCAGCAGCGCGTGGGCCTGGCCCGCGCCCTCGCCACCGACGCCGACCTGCTCCTGATGGACGAGTCGTTCAGCGCGCTCGACCCGCTGATCCGCCGCGACATGCAGGACCAGCTCCTGACGCTCCAGCAGACGCTGAAGAAGACCATCGTCTTCATCACCCACGACCTCAACGAGGCCATGCGCCTGGGCGACCGCATCGCCGTCATGCGCGACGGCCGCATCGTCCAGACCGGCACGGCGGAGGACATCCTCATCCGCCCCGAGAACGACTACGTCGCCTCCTTCATCCAGGACGTCGACCGCTCCCGCGTCCTGACCGCCTCCGCCGTCATGGACACCGACGTGCGCGGCGACGAGGCCGACTGCGACTGCCGGACCGCGACCCCCGACACCCCCTTCACCGCGCTGTGCGCGCTCAGCGCCCGGCTGCCCCACCCGGTCGCCGTCCTCGACGGGCGACGCAAGCTCGTCGGCGTGGTCTCCAGGCAGCGCCTGGTCCGCTGCCTCGGCGACGACGACGCGGGCGAGGCGATCGCCTGCGACGGCTCGCCCGCCGACGGGAGGAAGGTGAGCGCCCATGCCTAGGCTCCACCTCGGCGACTGGGTCGACTCCGGCGTCGACTGGCTCGTCACCCACCTGTCCTGGCTCTTCGACGCGGTCAAGACGATCGTCGAAGGCATGTACGACGGCATCGACGCCGTCCTCGCCGCCCCCGAGCCGCTGCTGCTCGCCGGCATCCTCGCGGTGCTCGCCTGGTGGCTGCGCGGTCTCGTCGCGGGCGTCCTCGCCTTCGCCGGTTTCGCCCTGATCGACTCCCTGGCGCTGTGGGACGACGCCATGTCGACGCTGTCCCTGGTGCTCGTCGCCACGGTGATCGCGCTCGTGGTCTCCGTGCCGCTGGGCATCTGGGCCGCCCGCTCGAAGGCCGTCAGCGCGACCCTGCGGCCCGTCCTGGACCTGCTCCAGACGATGCCGTCGATGGTCCTGCTGATCCCGGCCATCCTGTTCTTCGGCATGGGCGTCCCCGCGGGCGTCATCGCCACCCTGATCTTCGCGCTCGCCCCGGGCGTGCGGATGACCGAGCTGGGCATCCGCCAGGTCGACCCCGAACTCGTCGAGGCCGCCGAGGCGTTCGGGACGACACCCCGCGACACCCTGCTGCGCGTGCAGCTGCCGCTCGCGCTGCCGACCATCATGGCGGGCGTCAACCAGGTCATCATGCTGGGCCTGTCGATGGTCGTCATCGCCGGCATGGTCGGCACCGGGGGCCTCGGCGGCGCCGTCAACGAGGCCATCGGACAGCTCGACATCGGCCTCGGCTTCGAAGCGGGCCTCGGCATCGTCGTCCTCGCCGTCTACCTGGACCGGATGACCGGCGCGCTCGGCACCCGGATCTCCCCGCTCGGCCGCCGCGCCGCCGCCAAGGCCCGCGCAACCGTGTGGACGTACCGCCCGCGCCCGGCCGTGGCCGTGGTCGGCGTGGTCGTCCTCGCCCTGGTCGCGGGCGGCATGAACGTCTTCGGCGCGGCCTCCTCCTCCACCGCCGCGACCTCCGGCTCGGACGTCGGCAAGGGCCGGGAGATCGAGATCGGCTACATCCCGTGGGACGAGGGCATCGCCTCCACCTACCTCTGGAAGGAACTCCTGGAGGAGCGCGGCTTCAAGGTGAAGACCACCCAGTACGCCGCCGGCCCGCTGTACACCGGCGTCGCCACCGGCCAGATCGACTTCCAGACCGACGCCTGGCTGCCCACCACCCACGCCGAGTACTGGAAGAAGTACGGCGACCGGATGGAGGACCTCGGCTCCTGGTACGGCCCCACCTCCCTGGAGCTCGCCGTCCCCTCGTACGTGAAGGGCGTCGACTCCCTGGCGGACCTGAAGAACCACGCCGCCGAGTTCGACGGCCGGATCACCGGCATCGAGCCCAGCGCCGGAATGATGGGTCTGCTCAAGGACAAGGTCGTCAAGGAGTACGGCCTCGACGGCTCCTACACGGTCGTCGACGGCTCCACCCCGGCGATGCTCGCCGAACTCAAGCGCGCCTACGCGGCGAAGAAGCCGATCGTCGTCACGCTCTGGTCGCCGCACTGGGCGTACAGCGACTACGACCTGAAGAAGCTCAAGGACCCGCAGGGCGCCTGGGGCAAGGGGGACGGCGTGCACACCCTCGCCCGCAAGGGCTTCGCCGCCGACAACCCCGAGGCCGCCGAGTGGCTGAAGGACTTCAGGATGACCGAGGCGCAGCTCACCGGTCTGGAGGCGCGCATCCAGAAGGCCGGCAAGGGCAAGGAGCAGGACGCGGTCCGCACCTGGCTGAAGGAGAACCCGGCGCTGCTCGACCGGTGGGTGCCCGTGGCGGATGCCGGGCGGGAAAGCCGGGCGGCCCGGTGACCTGACAGCACCGCGACCGTCCGACGAGGGGCGGGCGCCGACGCACGGCCGTCACGGCCTGCGACGGGGCCCGCCCCTCGTGCTCCCCGCGCGCCCCCTGTGCGCCCACGGCAAGGATCCGGCCAACCACAAAGAGCTATGCCCATCCCCGAGCCGAACCCCCGGTGAAGCCGGGGACGAGCGGGAACACTCACGGCCGTTCGCGCATTGAACCGGAAAAGCGGAGGACGGGCGCACGTGCGGCCTCTGCGGGCTCTGATCGACTGGCGCGATCTGTGAGGTCCGGTGTCACTCCATGTGTCCTCGACGTGACGGGCACATGAAACGGTTTGCCGAACATGCGTAGGGTGCAGAGAACCCTTGGGACCAACTTCGGAGGAAGTCCGAAGACGGCCGAGGCAGTCATGGCAGCGACGAGCGAAGGAGGGAGCCGGAGCGATGGGCGACCACAAAGAACAGCCCCTGCGGGTGGGTGCGGCCGTGCGGCGCCGGCGCCGTTCCCTGGAGCTCACCCTCGCCGTCGTGGCCGAGCGCAGCGGGCTGTCGGTCCCGTTCCTCAGCCAGGTCGAGAACGACCGCGCGCGGCCCAGCACCAGCTCCCTGGAGAAGGTCGCCGACGCCCTGCGCACCACGGCCGTCGAACTCCTCGCCGCCGCCGATCCGGCGTGCAGCGTCGACGTCGTACGCGCCGAGGTCACCGAACAGGGTCCGGGCGCCGGACCGGTCCCGGCGCCGGAACCCCGCTCGCGTTCCCTGGTGCGCGGTCACCACCAGATGCACGCCTCCGAGTTCACCGGCGACCACGACGCCGGCCGTGAATTCCAGTACCGCAACGACCAGTTGATGTACGTCGCCGACGGCGCGGTGGAGATCGAGGCGGAGGGCCGCGCCTACCGTCTCGGCCGCGGCGACACCCTGTACCTCACCGGCGGGGTCCGCCACCGCTGGCGGGCGACCGTGCCGGACACCCGGGTGATCGTCGTCGCCGTCGCCGAGCACATCGAGGCCGTACGGGACCGCGACCGGGGCCGGAAGCGGTAGTGCGGGCCGGGGATCAAGGGGCGCGGGGAACTGCGCGACCGGCCACGACGGCGCCGCAGCGCAACGACGGCACATCGGCACTTCCAGCGGAGCGCATAGTGCGGGTCGTCTCGCTGGTGCCGTCGCTCACGGAGGCCGTGGCCGCCACCGTGCCCGCCGCCCTGGTCGGCGCGACCGACTGGTGCAGCCACCCGGCGGACCTCGACGTCCCCCGGATCGGCGGGACCAAGAACCCCGACGTCGACCGGATCGTCGCCCTCGCCCCGGACCTCGTGATCGCCAACGAGGAGGAGAACCGGGAGCCGGACCTGGCCGCCCTGCGCGCGGCCGGCCTCGACGTGCTGGTGACGGAGGTCCGGGACGTCCCGCAGGCCTTCGAAGAGCTGTCCCGGGTGCTCCGGGCGTGCGGGGCGGCCGCCCGGCCGGGCTGGCTGGCGCAGGCGGAGGAGGCGTGGGCCGCACTGCCGCGTCTCGCCGGGCCCGAACGGCGGACGGCCGTCGTGCCGATCTGGCGCCGCCCGTGGATGGTGCTGGGCCGCGACACCTTCGCCGGGGACGTGCTGGCCCGCCTGGGCGTCGACCACCTGTACACCGGGCACGCCGAGCGCTATCCCCGGATCCCGCTCGACGAGCTGCGCGCGGCCGGGCCGGACCTGGTCGTCCTCCCGGACGAGCCCTACCGCTTCACCGCCGAGGACGGCCCCGAAGCCTTCCCCGGCCTGCCCTGCGCGCTTGTCAGCGGACGGCACCTGACGTGGTACGGGCCGTCGCTGGCCGAAGCGCCGAAGGCGCTGGGCGCGGCGCTGGCCGGGGCGCGGCGAGCAGCGCACCGCTGAGCAGCCCGCGCGCGGTGTGCACGGCGACGACCGCCCAGGCGGCCACGAGGACGGCGTACAGCGCGCACGCGAGCACGTCGTAGGCGACCAGCCCGCTGTGCCGGGCCAGCGCCGCCGCACCGGTCACACAGGTGCCGACCGGGAAGGTGAACGCCCACCAGGTCATCGCGAAGCGCATCCCGTGCCGCCGGGCCCGCACCACATGCGCGGTGGCCAGCGCGAGCCAGAACAGCGCGAACCCCATGACGGGCGCCCCGTACAGCACCGCGAGCACGGCGGGACCGCGACCGTCCGGCCCGGCCACGACCCCCGGGGCGGCCTGCGCGAAGTTCCCGACGGCGGTGGTGGACTGCCCCAGCGGGCCCAGGACGAGGAAGAGGGTCGGGGTGAGCACGAGGGGCAGCGGCCCGCCCGTCACCAGCCGCCCGAACACCACCGGCAGCATGAGGAACGTGGCGAGCAGACTCAGCCCGAACAGCGCGAAGCACACGAGCAGCAGGGTCTGCCGCGGCTGCCCGGCCGGCAGATACGGCGCCAGCGGCGGCCCCAGCGCCGCGGACACCATGGGCGCGACGAGCGGCAGCAGCCACACGGGCGTGGCCTGCGCGAGCTCCACCCGATGGCGTACGGCCATCAGATACGGGACGGCGACGGCGGCCACGAGCCCGACGACCGTGCCCGCGCAGAACAGCACCGCGTCCAGCGCCACCGCGGCCCGCAGGCCGATCCAGTCCCGGCCGACGGCGAGCGCGCCGCCCCCGACCGCGAGCAGCGCCATCGCCAGGCAGCCGTAGAACGGGGCCGTCGCCGGGTCCAGGAGATGGGCGCGGGCCTGGTCGCGGTGGTGCCGCCAGTGCAGGGCGCGGGCGGCGAGCAGGATCAGCAGCAGGGCGAGGGAGAGCGCCCAGAAGGCCGCGCAGAGCGGCCGCAGCCCCGGGAGCCGCACCGGCAGGGCGGCTCCCGCCGTGCCGACGATCGCGGTGCCCATGACCGCGGCGTACCAGTTCGGTCCGAGGTGACGGACGGCGGTGACCATGACTCCACGGTCGCGCGGGGCCACGGCGGCGACCAGGGAGGACGCCTCTATGGGGACATAAACTGGGCTTATGAGCAGCGAGGCGAGCGTGACGAGTGCGGCCGGTGCGGGCGGTCCCACCGGTGCGACCGGTCCCTTCGGTCCGGCCGGTGCGGAGGAGCAGCGGCCCGGTAGTGGCGGAGGCTCGATCGCGCACCGCGTCCCGGACCTGGGCGCGCTGGAGCTGCTGCTGGCCGTGGCCCGGCTGGGCAGTCTGGGCGCCGCCGCGCGCGAGCTCGGCATCACCCAGCCGGCCGCGAGCAGCCGCGTCCGCTCGATGGAGCGCCAGCTCGGCGTGGCCCTGGTGGACCGGTCGCCGCGCGGCTCCCGGCTCACCGACGCGGGCGCGCTGGTCACGGACTGGGCGCGGCGGATCGTCGAGGCGGCGCAGGCGTTCGACGCGGGCGCGCAGGCGCTGCGCGACCGCCGGGACTCACGGCTGCGGGTGGCGGCGAGCATGACGATCGCCGAGTACCTGCTGCCCGGCTGGCTGCTCGCGCTGCGCGCCGGCCGGCCGGACACGGCGGTGTCGTTGCTGGCGGGCAACTCCGCGGCGGTGGCCGAACGGCTGCTGACCGGGGAGGCGGACCTCGGCTTCGTGGAGGGCCTCACGGTGCCGCCCGGCCTGGACTCCGCGGTGATCGCCCACGACCACCTGATCGTCGTCGTCGCGCCCGCCCACCCCTGGGCCCGCCGCCGACGCCCGCTGCCCGCGGCCGAGCTGGCGGCCACACGGCTGATCCTGCGCGAGGAGGGCTCGGGGACGCGGCAGGTCCTCGACTCGGCGCTGGGCGGTCTGGCCCGCCCCCTGATCGAGCTCTCCTCGACGACGGCCGTGAAGGCGGCGGCGGTGAGCGGGGCGGGCCCGGCGGTCCTGAGCGAGTTGGCCGTCGGCGACGAACTCGCGCTGCGCCGCCTGGTCGAGATACCGGTCGAGGGCGTCTCCCTGGCCCGCGACCTGCGCGCGGTCTGGCCGACGGGCCACCGCCCGACGGGCCCGGCGAGAGAACTGCTGACGCTGACCCGGGGGTAAGCGCTCCGCCGGCTGCGCCGCGATGGGCCGTCGTTTCGCTGCGGCTTCGTCGTGGCTGGTCGCGCAGTTTCCCGCGCCCCTTCAGGGCGCTGCCGTACCGCAGCCGACTTCGCCCGACCCGCTTAGCGCGCGCCGTTCAGCCCGTAGAGCGTCCGGCGGCACGGCGACCGTTCGCTCGGGCCGTGGGCGGGCGGCGGCCTCGACCAGGGCGCTCATGACCCGGACGTCCTCGCCCATCTCCGGATGCCACTGCACGCCCAGCGCCCAGCCCGCGGAGGGCAGTTCGACGGCCTCGACGGTGCCGTCCGCCGCGTACGCCGACGGGACCAGGCCCGTGCCGAGGCGGTCCACCGCCTGGTGGTGGTAGGTGGGCACGGCGGTCTCCTCCGCGACGACCGACGCGTACAGCGTGCCGGGGACCGGCTTGACCGGGTGGCGGCCGAAGACGCCGACGACCTCGGCATGGCCGTCGATGTGCTGGGTCAGGGTGCCGCCGAGCGCGACGTTCAGCAGCTGCATGCCCCGGCAGATGCCGAGCAGCGGGACGTCCGCCGCCAGCGCCGCGTCGATCAGGGCCAGCTCCCACGCGTCCCGCTGCGGGGCCGGGGCCCCCGTACGGGGGTCGGGTTCGGCGCCGTAGCGGAGCGGCTCGACGTCGGGGCCGCCCGCGATCACCAGGCCGTCGAGGCGGGCCACGGTCGCCGCCGCGTGCTCGGGCGCGTCCGGCGGCAGCATCGCGGCCAGCCCGCCCGCCCGCTGCACGAGCCGCGGGTACCCGGCGGGCAGCAGCGCCGCCTCCACCTCCCACACGCCCCAGCGCGTCCCGGACTCCAGATACGTGCTGACGCCGATCAGCGGCCTGCCGCTCGCCATGTGCTCTCCTCGCCGCTCAATGGAATTTCTGCATACCTTTGGCCTCGCATGTTCGTGCTCACGTCAGGAAGCCTCTGAGCAGGGCCGCCGTCCCCGCGCAGTGCTCCCGCATCATCTCCCGCGCGCCGTCCGCGTCCCCGTCCAGCACCGCCTCCACCAGCGCGGTGTGCTGCCGCTGCGAGTGCTCCAGGTTGCGGACGAGCAGCGGGATGCAGTCGAGCAGGTCGTTCACCGTGGCCCGCACGGCCGCGTACCGCGCGGTCAGCGAGGGGGAGCCGCACAGCTCGGCCAGGGTGAGGTGGAGCATCGTGTCCAGCCGGCGATAGTCGGCCAGCGGCGCGTCCGCGGTGGCGGCCAGGGCCTCGCGCAGCCGCTCCGCCTGCTCCTCCGTCAGCCCGTGCGTGGCGCACAGCCCGGCCGCGCCCACCTCCAGCACCTCGCGGAAGCGCAGCACGTCCTCGATGTCCGTCTCCGCGATCCGCCGCCGCAGTTCGTCCTCGCCGTCGGCGTCCGCGCGCGGCAGCGCACGCGGCAGGACAAACGTTCCGCCGTACCGGCCCCGGCGGGACTCGACCAGCCCCTGGTCCTGGAGGACCTTCAGCACCTCGCGCAGCGTCACCCGGCTGATCCCGAGCCGCTCCGCCAGGTCCCGCTCGGCCGGCAGCCGTTCGCCCCCCGGCACCAGGCCCAGCCGCACCACCTGGAGGATCTGCTCCAGCGCCTCCTCGAAGCCGTTCCCGGCGCGCACCGGCCGCAGCACCGGCGTCAGCCGGTCGTCCGGTCCGCCGTCAGCGTCCACCGACATCTGGCCGTGCCCCCTTCCCAAGCAATGGTTCTCCGCAATACCTTATGGCTCCCGGCCGCCTCAGGCAGCCGAGGAAGCCGAAGGAGGCCGTCCCGTGGCAGACCGCACACCCCCGCTCGGCGTCGAGGAGCTGCACGCCCTCGTCGCGAGCGGTGAGATCGACACTGTCGTCCTGGCCTTCCCCGACATGCAAGGGCGGCTCCAGGGCAAAAGGTTCGCCGCCGGATTCTTCCTCGACGACGTCCTGCGGCACGGCACCGAGGGCTGCAACTACCTCCTCGCCGTCGACACGGAGATGAACACCGTCGACGGCTACGCCATGTCCTCCTGGGAGAGCGGCTACGGCGACTTCGCCATGCGCCCCGACCTGGCCACCCTGCGCCGCGTGCCCTGGAACGCCGGCACGGCCATGCTGATCGCCGACCTCGCCTGGAACGACGGCTCGCCCGTGGTCGCCGCACCGCGCCAGATCCTGCGCCGCCAGCTGGAGCGCCTCGCCGAGCACGGCTTCACCGCCCAGGTCGGCACGGAACTCGAGTTCATCGTCTTCAAGGACAGCTACGAGGCCGCCTGGGACGCGAACTACCGCGGACTGACCCCGGCCAACCAGTACAACGTCGACTACTCGGTCCTCGGCACCGGCCGCATCGAGCCGCTGCTGCGCCGCATCCGCAACGAGATGACCGGCGCCGGCCTCACCGTCGAGTCCGCCAAGGGCGAGTGCAACCCCGGCCAGCACGAGATCGCCTTCCGCTACGACGAGGCCCTGGTCACCTGCGACCAGCACGCCGTCTACAAGACCGGCGCCAAGGAGATCGCCGCCCAGGAGGGCGTCTCGCTCACCTTCATGGCGAAGTACAACGAGCGCGAGGGCAACTCCTGCCACATCCACCTCTCGCTCACCGACGCCGACGGCGCCAACGTCATGGCCGGCACCGCCGACGACCCCGGCGGCATGTCCGAGGTGATGCGCCACTTCCTCGCCGGACAACTGGCCGCACTGCGCGACTTCTCCCTCCTCTACGCCCCCAACATCAACTCCTACAAGCGGTTCCAGCCGGGCTCCTTCGCCCCCACCGCCGTCGCCTGGGGCTACGACAACCGCACCTGCGCGCTGCGGATCGTCGGCCACGGCCGCTCGATGCGCTTCGAGAACCGGCTGCCGGGCGGCGACGTCAACCCGCACCTCGCCGTCGCGGGACTGGTCGCGGCCGGGCTGCACGGCATCGAGCAGAAGCTGGAGCTGCCCGAGGCCTGCGCCGGCAACGCCTACACCGGCGACTACGCGCACGTCCCCACCACCCTGCGCGAGGCCGCCGAGCTGTGGTCCGCCAGCCCGATCGCCCGGGCCGCCTTCGGGGACGAAGTAGTCGCGCACTACGCCAACATGGCCCGCGTCGAGCTGGCGGCCTTCGACGCCGCCGTCACCGACTGGGAACTGCGCCGCTCCTTCGAACGCCTGTGATGCGAACGCCGGTGATTCGCACGCCCGTGATTCGTACGCCCGTGAAAGGTCACCCCGTGTCCGACCCGCACGAACTCGTCGTCCTCAACCCCGCCACCGAGGAGGTCGTCGCGACCGTCCCCGCCGCCACCGAGGCCGACGTGGACGCGGCCGTCGCCCGCGCCGCACGGGCCCAGACCGGCTGGGCCGCGCTGGCGCCCGCCGACCGCGCCCGGCTGCTGCGCCGCTTCGCCGACGTCGTCGACGCGCACATCGAGGAACTGGCGCTGCTGGAGGTCCGCGAGGCCGGCCATCTCCTCGGCAACGCCCGCTGGGAGGCCGGCAACGCCCGCGACCTGCTGCTCTATGCGGCCGGCGGCGTCGAACGACTGCTGGGCGGCCAGATCCCGGTCCCCGGCGGCTGGAACGTCACCTTCCACGAGCCGCTCGGCGTGGTCGGCGTGATCGCCCCCTGGAACTTCCCCATGCCCATCGCGGCCTGGGGCTCCTTCCCCGCCCTCGCCGCCGGCAACGCCGTCCTCCTCAAGCCCGCCGAGACCACCCCGCTCACCGCCCTGCGGCTCGCCGAACTCGCCCTGGATGCGGGCCTGCCCGAGCACCTCTTCCAGGTGCTGCCCGGCCACGGCGCGGTCGCCGGACGCGCGCTCGTCGACCACCCGGGCGTGGCGAAGATCGTCTTCACCGGCTCCACCGCCACCGGCCGCGAGGTCATGGAACGCTGCGCCCGCCAGGTCAAGCCGGTCACCCTCGAACTCGGCGGCAAGAGCCCCAACGTCGTCTTCGCCGACGCCGACCTCAAGCGGGCCGTCGACCCGTTCTCCTTCCTCGACAATTCCGGCCAGGACTGCTGCGCCCGCACCCGGATCCTCGTCCAGGAGTCGGTGTACGACGAGGTGGCCGACCATCTGGCCCGCGAGCTGTCCGCCGTGGTGGTCGGCGACCCGGCCGACGCGGCGACCACGATGGGCCCGCTGATCTCCCGGCAACAGGTCGACCGCGTACGGTCGTTCGTCCCGGACGACGCCCCGGCGCTGCGCGGCACGGCCCCCGAGGGCCCCGGCTTCTGGTTCCCGCCGACCGTGCTCACGGGCGAGGCCTCCGACTCCGCCGCCGCCCGCGAGGAGATCTTCGGCCCCGTCGCCGTCCTGCTCCCCTTCACCGACGAGGCGGACGCGATCCGGCTCGCCAACGACACCCCCTACGGCCTCTCCGGCTCCGTCTGGACCCGGGACATCGGCCGCGCGCTGCGCGTCTCGGGGGCCGTGCGGGCCGGCAACCTGTCCGTCAACTCCCACTCCAGCGTCCGCTACTGGACGCCCTTCGGCGGCTACAAGCAGTCCGGCGTCGGCCGTGAGCTGGGACCGGACGCCCTGACCGCCTTCACCGAAACCAAGAACGTCTTCATCAGCACGGAGGGCCCCGCACAGTGACCGAACAGATTGTGTGCCGCCGACTCGTCGGCCGCACGGCCGTCATCACCGGAGCCGGCAGCGGCATCGGCCTCGCCACCGCACGCCGGCTCGCCTCCGAGGGCGCGCACGTCGTCTGCGGCGACGTCGACGAGACCCGCGGCAAGGCGGCCGCCGAGGAGGTCGGCGGAATCTTCGTGAAGGTCGACGTCACCGACCCCGAGCAGGTCGAGGCGCTGTTCAAGACCGCCTACGACACCTACGGCAGCGTCGACATCGCCTTCAACAACGCCGGCATCTCCCCGCCCGACGACGACTCCATCCTGGAGACCGGCCTGGAGGCCTGGAAGCGCGTCCAGGAGGTCAACCTGACCTCCGTCTACCTGTGCTGCAAGGCCGCCATCCCCTATATGCGGCGCCAGGGCAAGGGCTCCATCATCAACACGGCGTCCTTCGTGGCCAGGATGGGCGCGGCCACCTCCCAGATCTCGTACACGGCCTCCAAGGGCGGTGTGCTGGCGATGTCCCGCGAACTCGGCGTGCAGTTCGCCCGCGAGGGCATCCGCGTCAACGCCCTCTGCCCCGGGCCGGTCAACACCCCGCTCCTCCAGGAGCTGTTCGCCACGGACCCGGAGCGGGCCGCCCGCCGCCTGGTCCACATCCCGGTCGGCCGGTTCGCCGAGGCCGAGGAGATCGCCGCCGCCGTGGCCTTCCTGGCCAGCGACGACTCCTCGTTCGTCAACGCCAGCGACTTCCTGGTGGACGGCGGGATCTCCGGCGCGTACGTCACGCCCCTGTAGGCCGCGTCAGAGGAACGTGTGACCCTCGCCCCGATAGGTCGGCACGGTCGCCGTCACCTCGTCCCCCTCGACGAGGTGCAGCACGTCGAACCGCTCGCACAGCTCACCGGCCTTCGCGTGCCGGAACCACACCTTGTCGCCGATCAGCAGATCGTCGGCGGGGGAGCCGAGCAGCGGCGTCTGCACCTCGCCCGGCCCCTCCTGGGGGTCGTAGCGCAGCCCCTCCGGCAGATACGGCACCGGCAGCCGGTCGGCTCCGGCCGCGCCGGAGGCCGGATAGCCGCCGCCGAGGACGGTCACGACCCCCACCCCCGGCCGCCGGACGACGGGATGGGCGAACAGGGCGGCCGGACGCCCGCTGAACGACGTGTAGTTGTCGAACAGCCGCGGCACGTACAGCCCCGACCCGGCCGCGATCTCCGTGACCGCGTCCTCCGCGGCGGTGTGCTGCACACTGCCGGTCCCGCCGCCGTTCACGAACTCCAGATCCGGGACGACGGCCCGCACCGCGCGCACCACCGCGGCGCGCCGCTCGGCCAGCTCCCGGCGGGCGGTGGCCTGCATCAGCCGGATCGCCCGGGACCGGAAGGGCCGCCCGGCGAGCGAGTCGCCGACCCCGGCGATATGACCCTCGTACGCCATGATCCCCACGAGCTTGAAGCCGGGCCGCCGGGCCACCGCCCGCGCCACGTCGGCGACCTGGGCGGGGGAGTGCAGCGGCGAGCGCAGCGCGCCGACCCGCAGCCGGCCGCCCAGCAGCTTCAGCGAGGTGTCCAACTCCAGGCAGACCCGGATGACTTCGGTCCCCTCGCCGCGCGCCGCGTCGATCAGGTCGAGCTGGGCGACGTCGTCGACCATGACGGTGACGGCCGCGGCCGGCTTCGGGTCGGAGGCCAGTTCGGCGAAGGCGGTGCGGTCGGCGGACGGGTAGGCGAGCAGGATGTCGTCGAACCCCGACCGGGCCAGCCACAGCGACTCGGCGAGGGTGAACGACATGATCCCCGCGAAGCCGTCCTTCGCCAGGGCACGTTCGAGCAGCGTTCGGCACCGCACGGACTTGCTGGCCACCCGGATCGGCTTCCCGCCCGCCCGGCGCACCAGGTCCTCCGCGTTGGCGTCGAAGGCGTCCAGGTCCACAAGGGCGAGAGGGGCGTCGAGATGGGCGGTGGCCCGGTCGTAACGGGCCCGGTCGGCGGCGCGCGCAGTCATGAACGAAGCCTGCCAGACAGGATTACCGCAGGGTAGGGGGACGTTCCGGGCAGAAGCCCCGGGGGGCGCGGACGGGTTCCCGTTCGACCGGCGACAAGCCGTAGAGTGACGCGCACGCACGGAGGAACGGCTCAGGCCGGGCGCCCGCTTCGGGATGCCGGTCCTCCTGTGCGGGTATGCGTGCCCGGAACGGACTGTCGCGTCCCGTCCGCACCGGGACCACCCGGGCACGGGATTCGACGGCCCGCGTAGGAGAACGACGGCCCGGGGACGAGGAAACGGGGGATGCATGAGCACGGAAGAACTCCGCGCCTCGGTCCCCCAGCGCCCGGACGTGCCTCCCCGCCCCGGCGTCCCGCCCCGCCCGACGACCCCACCCCGCCCACCGGAGCCGCCGACGGCGGCGGGCCCGGACCCTTCGGACGACGCGGCTGACGGGATACAGGCGCCGCCCGCCCCGCCCGTCCCCTCCCGCTTCTTCGGCCTGCGGGCCCAGCACACGGACGACATGGCCCCGCCCCCGCCGCCCGCGTCGGCCCGCTTCCCGGACATCCCGCCGCGGCCGAGCCGCCCCGCCTCGACCCCGCGACGCGACGACACGACGTCGCCCGGACGAGCCGCAGAGCGCACCGCGGGCGTTCCGCGCGCCACCCCACCCCACGACTTCCGCCGCGCCCCCCGCCGCCCCACCGGCACACCACCCGCACCCCGAGAGGGCGCGCGCCCGCCCCGCTGGGAGGGTTCGCGCGCCACGGGTTTGGACACGCCGCGTCCGGCGGGCCGGCCATCGGAGTCGGGCCCCACGGCCGCAGGTGCCGCCGGCTCCGCAGCCCGAGAGGGCGCGCGCCCGCCCCGCTGGGAGGGTTCGCGTGCCGCCGGTTCGGACGCGCCGCGTCCTGCGGGCCCGTCGCCCGAGGAGCGGGGCGTGGGGTCCGACAGTGGGCCCGCCGCCGATTCCGACAGTGCCTGGTCGCCGCTGCCGCGCGGCTGGGTGCCCGCGCCGGGACGGAGCCGGCAGGAGACGGAGGCGGACAGCACCCGTGCGGGACAGCGCGGCGACGCCGCGGCGGTTCCCCGGACCGATGAGGGACCGGCCTGGACTCCCGCCCGTGCGGGCCAGCGCGGCGACGCCGCGACGGATGAGGGGCCGGCGTGGTCTCCCGCTCGTGCGGGACAGCGCGGCGATGCCGCGGCGGTTCCCGGGGCCGACGGGGGACCGGCCTGGACTCCCGCCCGTGCGGGACAGCGCGGCGACGCCGCGACGGATGAGGGACCGGCGTGGTCTCCCGCTCGTGCGGGTCAGCGCGGCGATGCTGCGGCGGTTCCCGGGGCCGACGAGGCGCCGGCCTGGTCTCCCGCTCGTGCGGGTCAGCGCGGCGATGCCGCGGCGGATGGGGGGCCGGCGTGGTCTCCCGCTCGTGCGGGTCAGCGTGGCGATGCTGCGATGGCCCCCTCGGCGGACGACGGGCCGGCGTGGACTCCCGGCGCTGCCCTGCGGCAGCCCGAGTTCACCGTGCCGTCCGTGCCCCCGGTGCCGTCCGTGCCGCCTGTGCCGCCTGTGCCTTCCGTGCCCCCGGCGTCCTCCGTGCCGCCCGCGCCCGAGGCGCCGAGGCGGCCTGATGCCGCCCCGGACGCGCCGGGCGGGCCCGATCCGGCGCTTTCGTGGAGCGCTCCCATGGCCCCCGGCGGCACCGCGGGCGCCACCCGGCCCGTGGTGACGTTCGCGCAGCCCGAGGGGTACGGCGACACACCCCGGCACCGGACCGGAAGGGGACGCGCCGCCGCGGCCGCCGTCGGCGTGGTCCTCGGACTGGGCCTCATCGGCGGTGCCGTGACCGGCAGTTGGCTCGTCGGCGACTCCGAGGGCGACGGCGAGCGCAGCGCCTACACCGCCGCCGCCGGCCTCTGGCACAACGTGCCCGTCGACCAGCTCTTCCCGCCCACGGTCGACGGACAGGGCGCCGGACCCGGCGGCGCCGACCGCACCTGGACGCGGATCGCCGTCGCCCCGGACAGCGGCTGCGCCGACGGCTTGGACCCGCTGCTGCTCAAGGCGCTCGCCCCGGTCGGCTGCCAGCGGCTCCTGCGCGCCACCTACACCGACGCCACCCAGAGCTATGTGACCACCGTCGGCCTGCTGTTCACCACGGCCGACGCGGCCGCCATGCGCGCGCTCGACACCCGCTTCTCGAAGGAAGGCCTCGGCAAGCGGGCCGACCTGATGCCCCGCCCCTACGCCGCTAAGGACACCGCCGCAGCCGCCTTCGGCGACAAGCAGCGCGCCGCGTGGACGATCTCCGTCCTCACCGACGCACCCGTCGTCGTCTACGCCGTCTCCGGCTGGGCCGACGGCCGCACCGTCGAAACCCCGCAGTCCGCCCCGGAGGCCACCGCGACCGGCGCCACCACGGCCCCCGCGCAGGCCGGCCTCGGCAACGAGGCGCAGGGCCTCGCCGACCGCATCGAGCGCGGCCTGCGCAAGACCGCCGCCACGCCCTCGGAGCAGCCCTCATGAGCACCCGTACGACCCGTACGACCCGCGCCACCCGCCGGGCCGGGCTCCTGTGCTGCCTGCTCGCCGCCGCCGTCGCCCTCGCGCCGCCGTCCACGGCCTACGCCGACAGCATCCGCGCCCAGCAGTGGGCCCTGGAGGCCCTGCACGCCCAGGAGGCCTGGGAGACCACCAAGGGCAAGGGCATCACCGTCGCCGTCCTGGACACCGGCGTCGAGGCCGACCACCCCGATCTCGTCGGCAACATCCTCACCGGCAAGGACATGGTCGGCTTTGGCGCGAAGCAGGGCGAGGACGCCTGGGCCCGCCACGGCACCGCGATGGCCAGCATCATCGCCGGTCACGGGCACGGCTACGACAACGGCGAGGGCGTGCTCGGCATCGCCCCGGAGGCGAAGATCCTCCCCGTCCGCGTCATCCTGGAGGACGGCGACCCGCAGCGCACCAAGGCCCGCAACACCCGGGGCAACGCCCTCGCCGAAGGCATCCGCTGGGCCGCCGACCAGGGCGCCGAGGTCATCAACCTCTCCCTCGGCGACGACTCCGCCTCCGCCCACCCCGAGCCCGCCGAGGACGAGGCCGTCCAGTACGCGCTGAAGAAGGGCTCGGTCGTCGTCGCCTCGGCCGGCAACGGCGGCGAGAAGGGCGACCACATCTCCTACCCGGCGGCCTACCCGGGCGTCATCGCCGCGACCGCCGTCGACCGGTACGGCGCCCGCGCGGTGTTCTCCACCCGCCGCTGGTACGCCACGGTCAGCGCGCCCGGCCAGGACGTCGTCATCGCCGATCCGGACCACAAGTACTACCAGGGCTGGGGGACCAGCGCCGCCTCCGCGTACGTCTCGGGGGCGGTGGCGCTCGTCAAGGCCGCGCACCCCGGTCTGACCCCGGCGCAGATAAAGAAGCTCCTGGAGGACACCGCCCGCAACGCCCCCGCCGGCGGCCGCGACGACTCCCGGGGCTACGGCTTCATCGACCCGGCCGCCGCGATCAAGGCCGCCGCCGACCTGAAGCCGGAGGGCCTGAGCTCCGCGGCCTACGGCGAGCGGTACTTCGGCGCGGGCCCCGACCAGCCGAAGCCGGAGGACCACACGTCGAGCTGGGCGGGCCTGCTCGCGGGCGGCGCCGGGGGAGTGCTGCTGGTGACGGCGGTCGTCCTGTGGCGCGGCCGCCGCGAGCCCGACCCGCACGAGGCGTTCGAGCCGCTCTGAGCGGGTCGGGGAAGTCGGCAGCGCCCTGAAGGGGCGCGGGGCGCTGACATCTGCGGCTCCGCCGCGCGGGCGCGACCGGCGGGCCGCGCCTACCCGGTGGCGGACGCCGAGGCCGAGGCGGTGGGCTCGGCGTCCGCGTCGGTTTCGGTGAAGACCGACACCGCCGCCCGCGCCGCCGACTCGACCAGCGAGATCCCGGTGGCCTGCGTCGCGTTGCCGTCGGACAGCACGGCCACCAGATAGTCCCGGCCGTCGGCGGTCACCCGCCCGATGCTGTTGACGTCCCACAGCGCGGTCGTGCTGCGCGCCAGCCAGCCGTTCTTCAGCGCCCACGAGGACCCGTCGGCCACGGCCGAGACACCCCAGTGCTGATCTGCGGCTATCTGCCCCATCAGGCCCTGGAGGTAGTTCTGCGAGGCCTCGCTCAGCTGGGAGTCGTCCCCGAACACCTGCTGGAGCAGCTTGAGTTGGTCGGCGGCCGTGGTCTGGGTCAGCCCCCACAGCATGTCGTCGCCGCCCTGGGTCCTCGTCAGCCCGAACGCCCGGTTCGCGGCGTCGAGCCCCTCGGCCTTGCCGATGATCCGCCACAGTTCCGACGCCGAGACGTTGTCGCTGTTCTCGATCATCGCGGTGGCGTACGCCTTCTCGGCCGTCGTCAGCCGGCGGTCCGCCTCCTGCGCCTGGAGCAGCAGCGTCGCCAGGATGTCCACCTTGACGATGCTCGCCGTGTCGAAGGCGCCCGTGCCGTACGTGGCGCTGTCCCCGGAGTCGACGTCGAGGACGGCCACGGACACGGCCGCGTCCCCCGGCACGGTCACCGACTTCATCGCCGACGCCAGCAGCGCGTCGTGGTCCGGCTCGGGCACCGCCACCGTCTCCACCGTCATCTCCTCGCTCGCGGGCTCCGAAGCCGAGGCCGAGGCCGACGGAGTCGGAGAGGACGACGATGACGATACGGCTCCCGCGCGCGCATGCGCCTGCGCCTTCACATAAACGGTCCCGCCCGCCGTGGCCCCCAGGACGGCGACCGTGGCGAGCGCGGTGTACAGGAGCGGACGGCGCCGGGAGGGGTGAGCGCGGCGGCTGCGACGTGCTCTGGAAGACTCCATGCCCGTGATGGTCGGGGCCCCGACTGTGCACGCCGTTAGACGCACGTTAGAGGCGTGTCAGGGAATTCTGAGAATCCTATGAAAGTCGTCACCCTCGCGTTTCGGTCCCCGCACAAGCCCAGCAGCATCCCCCCGATAAGGTCGACGACCGTGGCGAACAAGAACATTCCCGACTCCGGCTTCTCCGACGACGACGGCTCAGCCGATCCCCGGCTGAGCGCGGCGCTCGCCGCCTGGGCGCAGGACCGCACCGCCGTGGGCCCGGTCCTCGCGGCCCTCAAGGGCGCCCGGCTGCTCGTCCCCGTGGTGGCCGTGCTCGGCGAGGTCGAGGAGGACGAGAAGGGGCTGCGCCGCGAGAAGAGCAGCGACATGGCCGTCCCCACCCTGAAGGCGGGCGACCGCACCGCCTTGCCGGCCTTCACCTCCACCGACTCGCTCGCCCGCTGGGACCCCGAGGCCCGCCCGGTCGCCGTCCCCCTGCACCAGGCGCTGCAGGCGGCCGCGCACGAGAAGGCCGACACGGTCGTCCTGGATCTGGCCGGGCCGGTGGCCTTCGAGCTGAGCGGGCCCGTGCTGCTGGCGCTCGCCGAGGGCCGCACCTCGACCGACCCGCTCGCCGATCCGGCGGTGGTGGCGGCGGTCCGCGCCGCGGTGGCCGCCGAACCGGCGGTCCTCAGCGCCCACCTCGGCCCCGGGGCGGCCGACGGCACCCTCGCCCTCGTCCTCGACCCGGCGGCCGTCCCCGCCGAGGCCGCCCGCTCGGTGGCCCGGCGGCTCGCCGCCGACGAGACACTGCGGGCCCGCCTGGTGCGCGGCCTCGACCTGGCACTGCTTCCGGCCGGGACGACGCCTCCGGGCGAGCCCCTGTACCGGAAGAGCTGAGACGCGCCCGATCAGCCGTAGACCGGGCCCGTGTACTTCTCGCCCGGGCCCTGGCCCGGCTCGTCCGGGACGAGCGAGGCCTCGCGGAACGCGAGCTGCAGCGACTTCAGCCCGTCGCGCAGTGGGGCCGCGTGGAAGGAGCTGATCTCGGTCGCGCTCGCGTCCAGCAGTCCGGCGAGGGCCGTCACCAGCTTGCGGGCCTCGTCCAGGTCCTTGTACTTGTCGCCCTCCTCCGTGAGCCCGAGCTTCACCGCGGCGGCGCTCATCAGGTTGACGGCGACTGTCACGATCACCTCGACGGCCGGGACCTCGGCGATGTCGCGGGTCATGTCGTCGAAGGCTGCGTTCTCAGGAGGGGTGTCACTCATGCAGGACACGATAGGCGCAGGGCGGGGCGGCGCCGTATCGAGGCTCGATTGGCCAGTGCTGGCGCAGGCTGCTAATCTCGGGTAACGACCGGTCGGACACGCGTGCCACCCAGCAAGCGGTCCGGCCCACAAAGTGGAGGCTCCGAACTCCCACCCGACCGTCCCCAGGGATGGCGGGTCACCCCGGTCAGGCGGCCACCATCGTTCCGTACGGACGATGGAGTCGCCGGTAGTGCGCCCCGCGGCAATCGCGGCGGTGCTCCGGTAGTGCTTGGAGCCCCGCCTGTGATCGTTCGGGGCATTTTTTGTGCTTCGGCGTGGTTAATAGGTCTAACGAACACAGACGTTACGCGGCCGTCCGCCAGACCGCCGCGTGGTGCTACCGAGGAGGATCCATCAGCGCCGAGCCCCGCATCAACGACCGGATTCGCGTTCCCGAGGTGCGACTTGTCGGTCCCAGTGGCGAGCAGGTGGGCATCGTCCCCCTGGCCAAGGCACTGGAGCTTGCGCAGGAGTACGACCTGGACCTGGTCGAGGTCGCGGCGAACGCCCGCCCGCCGGTCTGCAAGCTCATGGACTACGGGAAGTTCAAGTACGAGTCGGCCATGAAGGCCCGTGAGGCGCGCAAGAACCAGGCGCACACGGTCATCAAGGAGATGAAGCTCCGGCCGAAGATCGACCCGCACGACTATGACACCAAGAAGGGTCACGTCGTTCGGTTCCTCAAGCAGGGCGACAAGGTCAAGATCACGATCATGTTCCGCGGTCGTGAGCAGTCCCGGCCCGAGCTGGGCTACCGACTGCTGCAGCGTCTCGCGGAGGACGTCCAGGACCTCGGGTTCATCGAGTCGAACCCGAAGCAGGACGGCCGAAACATGATCATGGTTCTCGGTCCGCACAAGAAGAAGACTGAGGCGATGGCCGAGGCCCGTCAGGCGCAGGAGGCCCGCAAGGCCGAGGCGAAGGCCAACCCGGGCCGCTCGCAGAACGCCGCGGACGCCGACGCCGTGAACGCCGAGACGGACGCCGAAGCCGACGTCGAGGCCCCTGCCGAGGCTTCCGCCGAGGCGTGATCCGCGGGACGCGAGTCCCAAGGACATAACCGATTGCAAGCGACGTTCCACCGTGCCCGGTTTCACGACCGGGCACCGGAACGCCACCGACGAGGAGAGAACGGCGCTATGCCGAAGAACAAGTCGCACAGCGGTGCCAGCAAGCGCTTCAAGATCACCGGCTCCGGCAAGGTGCTCCGTGAGCGCGCCGGCAAGCGCCACCTGCTCGAGCACAAGTCGTCCCGCGTGACGCGTCGCCTCACCGGCAACGCCGAGATGGCCCCGGGCGACGCCGCGAAGATCAAGAAGCTTCTCGGCAAGTGACGAAGCGGCGCCTGATCCCTTGATCACCGCGCGCCGTACGTCTGGACCGGGACCCAATCGATTCCGGGCCGTGTGACGAACCACCACGGCCCCGCTACAAGGAGTTAAAAAGTGGCACGCGTCAAGCGGGCAGTCAACGCCCACAAGAAGCGCCGGGCGATCCTCGAGGCGGCCTCCGGCTACCGCGGTCAGCGTTCGCGCCTGTACCGCAAGGCCAAGGAGCAGGTCACCCACTCGCTGGTCTACAACTACAACGACCGCAAGAAGCGCAAGGGCGACTTCCGTCAGCTGTGGATCCAGCGCATCAACGCCGCTGCCCGCGCCAACGGCATCACCTACAACCGCTTCATCCAGGGTCTGAAGGCCGCGAACGTCGAGGTCGACCGCAAGATCCTGGCCGAGCTGGCCGTGAACGACGCCACCGCGTTCGCCGCGCTGGTCGAGGTCGCGCAGAAGGCGCTGCCGGCGGATGTGAACGCGCCCAAGGCCGCGTGACGCTGCGCTGGCTTTGAGCCGATGTGACGAGGACCCGCAGGCTTGACGCCTGCGGGTCCTGCTGTGTTTGCGTAGTCGCCACAGTGCGGGTCGGTGGGGGCTGGTCGCGCAGTT
This sequence comes from Streptomyces sp. NPDC001858, assembly GCF_053594615.1. Classification (NCBI taxonomy): domain Bacteria; kingdom Bacillati; phylum Actinomycetota; class Actinomycetes; order Kitasatosporales; family Streptomycetaceae; genus Streptomyces; species Streptomyces sp. NPDC001858. The sequence goes on from NZ_JBSFEV010000033.1 coordinate 110,032, forward strand.
CCCCGCGCCCCTAGGGGGCTGCCGTCCCCCACTAGTGAAAAGCGAAGGTGAGTTCCCCATGCCCTCCGTCAGTCCTGAGTTGATCTCTTCGCGGTCTCCGCGGGTCTCCGCTGCGCGGCGGCTGGCCAAGCGGAACTTTCGGGGGAAGGAGCGGTTGTTTCTCGCTGAGGGGCCGCAGGCCGTGCGGGAGGCCGCCGGGCATGCGGACACGCTGGTCGAGCTGTTCGCCACCGTCGAGGCCGCGGAGCGGTACGCCGACATCGTCGGCGAGGCCCGCGCCGCCGGCGCCCGGGTGCACCTCGCCGCCGAGCAGATCATCGAGGACATCTCCACCACCGTCACCCCGCAGGGCCTTGTCGGGATCTGCCGGTTCCTGGACACCCCGTTCGAGGAGATCCTCGCCGCCCGGCCCAAGCTCGTCGCCGTGCTCGCCCATGTGCGCGACCCCGGCAACGCCGGCACCGTGCTGCGGTGCGCCGACGCCGCCGGCGCCGAGGCCGTCGTCCTGACCGACGCCTCCGTCGACCTCTACAACCCCAAGGCCGTTCGGGCGTCGGTGGGCTCCCTCTTCCATCTCCCGGTCGCCGTCGGGGTCCCCGTCGAGCAGGCCGTGGCCGGGCTGAAGGCCGCCGGGGTGCGGATCCTCGCCGCCGACGGCGCGGGGGACGACGACCTCGACGACGAACTCGACAAGGGCACCATGGGCGGGCCCACCGCATGGGTGTTCGGGAACGAGGCCTGGGGGCTTCCGGAGGAGACCCGCGCGCTCGCCGACGCCGTCGTACGCGTTCCGATCCACGGGAAGGCCGAGAGCCTGAACCTCGCGACCGCCGCAGCCGTATGTCTCTACGCATCGGCCCGTGCACAGCGCGCCTCCGGAGGGTGCCGCTCCGTCACCGAGAGCTAGTAGGGTGACGAGCTCGGGGGGCCTCTTCCGGGAGGATGGGAGGTGGGGTAAGGGGATGAGCGTCGGCACGAGCAGCGCACCGGAGGCAGCCCGACCGGTCGGTGACCTCGCCGAACTCGGCATCGACCCCGACGACCTGCCCGACGGGCTCGTCGTCGCCGACGAGCACGGGCATGTGATCTGCTTCAACGCCGCCGCCCAGCGCATCACCGCCGTCCCTGCCGCGGACGCCCTCGGACAGCGCCTGGAGAAGGCCCTGCCGTTGGAGGACCTCGAAGGCCGCCGCTGGTGGCAGTGCACCGACCCGTACGGCGGCCTCGCCATCCGGGTCGGCCAGCCCGAGCGCAATCTGCTGCTCCCGGGCGGGCGCGAGGTGCTCGTCACCGTGCGATACGTCCGCGCCGAGCCCACCGGGCCCGTCCGCCGGGTCGTCGTCTCGCTGCGCGACACCGAGGCCCGTCGGCGCACCGAGCGCAGCCACGCCGAGCTGATCGCCACCGTCGCCCATGAGCTGCGGTCGCCGCTGACCTCGGTCAAGGGCTTCACCGCCACCCTGCTCGCCAAGTGGTCGCGGTTCACCGACGACCAGAAACGGCTGATGCTGGAGACCGTCGACGCCGACGCGGACCGGGTCACCCGGCTCATCGCCGAACTGCTCGACATCTCCCGCATCGACTCCGGGCGGCTGGAGGTGCGCCGCCAGCCCGTCGACATAGGCGCGGCCGTCGGACGGCACATCCAGGCCTACGTCGCCGCCGGACAGCCCGCCGACCGGTTCCTGCTCCGCCTCGAACAGCCGCTGCCCATGCTGTGGGCCGACCCCGACAAGGTGGACCAGGTCCTCAGCAACCTGCTCGAAAATGCGGTGCGCCACGGCGAGGGAACCGTCACGATCGACGTAACGCCCGCCGCCTCCCCCCGAGAGGGAGAGGACATCGGCACGTCGGTCACCGTGAGCGACGAGGGCGCCGGCATCCCGGAGGAGTCCATGAACCGCGTCTTCACCCGCTTCTGGCGGGGCAGCAAGCGCGGCGGCACGGGCCTCGGGCTGTACATCGTCAAGGGCATCGTCGAGGCCCACGGCGGCACCATCACGGTCGGCCGCGCCCCCGAGGGCGGCGCTGAGTTTCGATTTACGTTGCCCGTGGCGGCGCCGGCGTATCTCGCCTAGCCGCCCACGGGCGCATTCGTACACCCGCACCCCGTTAGACTCGGCCTTTGGCACCTTTGTGTCCCAGGGACGGCCCTCTGACCTCTGCGTGAGTCGGTGACGGGGACCTTCAGCCTGGGGGCCCCTCCCAGCGATGGCTGGGGGACAATCGGAAGCACGGGAAGAGATGTCGGCACCGAATAAGTCGTACGACCCGGTAGAGGTCGAGGCGTTGAAACCGGAAGAGATCGAGCGCATGCGGGACGAGGCGCTCGCCGCCTTCGCCGCCGCGGACTCGCTCGACGCGCTCCAGGAGGCCAAGGTCGCCCACACCGGCGGCGCCTCCCCGCTGGCCCTCGCCAACCGCGAGATCGGCGCCCTGCCCCCGCACGCCAAGGCCGCCGCCGGCAAGCTCGTCGGCCAGGCCCGAGGCGCCGTGAGCAAGGCCTTCGCGGGCCGCCAGGAGGAGCTGGAGGCCGAGCGCGACCAGCGCGTGCTGGTCGAGGAGGCGGTGGACGTCACGCTGCCCCACGACCGCGTGCCGGCCGGCGCCCGCCACCCGCTCACCACCCTCTCCGAGCGCATCGAGGACGTCTTCGTGGCCATGGGCTACGAGGTCGCCGAGGGCCCGCAGGTCGAGGCCGAGTGGTTCAACTTCGACGCCCTCAACATCGGCCCGGACCACCCGGCCCGCGGCGAGGCCGACACCTTCTTCGTGCAGGGCCCCCAGGGCGGCACCGAGTCCGGCGTCGTGCTGCGCACCCACACCTCCCCGGTCCAGATCCGCTCGCTGCTCGGCCGCGAGCTGCCGGTGTACGTGATCTGCCCCGGCCGCGTGTACCGCACCGACGAGCTGGACGCCACGCACACCCCGGTCTTCCACCAGGTCGAGCTGCTCGCCGTCGACGAGGGCCTGACCATGGCCGACCTCAAGGGCACCCTGGACCACATGGTCCAGTCGCTGTTCGGCGAGGGCATGAAGACCCGGCTGCGGCCGAACTTCTTCCCGTTCACCGAGCCGTCCGCCGAGATGGACATGGTGTGCTACGTCTGCCGCGGCGAGTCCGTCGGCAACCCCGACCGCCCCTGCCGCACCTGCTCCAGCGAGGGCTGGATCGAGCTGGGCGGCTGCGGCATGGTCAACCCCAAGGTGCTGGCCGCCTGCGGCGTCGACCCCGAGAAGTACAGCGGGTTCGCCTTCGGGTTCGGCATCGAGCGGATGCTGATGTTCCGCCACAACGTCGAAGACATGCGAGACATGGTCGAGGGTGACATCCGGTTCACTCGGCCGTTCGGGATGGAGATCTGATGCGGGTCCCGCTTTCCTGGCTGCGGGAGTACGTCGACCTGCCGGCCACCGAGACCGGCCGTGACGTGCAGGCCAAGCTCGTTTCGGCGGGCCTCGAGGTCGAGACGGTCGAGCAGCTCGGCGCCGACCTGAAGGGCCCCCTCGTCGTGGGCCGGGTCCTCACCATCGAGGAGCTGGAGGGCTTCAAGAAGCCGATCCGCTTCTGCACGGTCGACGTCGGCACCGCCAACGGCACCGGCGAACCGCAGGAGATCGTCTGCGGCGCCCGCAACTTCGCCGTCGGCGACAAGGTCGTCGTGGTCCTCCCGGGCGCCGTCCTGCCCGGCGGCTTCGCCATCGCCGCCCGCAAGACGTACGGCAAGACCTCCCACGGCATGATCTGCTCCGGCGACGAGCTGGGCATGGGCGACGACGGCAGCCACGGCATCATCGTGCTGCCGCCGGAGACCGAGGTCGGCAAGAACGCCATCGAGCTGCTGGAACTGGTCGACGAGGTCCTGGACATCGCCGTCACCGCCAACCGCGGCGACTGCCTGTCCATCCGCGGCGTCGCCCGCGAGGCCGCCATCGGCTACGGCCTGCCGCTGCGCGACCCCGCCCTGCTCGACGTACCGGCGCCGAACGCCTTCGGCTACCCGGTGCAGGTCTCCGAGCCCATGGGCTGCGACCGCTTCACCGCTCGCACCGTCACCGGTCTGAGCCCCGAGGCGCGCTCCCCGCTCTGGCTGCAGCGCCGGCTGCAGAAGGTCGGCATGCGCCCGATCTCGCTCGCCGTCGACATCACCAACTACGTGATGATGGAGCTCGGCCAGCCGCTGCACGCCTACGACCGCACCCTGGTCCAGGGCACGATCGGCGTCCGCCGGGCCGCGGAGGGCGAGCAGATCGTCACCCTCGACGGCACGACGCGCAAGCTGCACGCCGAGGACCTGGTCATCACCGACGAGCGCGGCCCCATCGGCCTCGCCGGCGTGATGGGCGGCGCCGACACGGAGATCGCCGACCACACCGACCTGGAGAACGCCTCGACCGACGTGGTCATCGAGGCCGCGCACTTCGACGCGGTGTCGATCGCCCGTACGGCGCGTCGCCACAAGCTGTCCTCCGAGGCCTCCCGGCGCTTCGAGCGCGGCGTCGACCCGCAGGCCGCGGCGGCCGCCGCGCAGCGCACGGTCGACCTGCTGGTGCTGCTCGCGGGCGGCACCGCCGACGCCGGCGTCACGGAGGTCATCGCCCCGTCCGCCCCGCACACGATCAGCGTCCCGGCGAACCACCCGGACCGGGTCGCGGGCGTGGTGTACGGCCGCGAGACCGTCGTCCGCCGGCTCCAGGAGATCGGCTGCGACGTCTACGGACAGGACGAACTGCTCGTCACCGTCCCGTCCTGGCGGCCCGACCTCGTCGAGGTCAACGACCTCGCGGAGGAGGTCATCCGGCTGGAGGGCTACGAGAACCTGCCCTCCACGCTGCCCAAGCCGCCCTCCGGCCGCGGTCTCACCCACCGCCAGCGGCTGCACCGCCGCGTCGGCCGCGCCCTGGCCGGCGCCGGCTTCGTCGAGTCGCCGAACTACCCGTTCATCGGCGAGGCCGTCTTCGACCAGCTCGGCCTGGCCGTCGACGACCCGGCCCGCCGTGTCGTCAGGCTCACCAACCCGCTGAACGACGAGGAGCCCGCGCTCCGCACCTCGCTGCTGCCGGGCCTGCTGGCCGCCCTGCGGCGCAACGACGGCCGGGGCAGCCATGACCTCGCGCTGTTCGAGACCGGGCTGGTCTTCCACCCGCGCGAGGAGGCCGGTGTCGCCGGTCACCTGCCGGTCGACCGTCGCCCCACCGGCGAGGAAATCGCCTCGCTCGACGCCGTGCTGCCCGAGCAGCCGCGCCATGTCGCCGCCGTCCTCGCGGGCGCCCGCGAACAGGCCGGCTGGTGGGGCAAGGGCCGCCCCGCGGACTGGGCCGACGCGATCGAGGCGGCGCGCGCCGTCGCGCGCGAGGCCGGGGCCGAGCTGATCGTCCGCAGCGGTCAGTACGGGCCGTGGCACCCGGGCCGCTGCGCCGAGTTCGTGGTGGTCGCGGACGGCGCCGAGCGGGTCGTCGGCCACGCGGGCGAGCTGCACCCCCGGGTGCTGAAGGCGCTGAGCCTGCCCGCGCGCACCTGCGCGATGGAGCTGAACCTCGACGTCCTGGAGGCGGTCGGCAACGACACCCCGCAGGCGCCGAGCATCTCCACCTTCCCCGTCGCCACGCAGGACGTCGCCCTCGTCGTCGACAAGTTCGTGCCGCACGCCGACGTCGAGTCCGCGCTGCGCGAAGGCGCGGGCGAACTGCTGGAGGCGATCCGGCTGTTCGACGTCTACGAGAACGCGGAGCAGCTCGGCGAGGGGCGGAAGTCGCTCGCGTACGCGTTGCGCTTCCGCGCGGGGGACCGGACGCTGACGGTCGACGAGGCGTCCGCCGCCCGCGACGCCGCGGTTGCCCTCGCGGGCGAGCGAACGGGCGCGGTCCTGCGAGGCTGAGGTCGTGCGCCGGGTGCGGGTGAGTGGGGGCTGGTCGCGCAGTTCCCCGCGCCCCTAAGGGAACTGGGCTGCAGCCCACCCAGGGGCGCGGGCCGCGTCCGCTGTTTCTGGTTCTGCTGTGTACAGCATGATTCGGAGGTC
>NZ_JBSFEV010000034.1:0-65805 GCF_053594615.1 Streptomyces sp. NPDC001858
TTCCCACTCGGCATCCGTCAGATCACCCCGCCCCATGCCACAGGAACGACTCGGGCAAGAAGCAGTCACATGATCGGCCGGACAAGTCCTAGGCGCTGATTGGGCGGCGGGGCTGGCCGCCGGGAAGAGCCAGGGGGATTCGGTCTGGGCGAGGACCGCGTGGCTACGACGGTCGGCGACTTGCTCCAGGGCCAGCTCGGCGATGGGCGGCTGGCGCCTCGTTAGGGGCGGCCAGCGACCGTTGGTGGATTCAGCGCGCGATCCGGTGCACCGCGAGCCGTCGGCAAGGAGCTTTGACTGTCCGCACCGATTCGATCAAGGTGCAGGGCGGTGCGAAAAGAGCGTCATCAGTACCGGGGTGTCGTGTCGCGCCACTTCGGTAGCCCGTCGCCGCTGTGGAGCCAGATCTCGCCGTCGTCGCCGACGTAGCCCTCGCAGTGAAGGTGTCCGTGGAATGAGTGGTCCGCGCCGATCTGCGCGGCCGCGTCCCGCAGCTAGCTGTCGCCCTCGGTGTGTGCGACACCTTGGGCGTTCATGCGGAAAAGGTTGTGTCGCGTCCTAGCGAACCCCCACGTTTTGGTCCAGTCTTCAGGACCGGATGTCCCGCGCGGTCATGTGGCGCGCACGGGGCGGGTCTCGGCACGGTCGACGGCGCGGTGGGGTGTGCCAGCCAAGTAGCAGTCGCCGGCGTGTATTTGGATCGGGGGCGGGGCTGTCCACGAGAGTTGCGACGGCGTGATCGCACTGGCCACCCGCAAGGTCATTGCACAACTGGCGGACTCATCTTGGAGGATGTGGTCGGGCAGGAGTGCTCTCGGGCAGTCGAGTTGCCGGGGCAGGGAGGATCCATGGGCGGGAACGATCCGCACATCCATGTTGAGGCGAATGTGGTCCACGGGGGTGCTGTTGTCCGGAACATGGTGGCATCCACGTTCGGTCTGGTGGGGGACCTCCCGAGTGTTGTCGCTACCGGATGTGGGCTGCGGGTGCCGTTTGTGATGACTTCTCCGCGTTCGGATCGGGTCACCTGCCTGGCCTGCCGTGAGCACGCGCGGCGCGAGCACCTGCGCTTCGCGGAGCAGATCGAACGCTTGAGCCGCATGCCTGGATCGACCATCAGCCCGGCCCAGGGGAAGCTGGCCGCAGACAAGCATCGCGACCTTGCGCAGGGGTTTGCTGACGCGGACGGCTGAGTCCGTGGCGGGGCCGACGGCAGTCTGGATCCGGCGGGCACCGCGGCTTGCGGCGCGAGCTCGTTCGGCGCGGCTGGTCCGGCATTCAGCCCACATGACCGGGGAAGCGTGTACTTGGTGCCGGTCGATGGCGCTGTGGGGAGTTCCTGCGCTGGTCCGCCGAGCACCATTGCGCTGAGCGCCGGTTTCAGGACCAGGCAGTCGTCTCGTTGTCCTTGCCCCGTCAACGGTCCCGAGCAGGTTCCACCACGTCCTCGGTGATCTGCCGGCCACCGCCATGGACCGGGGCGAAGGCGACTTCGACGAACCCACGTCCCGTCCGGCTCCGGTGCACGAAGACGACGTCCCCCTTGGCGGAGACGTCCCTGGTCTCGTCAAAGGCAACGGCTGCCGTATGCGCGGTCATGGCCTCGGGCGGGTTCCGGCGACCGACACCGGGGAATGACCAGCATCAACCGACGCAGCGGGGGTCACTTTTCACTCGTGATCGGCACGTGGGGACGCACCAAGACCAAGACCGCGCGACCGCCAACGCGCTAGGGGGAATCATGAACGACGAGACAGGTTCTGAGATGCGCAGGCTGCGCCGGATGTCCGTGCCCGGTCAGTCGTCCGAGTTGTCATGAGGGGGCCCGGGCCGGGCGGAGCGCCCCTCGACTCGCTCTTCGATCCACTCGCTGCGGATTCGGCACTGCCGGACGCGAGTCTGGGCGCGTTCCGCCTGCCGGAGGAGCTGTCCTTCGTGATTGCGGAGGGTGCCGGATCGCGGATCAGGACCACGCGTGGGCGGGAGCTCATCGACCTCGTGATGAGCTGCGGGCCGCTCGTCCTCGGGCATGCACATCCGCGTGTCGTCGAGGCCGTCGAGCGGCAGTTGCGCGACGGCACGACGTACTACTACCTCAACGCGCCGGCGGCCCGGCTGGCGCAGCGGATTGTTGAACTGGTTCTGTGCGCCGACGCGGTCAAGTTCTGCGCGTCGGGGAGCGATGCGACCTTCAGCGCGCTGCGGCTCGCCCGGCGCGCGACCGGTCGCGACATGATCCTCAAGTTCGACGGCGGATACCTGGGCTCGCACGACTACGGCCGGGCAGTCGAAGGGCCCGCCTCCGGAGGCATTCCGGCGGCGGTCGCGGCGGACGTGCTGCACGCCCCGTTCAACGACCTCGCCCAGGCCACCCGGCTGGCCGAGGCTCATCGGGACCGTCTCGCCGCGATCATCGTGGAGCCGGTGCAGCGCGCGATCGAACCCGCCCCTGGCTTCCTCGCCGGATTGCGCGCCGTGTGCGACAGGATCGGTGCCGTACTCGTCTTCGACGAGGTGGTGACGGGTTTCCGGCTTGCTCTCGGCGGCGCTCAGGCGCTGTACGGCGTGGTCCCGGACCTCTGCGCGCTCGGCAAGGCGCTCGGCGGCGGGCTTCCGATCGGCGCGGTCGCCGGCCGGCGGGAGCTGATCGAACTTGCCTCCGCCCGACCGATCGAGGCCGCCAGGTCGCACGAACCCGATGTCTACGTCAGCGGATCCACGCTCGGCAATCCCCTGTCGTGCGCGGCGGGGCTTGCCACGCTGCGCGTCCTGGAGGACGAGGACGGGATCAGCCGCATGGCCGAGTCGGGCCGCGCGCTGCGCGAGCGCCTGCTGGGCGTGGCGGCCGAGTTCGACGTCGCGCTGCAGGTGATCGGCCCGGGCGCATTCATCGAACCGGTCTTCGGCACCGGGCCCGTCGTCGATCAGAAGTCGTACGAGGAACAGGACCGGGTTGCGTCGCGCGCCTTCGGCCTCGAACTCATCCGAGCAGGGGTCTTCGCCTACCCCGGCTTCAAGATGTACCTGTCCACGGCCCATGACCAACGGGATCTCGACGAGGTCGCCGACCGCGCGCGGACGGCGATGCGGCGGGTGCGGGACCTCGGCCTTCTGCCGGGGCAGCCGTGAGAGGGCTGGAGCGGCATGCCCGTGCCGAACTGCCCGAGTACGCGCTGGCTGAAAGCGCGCGATACAACGCCCGCCCCAGCTGGGCATCCCAGCGGGGGGGGGGAGAGCTTCTCGCCTACGGTGCTGGCGCGATATTCGGTGGTGGAGGTGATGTCAGAGGGAGGGGCTACCGTACGTTTCCGTGGACGCTGCTGATCTTGACTATCGGGCTCGGACGCAGTCGGGTTGCATCCCGCCGCATCTGGTTTCCCGGCTTTTCGAACTCGGCCATGCCGAGGAGGTGGAGTATTGGGCCGGCCAGGGGGAGTGGTTCTGTGCGCGGGAGTGGGCGCAGCTGCTCGGTGAACAGGGCCGACAGGCTGAGGCGTTGAAGACACTCGCCCCGTATCTCGCCACGGGCTGGTGGACGGCCACCCGGACCACGGCGGAATTGTTGGAGAGCTGGGGGCGGGCCGACGAGGCGATCGTGCTGACCCGGGCTCGTATGGAGGCCGGGCATCCTCTCGCGCTGGAGTTTTATGCGCGCTTGCTCGCCCGGCACGGCCGAGGCGACGAGGCGTTCACTCTGCTGCGGCCACACATCGACGACTGGTTCCTCGCCGCGGCCCTGGTTGATGTCGCGGAGGGAGCCGGCCGCGACGAGGAGGCCGCAGGGCTGCTCGCCGCCCGGATCCCGGATCAGCACCGTTGTGACTCTCCGTGGTGCTGTCGCGGGCTCGATCCGGACACGGCGATCGGCTTGCTCGCCACGATCCGCGAACGCCAGGGCTGCGTCGAGGAAGCCATTGCTCTGCTCCGCACCCGGGACGTCACCTCGGTCAACGGCCGCGACCAGCTGGCCGATCTGCTGGCCCGGCACGACCGGACCGGTGAGCTGCGCGCCTACACGGTGACCGAGGAGCTGGGGCACGCCGCGCAGCGCTTCGCGGAACTGTTGGAGGAACGCGGTGACGTGGCTGGCGCGATCGCCGTGTACCGGCAGGCCTGCGACTCATCCGTTCGACAGGGCAACATGACAGTGCAGCTCGCACGCCTCTTGGCGCGGCACAGCCGCAGTGATGAGGCGATTGAGGTGATGCGGGCCTTGGCCGATGCCCCTGGCGGGGCCGAGGACTGGTTCCTCCACGTGCTGTGCACCCTTTACGCCGACCAGGGCCGTCCCGAGGACGGGCTGGCCTGCCTCGACGCCCTCAAGGAACGCCGTGGCGAGGAGGAGTGGGACCTCTTCTGGATACGGCTTCCTCTGATGGCCGTCTGCGGCCGAGTTGACGAAGCGATCGAGCGTGCCCGGGCCCACCCCGAGGGCGGCACGTCGTACGCGGCGCCGCACATTGCCGAGCTGCTGGCCGGTGCCGGATGCACCGAGGAGGCTGTCGCGGTCCTGCGACCCCACGCGCCCGCAAACAGCCACGACCTGGCTAGGTACCTCATTGACCTCGGCCGCGTCGAAGAGGCCGTGGCCGTCCTGCGCCAGGACGAGCGCCGTCCGCCGCAGCCCGTGACGACCGCCGCTTGGAGTGAGGAAGCCCCCTTCTGATGGCCGTTGGTCGTTTGCCTGGGCAAGGCGGCGTTGAACGCGGGCCGCAAGTTCGTTCCGCTCGGGCGGAGCGGGAGTTGCGGACCCGGTTCAGTTCCGCGCCCGAGCCGGACAAGTACCCGCGAAGGTCGGCTGACAGCTGCAGACTCGCGCTTGACGGTCCTCCGCCGTCCGGACCGAGGACCGTCAAGCGCTGTTCCAGGGGACGTTCGGCGTGAGCATTTCGTCGATGCAACTGCGCAGCCCGCTGGTCGGGTCGACCGATGGGAACCATGGCACCCGCTGAAGCACCTCGCCGTGTCGGAGGGTGCCGGGGTCGGTCAGGAGGGTGCGGAGCTCGTCGGGGGCGGGGTCCGCGACCAGGCACAGCCATGCGAGGCCGGCGCCGATGCGGATGTCGGGCGGTTGGCCGGGGTCTGACCACAGGTCGCGGGCCCACGCGGGAGCGTGTTCATGCTGGTGTTCGCGGGCGAGTTGGGCGATCGCCAGGATCAGGCTCACCCGGACCACCGGATCGTTTTCCACTGGGAGCCTGTCGTGCAGGGCGGAGGAGACGCGTGACACCTCCTTCCTTGCCGCCGCCAGGACTAACGCGGTTGCGGAGCGGAGATCGGGATCGGGGTCGGGGAGAAGGGGGAGCAGGAGGTCCAGGTCGTCCGTGATGGCGTCGCGAGCGGCCTGAATCGTCCAGTCCACCGGGCATTCTGTGGTGCCCTCCATCAGCAACGGATCCTCGTCGACCTGGAGAAGGCCTTCACGTGATCCGTCCCCATGGTGCTGACATCGTCCGATCTCGGCGACCAGGCGAAGGGTTTCCGCGCGGAGCCCAGGGGCTCCGGTGGCCGCGATCCGGAGCAGGAACGGCACTGCCAGTGCTCCCACCGCGGTTGTGCTGCCCTGATGGTGGAGAGCTGTCCACAGCTGCCGCAAGGCCTTGCTGGCGGCTTCGGCGGCTTCGGCGGCTTCAGCGGCTTCGGAGGCGAGCGCCGCGAGGAGTCCGGGGATCTCCTCGCCAGGGCCGTAGAAATGCGGAAACCGCTGCCAAGGGATCTCGTCGTACTTGAACCCGTCCTTGACCTCTCGCGGGATCGCACTCACGACCGTACGCATGTCGCACTCCGTGCCTGCCCAGGGCTCGGGCCACCTGGACCAACGGTCGTCCTCCATAGCCTGGCCTTCAGGCATCACAGCCCTCTCCACTCCACTTGCAGGTCCCACAAGCTGTGAACACGTTCGTCAGCCGAGGGGCCAGCCCCGCAGCGCGTAGCTTGGGTACGTCGCCCGGTCGATCGGCGCCCCCGAGCCCTCGACAGCCGTCGCCCGTCGGCAGTCGGCCGTCGGCGCGAACCCCCCGGGAGTTTAACGACCGGTGATCAGGAGTGCGGTTTGTGCGGGGCGGCAAAGGACGACCGGCCTACGGCTGCTGACCGGTGGATTTGGGAGTGGGCGCGAGTCCTTGCGTCGTCGGGCGTGGTGCGGTCATGTCGAGGAGGAGCAGGGCGTCGTGGTCGGGGGTGCCGGGTTCGGCGGTGTAGACGCCGATGCGCTGGCCGGGGGTGCCTTCGATGTGCAGGGACTGGGAAGTGAGGGTGAGCGTGCCGACCTGAGGGTGGTGGAACGTCTTGTGCGCGGGTTTGCGTCCGGTCACTTCGTAGCGCTCCCAGAGACCGGCGAACTCGGGGCTTTTCAGGAGGAGTTCGCCGACGAGGTTGGTCAGATCGGGGGCGTCGGGGGCGGTGCCGGCGATAGCGCGCAGGCGGGCGACGCACGCGGTGATCTGCCGGCCCCAGTCTTGGAAGAGGTCGCGGGCCGCAGGGTGCAGGAACAGGTAACGGGCGAGGTTGCGCTGTTTGACGGTCCAGTCGTCCAGGCCCGCGTACAGGGCGAGGCCGCCAGGATTCCAGGCCAGCATGTCCATGCTGCGGCTGATGACGTACGCGGGGTTCGGGCGGAGCGATTCCAGCAGGAGCCTGAGGTGGGGCTGCACGGCACGGCTGGGAGCGGGCGGCGGCTCGGGGACGTAGCGGGCGGCGCGGGCGGCGAGCTCGCGCAGGTGCTGGTGTTCCTGGTCGTCCATGTGCAGGGCGCGGGCGAGGGAGTCGAGGACGGCGGGGCTGGGGCGGGTCTCTTTGCCGCGTTCCAGACGTACGTAGTAGTCGATGCTGATGCCGGCGAGGGTGGCCAGCTCCTCGCGGCGCAGCCCGGGGGTGCGGCGGATACCGGCGCCGACGGTGAGGCCGACGTGTTCGGGGCTGGTCTGGGTGCGGCGGGCGCGCAGGTAGCGGCCCAGCTCGGCGCCCTCGCAGTGCGCGCTCTCGGATGCCATGTCTCCAGTCTCACCCGCCTACGACCTGCCGTGCAGGTCAGAGGGGAGCCCTGTCATTACCCCTGAAGAGCCCGCCCTGCCACACCGACGCAATCCGGGCGACGGTGAATGGACGAGAGAGAGGGCGAAATGCGCTACATCAAACTGCGTGACCTGGAGGTTTCCCGGATCGGTGTCGGTGCGATGGGCATGTCCCACGGCTACACCGGCTCCGGCACCGATGAGGCGGAGTCGATCAGGACCGTGCACCGGGCGCTGGAGCTGGGTGTCACGCTCATCGACACCGCCGAGATCTACGGCCCGTACACCAACGAGGAACTGCTCGGGAAGGCGCTGAAAGGCCGACGCGACCAAGTGGTGCTGGCCACGAAGTTCGGATTGGTCTCCCATGGCGGTGCCGGCGCGTGGAACCTGGACTCGGGCCCGGCCAACATCCGCACCGCCGTCGAGGGATCCCTGCAGCGGCTGGGCACCGATCACATCGACCTCTACTACCAGCACCGGGTGGATCCGAACACGCCGATCGAGGAGACCGCTGATGCCGTCGGCGAGCTGATCGCCGCGGGCAAGGTGGCGCCTTCGGCCTCTCTGAGGCCGGCCCTGACACGATCCGCCGCGCGCACGCCGTCCAGCCGGTGACCGCGGTGCAGTCGGAGTACTCGCTGTGGACGCGCGGCATCGAGGACCGTGTCCTGCCGGTGCTGCGGGAGCTGAACATCGGACTGGTGCCGTTCTCCCCACTGGGACGCGGCTTCCTGACGGGCACCGTCCGCTCCACCGACCAGTTCGACGCCACAGACTTCCGGCGTGACAACCCGCGCTTCACCGGCGAGAACTTCCGGCGCAACCTGGCGATCGTCGACGAGGTGCAGGCCTTGGCCGCCGAGGTCGGCGCCACGCCCGCGCAGGTGGCCCTGGCGTGGCTGCTCGCCCAGGGCGACGACATCGCCCCGATCCCCGGCACCAAGCGCGTCGGCCGTGTCGAGGAGAACAGCGCCGCCGACGCCGTCACCCTTACCCGGGAACAGCTCGACAGGCTCAGCAGCCTGCCGCCCGCCGCCGGAGACACCCACACCGAGGCCCAGGCGCAGATGCTCGAACGCTGATCGTCCGCGCCGCGTGGCGCGACTCCGTACGCGAATGCTGATCGTCCGCGCCGCCCGGCCCGACCCCGTACGCGAATGCTGATCGTCCACGCCGCCCTGCCCGACCCCGTACTCGCATGCTGATCGACGACGCCGCCCGGGCGCGACCCCGCAGCAGTACCTCGCACGACCCCGTTTGGAGGAGTACCGCTCATGCGTGCAGCAGTGATGTACGGAGCCGGAGACGTCCGCGTCGACGACCGGCCCGATCCCGAGATCGTCGAGCCGACCGACGCCGTGGTGCGCACGCTGGCCGCGTGCGTGTGCGGCAGCGACCTGTGGCCCTATCAGTCGATGCCCGCCACCGGCACCGGTCGCCCCATGGGCCATGAGTTCCTCGGCGTCATCGAGGAGATCGGCGCCGACGTGAGGCGCCTGACGGTCGGCGACCTGGTCGTCGCCCCGTTCACCTACAGCGACAACACCTGCGACTACTGCGCCAAGGGCCTGCACATCTCGTGCCGCGACGGCGGCCGGTACGGCTTCGACGGCGTCGACGGCGGACAGGGCGAAGCGGTCCGCGTCCCGCACGCCGACGGCACCCTGGTCAAGCTGCCGGTGGCCGCCGACTCCGCGCTGCTGCCGTCCTTGCTGACACTGTCGGACGTGATGACCACCGGCCACCACGGCGCGGTCACCGCCGACGTCGGCCGCGGCGACGCGGTGCTGGTCGTCGGCGACGGCGCGGTCGGCCTGTGCGCCGTGATCGCCGCCAGGCGGCTGGGCGCCGAGCGGATCGTGCTCGCCGGCCGCCACGAGGACCGCACCGCGCTCGGCCGCGAGTTCGGCGCCACCGACATCGTCGCCGAGCGTGACGAGGAGGGCATCGCCCGCATCCGCGAGCTGACCGGCGGAGTGGACAAGGTGATCGAGGCCGTCGGCACCCGCCAGGCCCTGGACACCGCCCTCGGCGCGGTCCTGGACGGCGGCACCATCAGCCGACTGGGCGTCCCCCAGTACGAGCAGGGGCCGATCGGGCCGGCCGCGTTCATGCGCAACATCACCCTGACCGGCGGGGCCAGTCCGGCCCGCGCGTACATCGAGCAACTGCTGCCCGACTTGCTGGACGGCACCATCACCCCCGGCCGCGTCTTCGACCAGAGCTTCCCCCTGGAGCGGACGCCGGACGCCTACCGGGCCATGGCCGACCGCCGGGTCCTCAAGGCCCTCATCACCCCCTGACCGCCCGCACCCGCCTCCACCCTCAGCAAAGGAACATCCGCCCATGAACATGCACTACGCGACCTTGAACAACGGCGTAAAGATGCCGCTCCTCGGCTTCGGCGTCTACCAGATCCCGGCCGACGACACCGAACGCGCCGTGTCCGACGCGCTGGCCGCCGGCTACCGCCTGCTGGACACCGCTGCCGCCTACGGCAACGAAGAGGCCGTGGGCCGCGCCATCAAGTCCAGCGGCATCCCGCGCGAGGACCTGTTCGTCACCACCAAGCTGTGGGTCCAGAACGCCCCGGCCGAGACCACCACGCGCCGTGCCTTCGAGACGTCGCTCGACAAGCTGGGCCTGGACCACCTCGACCTGTACCTGATGCACCAGCCCTTGGGCGACGTCTATGGCCAGTGGCGGGCCATGGAGAACCTCCAACGCGAGGGCCTGGCCAAGGCGATCGGCGTCGCCAACTTCTACCCCGACCGGCTGCTCGACCTGATCGTCAACAACGAGATCACCCCGGCGGTCAACCAGATCGAGACCCACCCGTTCTTCCAACGCGGCGGCTATCAGGCCCTGATGCGCGAGCACGGGGTGCAGATCCAGTCCTGGGGAGGCTTCGCCGAGGGCAAGAACGACCTGTTCACCAACCCCCTGCTGGCCGAGATCGGCAAGGAGCACGGCAAGTCGGTGGCGCAGGTGGTCCTGCGCTGGCTGACCCAGCGTGGAGTCATCGCCATCCCCAAGTCGGTGCGGCCCGCGCGGATGGCGGAGAACATCGACGTCTTCGACTTCCAGCTCACCGAGCAGCAGATGGCGCAGATCGCCACCCTGGACACCGGCAGCTCGCTGTTCTTCGACCACCACGACCCGGAGATAGTCACCTGGCTCGCCAAGCGCCGCCTCGAAGCATGACCGCCCTGCACGGCACGGCCCTGCACGGCACCGCCCTGCCTTGCTCAGCCCCGCCGCGCCCCGTCATGACGACGCACCCTGCACGCAAGATGAGCAGTTTCCTCCGATGCGACGAACATCTGCGGCGTACATCGCATCGAGGCCGCCGATCCATCAAGGGCCGATCACCTGTTGACAATCATGCTCCGCAGTCCCTTCTTCAGGAAGCCTGGAAGCGGTCCCCCATGATTGACTCAACACGGGCAAAGAGCTGGGCTGACAGATGTACCCGGGCTTCCATGACCCTGCGCACCAGCACTTCCAGTTGATCCAATTCTGCTGCTGTGGGCTGCACGCTGAGGAGTGCGCACTTGCGTATTTCCTTATGTGCCTCCGCGAGGGCGTTGAGAAATAGGTCCGTACCTTGATCGTCTGGTCCCGGCGATCGGGGCGCACCGCGGCGGCCAACCGAACCCGTCCCGGTAACCCATAGCCCGTCATGTATGGCTGCGTTTAACGCGTCGATGGCTTCTCGCCGGGCTGGGTAGAATCTCTCGTCAAATTCATTCACCTCGGGGATGCGTCTGTATTTGAGGTTCTGCACCATCTGCATGAGTATTTCGACACAGGCGTCCATGGTGCTGCGCATCTGGACTACGCGCTCTAATTCGGCGATTCGACGGGCATCCCCATCTCGCTGTTTCTGATCACGGGCTCCTCTGCCGTGGAGGAGCAACGGACCGAATATGGCAGCTCCGCCGCCGATCAACGCGCCGCCTATCGCTCCGACAAGCCCATACCAGGCTCCGCTGTCCGCCATGGCATCCACTGTGCTCTTCGAACAGCCGTCGACACAATGAGGCGAGTCCCATCACGCCCAATGAGCTTATTCGAGCCCAGGGGTCTCGGACAGACCGTGCCGGGCTAGAAGCTGAAGGTACGTGTGGTCGGCGGTATCCGCTTGGCGGGCGGCTGGAGCGTGCACCGGCCGGCGGTGCGCTCGCGCAGGTACGCGTCAATGACCGGGATCGGCGCCCCTGACGCGAAGTATGGGTTGAGGACGATCGGCGTTCCGTAGTAGATCAGATGAAGGGCGGCAGCCAGCTGCTCCGGCGAGTGCTCGTCGATTTCCGCCGTACGGATCAGGTCGCGAAGTTCGGCCTTCGCCCGATGTGTTTCGAGGGGCCACTCGCGATGGACGAAGGGCGGAAGGGGATCGATGCCGTCAATGATCGGAGAGTAAAGGCACCAGAAGAAACCGGTGTTGTCGGTGCCTTGCCGGTATCGGCTCTCCAGCATCGGCAACCAATCGACGTGCAGCGGGAAACTGCCGGTGTATGCAGGGCTGTAGTCCAGGCCGGAACTGGTCAGACGCATCGCGGGAAGGGGACGCTCACGCCAACGCGACCACCTGACGATCCCTGCGATATGCCGCTCTGCAAGCCACAGTGCCGGCAGACCGACCGCGACCGCTGCGGCCACCCCTGCATACAGCACCGTCCCGGTGTGATCGCGTAGCAGCAGCGCGCTGGTCCACCCGTCGCCGACGACGAGCGCGAGGAACACCACGGCGCCCAACACATGCGGCCGGACGCCCCCGGCGGTGACGAACAGGACCAGTTCGAGGTCCTCGGCGCGAGGTGGTCCGGTGGAGGCCGGCTCGTCGTCTGCCATGGCTCGATGATGACAGCAACTGCCCTACCAGGTATGGGCGTTGGCTCTCCTATGGCCCTTCCCATCGCGGCGCGTGTACAGGCCGTGACCAATGGGGTCGTGTCCCGCGTCGTGGTACGGCTGAGCGTCGTCGCCCAGGGTTTCGCCGGTGCGGCGTCTGGCGTGGTCAATGGGGTGGCGAACCTGATCGGAGAGCTGCAGGTAAGATCCGCGAGCGTTGTTGGCTCATTCGGGCTGGCTGAGCCCCGAGTGTGGGGGTGGGGGGATCTTCGGATGACGTTCCGACTGCGCGCTGTCCGCGCGCTCGTGCTGCTGGCCGGCTTCTATCTGATGGGCTTCGTGCTGTTGGCAGCCATGGCCGCGCTCGACTGGCTGCTGGTGACACGGCTGTTCACCGCGCGGGCGGCCTGGTTCGAAGGCATGGTCGTGACGGTCACCGTTCTCCTGGCGGCGGCGATTCTGCGGGGCATGCTCGCCTTCTTGCGGGCAGGACGGCTGGGCCCGGTGCCGCACGCAGTGGCGGTCACGCCGCAGGACCAGCCCGAGCTGTGGGAACAGGTGCGCGCCGCCGCCGAGGTGACGGGGGAGCGTCCGCCGGACGAGCTCTACCTCGTCGCCGAGGTCAACGCAGCCGTCGCCGAACAGAGCCGCCTGCTGGGACTGCTGCCCGGACGGCGTCGCATGCTCCTGGGCCTGCCGCTGCTCGCCGGGATGACCGTGCCGCAACTGCGCGCCGTCCTCGCCCACGAGTTCGGGCACTACGGCAACCTCGACACGCGGCTGGGCGGGGTCACGATGCGTGGCCGGGAAGCGGTACTGCACACGGTGGAGGTTTTCCGCGAGGGCAGCACTCAGCTGCACTACGCGATCGGCACCCTGTACGTCGCCTACGCCCGGATGTTCCTGCGGACCTCGCAGTCCGTGGCCCGCCACCAGGAGCTCGCCGCCGACCAACTGGCCGCCCGTCACGCGGGCCGCGACGCGACGGCCGCTGCGCTGCGCACGCTTCCGGTACTCACCGCCGCGCACACCCACTACCTGGAGACGTACGCCGGGATGGGTGCGCAGCTGGGAGCACTGCCGCCTGTGGGCGAGGTGCACGGCGGGTTCCAGCGGCTGCTCGCCGCCCGGACGGGGGAGTGGTTCGCTGCGCTCTCCGCCGGGCAGCGTCCGCCGCGGCCGCACCAGTACGACTCGCACCCGCCGACGGCCGAACGAATCGCCCTGATCGAGAAGCTGCCCGCGGAGGATCGAGCCGACGGGCCGGACGATGAGCCGGCCGCGCTCACGCTGCTCCACGACCCGGACCGGGTGTTCGCCGCGCTGGAGGCGCGCACGCTGGCGCCGGAGGCGGCACGGCTGCGGCGTATGAGCTGGGACGACCTCGTCATGGCCCGCGCGCTCGCCGACGCCGAGGACTGGTCCCGGCCGCTGAGGGTCGCCCTGGCCAGGGCGCTGCGCGCATCGGCGCAGGGCGCTGACAGCCCGGTGCCCGTACGCCGAGATGCCACGGCCGGACCAGTGGCGAACGACCAGTTGCCCGGCTTGGAGGAGATACTCGACGCGTTCGACCGCGGCCTGCTGTGGATGGAGGTCGCCGACCGCATGCCCAAGCCGCATCAGGCGGCACGACTGATCGGGCCGTCCGCCCGCAACTTCATCCGGCCCAAGATCTTCGACGGGCTCGCGGGCATGGTCCACCTGCGCCTCGCCGAGGCCGGACTCGCCATCCCGGACATCGCGTGGTCGGGGCAGCCCGGACTCGTCTTGCCCGAGGCGTGGGAGAAGGGCATGGACGACGCCCTTGACGCGGCCGTCGCCGACACGCCCGACACGGCCCTCCTGCGCGCCCTGATGTCGCCGTCGCCCTGATGGCCGGCCCTCCCGACGGCCGACGCTCACCGACGTTCTCGATCACGAGCCAGATCAAGGGAAGATCTGGGGAGAGGACGACGAGGGCGCGGTGTGGCACGCGGCCATCGACCTCTTCCTCCTCAACACGGGCAACGCCTATGACGCCCTCGCCTGTCTTTTCGGCGTCCGCAACTCCTTCGGTTTCCGGCCGCTGACCGAGGACCGCGGTCTGCCGGAGGATGCCTCGGACGGACTGCGGAACGCGTTGAGCGCGTGGGGCGGGCCACAGGACGTGCTCGGAACGACGTGGATCAGCTGGGCCGAGTTGGCAGCCGCCAACTGGGACGAGACAGACCGGTCCGGCACGCGCAGCCGAAACATGGTCGCCGGGGCGGGGACCCACTGGGCGCCGGTCTGGGACGTGATGCGGACGCTTGGCGAACTGCATGGTCCAGGGCACGTGCGACTCGTGGTCTGGTTCGACTGATCTTCGACTGATCCCGGAACTGGTAGCTCAACAGCTCAGTTGGCCGGCGCTGCGCCCGCGGTGAAGCTCCTCCCGCTCCTCCGAGCTCCTGCTCGTGGTCCGTGGCCGCGTCCCAGGTCGGCAGGGCTGTCCCGGTTGCGGTCGTGACCTGAAGAACATGGCATCCCATGAGCTGAACGGCAGCGAGCAGGCGCCGGCGAACCTGTTCCGTGTCTTCGGGCGGGTAGCCGATCCGGATCTGATGAGGGCGAGATGCATCGTAGGTGAGCAGCCAGTCGGTATCGACGGTCGCGAAGTGGTCCTGTCCCATTTCGTCGTGCTCCGACCGCCACGTGCCCCGGTCCGTGGTGGGAGCCAGTGATTCGCGGAGGAGACGCAGGCGCTCGGGGTGGGAGAAGGGGCTCTCGGACAGCCAGAGGCACCGGTTGATACGAGGACGGAAGGCGTTGAACCACGGCGCCAGGTCCGGCTCCAAGTCTGGGAGCAAGCGGGAGCTGATGTGTCCGCCGGCCCAGCGCTCGATGAACCCGGCCGCGCCAAGAGGATGAGTCTCGTACTGGCCCCCTCCGCTCCACACCACGACGTGCCATGTCTCGGGCGGACCGACGGCGAGCCAGCACAGCCGGTCGGCGTCCACCGTGGAGCCCCACACGAGCAGCCCGCCTGGTGCGGGGTGCAGCGGATACGGGTAGCTTTCCCAGTCCCGCTCAGGCGATCCCGTCAGGCGTCTGCTCTGCCACTCGATGCCGTTGTACTCGCTTGTGCCGAACGGGGTCCGAAGGTAGAGGAAGTCGCAGAACTCTCCCCAACCGTAGGTACTGGCCAGCCACTTGTAGTCGTCGGGCAGCCGAGCGCCGAGTGCGGTCTCGACAGCGGTCCAGTCCCCGCGGGCGTCGATGGGTGTGGTCGGCGGCGTCATGAGTCGCGCCAGGCCGGTGTGCCCGGTCATGGCGGGTCACGCAGAACGAGCGCCTTGGCGAAAGGCCTGCCGGTGCGACGCGCGTATGCCATCCGCTCCCGTACCTCGCGCAGGGTGCGAGGCCGGTAGCCGGGTCCGCCGCAGCAGCTCTTGTGGAAACGCACGCCCGCGTTCAGCAGCACCGTGAGTGTCCGCCACGCCGCGGTGTCCCGCCGTCGGGGTGTGGCGAAGGCCGACCCCACATGGATCAGGGGTTCCGCGCACCGCGGGCAGATCCGCCGTTGATCCCCGCCGTGAGACTGCTTGTACGAGGCCCGGCAAGGCAGGCAGACGTACGAGGTTTTCGCATGAGCCATGTCCCCACAGTAGGTGTCACCCGCGAGGAGATCGACCTGATTACAGGGCCGCAGCAAGTACTTGCACGCTCCCCGAGTACGGGCGAGGAGAGGCCGGCCGCAAAGGCCGAGGCCGTTGCCCTTTGCATCCTGGAGTGGTGAGAGAACCTCCCAACTGCGTTGCGCCCTCGCCCAGTTCCTACGGCAAGCCAGTGCTGACTACGAGATCTGCGTTTATGGGTTGGATTGAGGGTAGTTCTGCCAAACTGGCCCGAGGGGACGGCAACGGGGGGAAGCATGACGAGTGTTGTCCTGGTTCATGGAACCGGTGTCCGCGACGACGGCTATGCGTCGCTCTTCGAGCGGGTATCCGTACAGCTTGCGCAGCTGAATCGCGATCTGGAGCTGGTGCGCTGTTACTGGGGGGAAGAGCACGGAGCCCGGCTTCATCGAAACGGTGCTTCGCTGCCGCCCCGGCCCGGTGAAGCCGATGCCGGTGATGCTGGTGATGCCGGCGATGCCGACGCACCGGATCCGCCCGCCGAGGAACTGCGACTGGCCTCTTGGGCTCTGTTGGACGCCGATCCGTTTGCCGAACTGCGTCTCCTGGCTCTGGAGGACGACCGCAGCGCCGAGAGGTACGTGCCCTGGGATCAGGAGCCGCCGGCCGAGGATCTGTGCCCGCGCCTCGAGGCACTGGGCGACGACCCCGCCGTACGTGAGGCAGCCGCCGCTCACGGGCTGCTCGTCGACGAGGTCGCCGACGCGTCCCGGGCAGTCTGCGACGTCCTGCAGAGCAGTCTGCGGGACACCACGTCACCGCTGTCCACGGTGCGCCAGGTCACCGCGCGTGCCGTGGTCGCGGCAGCGCTCGCCGCAGCGGACCAGCGATGGGACTCCGCAGGAGCGAGTTTCGACGGAAACGCCGTGGACGCTCTGCTCGACGTGGTGCTGACGGCGCTGGGCGAGCCGGGCGCGGCGCTAGGCGTCGTCTCCGACGTCACCCGTCCGGTCTGGCTGCCGTTCTGGCGCAGCGCGGAGTGGACGGCCTCCTGGCGGGTGCGGCGACGCCGGTCGCACCTGAGCAGCCAGGCCGCGCCGCCCATCGGTGACATCCTCCGCTACCAGGCCCGGGGCGAAGGCCTTCGCCGGCACATCTCCGACGTTCTGCGGACGGTGCAACCGCCCGTGGTGATCCTCGCCCACAGCCTCGGCGGCGTGGCCTGTGTCGATCTGCTGGCCACCGAGAACCATCGGGACCGGGTCAAGGCCTTGGTGACGGTGGGCTCCCAGGCGCCTTTCCTGTACGAGCTGGACGCCTTGCACTCCCTGCCCTTCGGCGCCCCGTTGCCCCCCTCCTTCCCGCAGCGGTGGATCAACGTCTACGACCCGCGCGACCCACTCGCCTACGTCGGCAGCGAGGTCTTCGGAAAGGACAAGGTCACGGACGTCGCGTTCAACACCCGTCGCCCACTGCTGCGTGCGCACTCCGCCTATTGGGATCACGCACCGATGTACAGGTGGCTCGACAGAGAGCTCTTCGATGACGCACGCGATTGATCCACGGCGCACCCAAGCGCTGGTCGTCGCTGTCGAGGCGTACGAGGACGACAGGTGGGAGGTCCCGGGGCCGTACGCGGACGCCTGCGCGTTCATCTCCTGGCTCATCGACTGTGGAGTGCCCGCGGCGAACGTCACACTCTTCGCCTCCCCGCTCGCTTCCAGCCTGCCGGGGCCGCAGGACGAGCCCGTCCTCCCCGCGGGCCTCCTGCCGCAGGAGGCGTGTTCCGCCGCCGTCTCGCGCCACTTCCAAGAGGGCATGAGACAGCTGGAAGCCGACCTGCTGTGGGTCTTCTGGTCCGGTCACGGCCTGATCGACAGCAGCGGCAGTCATGTGCTGGTGCTGTCCGACAGTACGGCGGACACCAAGCGGGTCGTGGACGTGGACGCTCTTCAACTCGCCCTGCAGTCCACCAGGCTGGGAGCACGCAACGGCAGGGGGGTGCCGAAGGTCGCCGTCGCCATCAACGCCTGCCAGAACCAGCCGCGGGAGGACTGGATCAGCAAGGTCGAGGTGGGCGTCCGGCACAGCTATGTCACCGAGCGCGGGCTGTTCGTCATGCATGCGTGCAGCACGGGCCAGTGGGCACGCGTCGCCCTCAGCGGGCCGCAGGCCCGCGGCGAGGCCGCCAGTCTCTTCCCGCGGGCCCTGCTGCGGTTCCTCGACGACGGCACCGACGACGTCCTGCCGGACCTCCATCAGGTCAGCGACCGAGTGGACGCCGAGTTCGACAACCTGCGCAAGCAGCGGCTGACCCGGCAGAAGCCGAGCCTGCTACGGCGGAACTGGGAGGGCCGGACCAGCGCCAGCGGCGAGTTCTTCGTACCGCCGACAGCCGAAGAGAAGCGCCTTGCCACGCTCCTCGACGCGGTGCTGTCCGACAAAGCAGCCGACGAAGCAGCCGCAGGAGCAGCTGACGAAGCAGCCCGCGAGGCCTGCGCGGCACAGTTCAGGAAGCGCGTCCCCGCCGTGGTGCAGGTGAGCGTCGGAGCGTCTGCGCCTACCGCCCAGCAGATCGTCGACGCCGCGGCCCGGACACCGCACGGTGTACCGACCCTGGTCGATCTGGTGGAGGTCCTGGCGCAGGGGCATGCTGCCCCGCACACCCCGCGTACCCTGCATGCCCCGCACGCTCCGCACGCCCTGCGCGCTCTGCGGAAGGCGGCATGGGAACTGCGCCCCAACGAGTTCCTGACGATCGAGGAGCACTCCAAGCTCGTCGATCTCCTGTCCGCCCCGGAACTGCCCGACCCGCGCGTCGCGGTGCTGTACGACAGAAGACTGCGCCATCACGCCGCGGCGGCACGGGACACGGACACGCTGCTGCGCTCCATGGAAGCCGCGGGGTGCCGCAGAGACACCGGATCGATACCGCCGCTCTTCCGCTTCACCTCGCTCATGGCGGCCGAAGCAGAGGCACAGGCGGGCAGCGACGGAGGTCTCGTCGAGTGGGCCGCACGCGTGGCGCGCCGGACGGGACATGCGGGAGCCGTCGCCGCGCGGCTCGCCACGGCACGGCAGGAAGCGGTTCGCCGACGTGGTGACAAGGCATGGCTGCTGGTCCGCGTCGCCGTCGATGACCCGGAGGCCCGGCCGGGGTGCGCCCGTTACAGCTTCTCCGCCTGGCTCGTCGATCCCGTCAACCGACAACCGCAGGCCCTGCACCACGACGCCGGGGCGACGTTCTCCACCTGGCGCCACACGCAGCTCGCACTGGCGGAACTGATCGAGCCATTGATCGACATGCGGCGCGAGGACACGGCGGGGCAGGTCGATCTCGGCGTGGAGTTCTTCCTGCCGCAAAGCCAACTGGAACTTCAGGTGGAGCGCGTCCCCGTCTCCCATCGCGGGGTGGACAACATCCTTCTGGGACAGGTCGCCACGGTCGTCGTTCGATGCGCCGGCCGACGCGCGGCCTGGCACGACAGATGGGACGCCTGCCATGAGGACCCGGCACCCGGCGATCACCACTGGCTCCGTCGGGACGCGGGTGATCTGGCGGGCCTCAAGGCCGCACTCGACGAACAGCCGAAGGTCGCGTGCGTCGAACTCCGCGGAGCCTGTGCGGAGTTCACCTCGGCGCTCGCGTACTGCGCCGAGTCAGGAGTTCCCGTCATGACGTGGCACCGCAAGATCAACGGCACACGGCACGACGACGACCGTGCCGACCTGCGGGCCGCCGTCCATCCCCGCGATCTGCCCGACGAGGTCCGACAACTACGCGGTGAGGCCGACGAATCGCCAGGGCCCGGCACGAGCCAGCTGGTTCTCCTGTGGGACGACCCCGGCCGGCTGCCTCCACGCATCCGCACCACCGCGCCCGGAAGGACCTGATGCATGACCGGCACCGATTCCTCCGACGGGCTCTTCGGCCAACCCCATGACTCCCTGCCGGTGCGATTGCCCCCCGGCCCACCGTGGCGTCGCTTCGGGGCACAACGGCCCAAGCGGCCGGCCTACGTGATCAGGCCTGACGACACTGACGTGGTCAATGCGGCCCTTCACTTGCGACGGCCGTTGCTCGTCACCGGCTTCCCCGGCGTCGGCAAGTCGTCGCTGGCGTACGCGATCGCGGACGACCTCGGTCTGGGCGAGGTCCTGCACTGGGCGGTCAACTCCCGCTCGCTGCTCACCGAAGCGCTCTACCGATACGACGCTGTCGCCCGCCTGCGGGACGCTGCCGCGCCCGAACACGCGGGCGAGCGCCTCCCGGTCGAGAACTACGTTGTTCTGGGGCCCCTCGGCACGGCCCTGGCTTCCGCGGCGGGCAGCCCTCGCGTCCTCCTGATCGACGAACTGGACAAGGGCGACATCGACCTGCCCAACGATCTCCTGACGGTATTCGAGGACGGCGCCTTCGAGATCCCGGAACTCAGCCGCCAGGCCACGGAGTTGGGTAACAGGGAGGCCGAGGTCGCGCTCACCCGTCCCGTTCCCAACCGGAGGCCGGACACGGACGGCGCGGCCGGGCAGGACTGGCCGGGCCCGTCGTCGGCCAAGGTGGTCGACGGGTGGATGTACTGCCAGGAGTTCCCGGTCGTCGTCATCACCAGCAACGGGGAACGAGACTTTCCGCCCGCCTTTCTGCGGCGCTGTGTCCGCCTCGATCTGAAGGATCCCGAACCGAACCACCTGACCGAGGTGGTCAAGGCCCAGTTCGGAGACAGCTTCACGGGCGCGCAGGACGATCTGCGGGCCGCCGTGGACGAGATGATCAGCGAGTTCGGCGTTGCAGGGCGGCAAGGGAGGCTGGCCACGGATCAGTTGCTCAACGCCATTCATCTGCGTCTGAATGCCGTACCCCTCGACCGGCACGTGCTCGACGCGGTGCTCAGGCCGCTCGACGGCACGGACTCCAGCCCATGATCGCCACGCTCCGCTCGGCGCTGGTGGCTGCCGGATACGACCCGACGCCGGAGGAACTTGCCGACATCCTGTGGCTGGGGGCGCTGCCGCACATCGCAACATCCCAGCCGGTGGCCGGAGGCGGATCCCACGCGAGGGGCCGTCCCGTCGAAGCGGGTGGCACGTCGGCCGTCGACCCGGATGCCGCCCCCGACCAGCAGATGGCCGCGCGTGAGCAGTCCGGCAGCCGGGTGCTCTACGCGTCGGCGGACTGGTCGGGCACCGGGGGCGCGACCGTCTCGCCGACCCGTCTGCCCACGCCGGGGGCTCTTCCCCACGCCCGCAGCATCCTCAAAGCCCTGCGGCCGCTGCGTTCGACGGTCCGCTCGCACACTCGTCTCCGCCTCGACGTCGGAGCCACCGTGACGGCGCTCGCGGACGGCCTCCGCAACATCGTCCTCACCCCCGAACACGAACTGCTGCTCGACCTCACCTTCGTCGTCGACGACGGCATCTCCATGGCTGTGTGGCACGACGCGGCGAAGGAACTGCACCAGGAGCTCCATCGCCTCAGGGCGTTCCGTCGCATCCGGCTGCTGGGCATGAACACCGACGACCCCGAACAGGTGCGGTTCACAGCCGAGCCGTTTCGTCAGAATGCCCCCATAGCCTCGCCTCCGGTCGGAGGCCGCACCCTCCTGCTGGTCCTGTCCGATGGAGTCGGCCACGCCTGGCAGGCCGGCAAGGCACAAGAACGTCTGATGAAATGGGCGACGAAGGGGCCCACGGCGGTCTTCCACGTCCTGCCGGAGGACAGGTGGCCGGACACAACCCTGCCCACCGTGCGTCTGATGGCCTCCGCCACCCGCCCCGCCGTCGCCAATCACCACATCCGGTTACGCCACCCTCGTCTGCCCCGGGACATACTGTCCGTCCCGAGCCCGCCCGTTCCGGTGATCGACATTGTTCACGGCAGGTCGGTCCGGGCCTGGGCCCAGCTGATCGGGGCGCCCTCGGGCGAGTCGGCCCTGCATTTCTACGACCCCAAGCAGGTGCGCGCCTACCAGCCCTCCCTGTCCGGTGGCGTCGAGATCGCCCCGGAAGCCGCGCTCGAGGAGTTCCTCGCCTACGGCTCGGACAGCGCACGTCGGGTGGCGGCTCATCTCGCCTGTGCGGGCAGCGCCTTGACCGTTCCGTTGATGCGTCTCGTGCAGCGATCGGCAGCGCCGAGCTCGGGTCCCGAACATCTGGCCGAGGTGTTCCTCGCGGGTCTGCTGACCCCCTGCAAAGCCGGAGCGGTGGAAGGGGCCGAGCCGCTCCCTCACCTGGCACTGCCCTGGGATCAGCGCTCATTCGCGTTTCCCCCTGCCGTAGCGGACTCACTGCGGGAACTCGTACGACGCTCCGACGAACGGGCCACGCACGACTACGTGACCGGATACCTGGCACAGCAGCACAAAGCGGTCAAGGCCGGAACGGCGCTGATCTCGGATCCGCGCGGAGCCCTGCGCGCGCAGACCGACCTGCCCCTGGGCAGCGTCACGGGCGGGCCCGGGACACGACGGGTCCTGCTGACCGGGGCGCAGGCGTCCCTCCAGTCGCTGACGGTACGACTGAACGGGCTCATGGACCGCATGCAGGCTCCACGCCTGGAATGGGTCCACGAAGCCCTCGCCGCACAGCCCGCCGTCACGAGCATGCAGCGGGTTGCGGACCTGCTCAACCAGGCGGCAGCGCAGGAGAGAGCGGCGGACAACGCCGGTGAGTACGACGAACTGCAGCGCGTGCTCGACTCCCTGGCCCGGGAACTGGGACGGGCGGACATGGCCGCCGAATACGCTGCGGCGATCGCGGCTCTGCGGCGGGGAGGGACCG
Source organism: Streptomyces sp. NPDC001858 (assembly GCF_053594615.1). NCBI lineage: Bacteria > Bacillati > Actinomycetota > Actinomycetes > Kitasatosporales > Streptomycetaceae > Streptomyces > Streptomyces sp. NPDC001858. The sequence continues at coordinate 22,250 of NZ_JBSFEV010000034.1, forward strand.
GTCCGTACTTTCACTTGAGCTACGCCCATACCCCGACGAGCGACTTCGACGACGCTGATCCGAACCGATGGGTTCACCAGCTGTTCCGTGACCTGTGCGGCCACATCCGGAACTTGACGTCGCTTCCGGAACCGATCGGATTCATGCACCGCTCGCTGGGCGCCGCGCACCGCTGGAACCATGATCTGGCCGACTCATTGGCCGGTTGCCGGGTGTTCGTGCCGCTGTACTCGCCGCGGTACTTCAACAGCGTCTGGTGCAGCAAGGAGTGGAGTGCCTTTGCGCAACGGACCGCCGGGTTCCGGGCCGAGGACCGCAGAGGCGCACCCGGAGCGATCGTGCCGGCCCTGTGGACACCCGTCGAAGCCCGCCGAATTCCGGAACCTGCCAGGTACATCCAGTACCTGCCCCCCGAACTCGACGACCGCTACCGCGCCTACGGGCTGTACGGCCTGATGAAGCTCAGCGCCTACCGCAACCACTACCAGCGAGCCGTGTTCGAACTCGCCCGACGCATCGTCGATGCGGGCGAGAACGTGACCGTAGAGCCCGTAAGGCGCGTCGACTTCACCACGCTGCCGGATGCCTTCGCACCCGCTACCCGCCCGGCGCACAGCGACAGTCTGTACGGCGACTACGACTGACGAGGAGTCCTTCTCCGCGGTCAGAACACCTGGACGAAGAGGACGGCGAGGCCTCCGGCGACCAGGCCGACGACGATGATCAGAGGGCTGCCCTTGAGCGCGGCGATGAGATGGAAGCCCATGTCCCCGTACTCCGGCATGCCTTCCGTGCCGGGCAGGACGAGCAGCCGCGGGCGCAGGCCGACGAAGATGATCCAGTCGAGGACGATCAGGTCGTAGACGGTGAGGGTGGCGAAGAACAGCGCCGCGCAGACGGCCGCCGGCAGGAAGGCCAGGCCTTCGTCCAGTGCTCCGTCCAGCCCGAGCAGCGCCGCCGTCAACAGAGGGATGCCGCACACGGCCCACACGAACACGCCGACGAACGCCGCCACGCGCCGGCCTCGCGCGCTCCTGGGCTTGCCGTATCGCTCCTGGATCGCCGGCGGATAGTCGTCCAGCAGGAAGTCCCGGCCGGCCGCCGCCCCGGCGAACACCGCCCCGGTGAACAGGACGCTCAGCACCAGCCCGTATCCGACGACGCCCTGGTCAGCCTCTTCCTCGCCATCGGGCTGCGGGCGCAGGACGCTCACCGAGCCTGGTCGCTCACCGTGCTCCAGGTGGCCGGGTTCGCCGAAGTCTGGGACGCCTGGCACGACCGCCCGCCGCCCGGGGCGGACCCGGTGGCGTGGACCGGCATCCCACCGCTCACACCGCACGACGAACTACCGCATCTACGGCGCGTCGTCGCGGAGTCCACCGCCGAACCGCCGGACGCACTGTTCGAGACGGTGGTGGCCATGCTGATCGCCGGCATCGACACGATGCTGCGGCAGGACCGGCGCGCGCGTACCGCACGGACGCCTCCAGGACGGCCATGAGACCGACGACTCCCCGGCGGACGGGCCGCAGACCGAGCCCGGGCAGGGGAGCGGCCGAGGGACCTCGTCCTCGACGAGTTCACTGAGGGCCAGGGTGTGGCAGTCGGTCGGTGGTCGGCTGTCTCGGGACGATTCACCAGATCTATGAGGGCCGAGGCAGGAGTTCGAGGCTGCGGGAGAACTTCAACGCGGGCGTAGCGGCTGCCCTGGTGGGGTCGCGGGGGCTGTGTGTCCTGAGCCGCAGGGACCCGCCTCCGCCGAACGGCATCAGACGAAGATCACGAGGAGATGCCTCGCGCCAGGCATCTTCGAATGAGGTCAGTGGTAGAGACACCTGCCGTGTACTCCACGAGCCGCAACTTCCCCGCGGCGGCCACCGGACCGTAGATCGCTTCGATGGCATCCGGCGAGATGTCGTCTCCGTGCACGACCACCGCGATGTCGTGATCGTCAAGGAACTCGGTCGTCACGCGTTGCGGAGCGTTCGGTATCACCGCATCGACGTAGCGGCACGACTCGATCACAGTGACCCGCTCGGCCAGAGTCATGATGGGCCTTCGCTTGTACTCGGTTACGACCTCGTCCGAGAGGACGCCGACGATCAGCCGCTCTCCGAAGGTTCGCGCGGCCTTGAGAAGCGCCACGTGGCCCGGGTGGAAGAGATCTCCCACCATGTCGACGTAGACGTTCCCCCGTTTGCTCGTCTCAGCATGGTCGGCCACGGCCTCTGTCCCCCTCTGCAGCGTCCGGCTGACCAACCCTGAAGTGGTCACTTCCCACTGTCAACCACGTTTCCGCTGCAACGAGCCGTGATCATGTTCGGGCGTCACGCAGCGTCAGGTCGCGTGGAGGACTGCTTCGGCGATTTTGCGGATGCGGTCCGGGGTGATGCCGGTGCGCTGTTCGACGGCGAGGGGGTGGTCGGTGGGTTCCAACTCGATGAGCGGGCGCTCCCCGACCGGCCTGGTGTGGACGTGGGTCTTCAGGTTGACGGTGCTGGGCGTGTAGAGGGCGAGTTCGGTGCTCAGCCATCCGAAGTACGGTTCCTCGGCCTCGCGTTCCGGGCTGTCCCACAGTTCCGCGGAGCGAGCGAAGTTGTCCCGGCTCAGGGATACCCAGACTCCCCAGGAGAACACGGCGTCGCTGCCGATGACGGGTATCTCGATCAGGCCCTTCACGAAGTAGTGCTGGGCCTTGATGACGCACTGATCCGAGGAGAGCAGACAGTCCGGTGCGCTCGCGAAGCTCTCGTCCCAGGCGTAGGGAGCCGCGGTCGAGTAGTTCATCGGTGTTTCCGCATGGTGCCGGCCACAGCACGAGCAGGTGAATCCGAGATCATCGATGGTCATGACGGGGAGCCTAATGATCGCTCCCGGGACCGCTGACATCGGCCTTCGGTCCTGAACGTCATCGGCACGGATCGTGTGTCCACTCCTCCCGCGCGTACGTCCTGGCGACCCGCGCTGGTGCGCCACGGACCAGCCGTAAGGCTGCGGCGGTGCCGTCCGGCGGTTGCCTCAACACCCTTGTCCAGCAGGATGCCTGATGGGCAGTCAGTCCCCGATCGGCACGCCTTTCGTGTGCGCCACGTCTCATCCACAAGTTGTTACAGCGGACCGGCGGCCGGTGTCTTGATGCTGTGGCACCAACATGGTTGCTGCGTCGAAGAGTGTTCACCAGAAGCGTCAACTGACGCTCGACGTAAGGTTCGGTTCGCAGATGCACAACAAGTCGAAGAAGTTCCGGCTGGCGGCAGTGGCGGTTGCCGCCGCTTCCGCCGCTGTTGCCGGAGTGGCGGCGCCCGCCGCGGCCAGTGACCCTTCGACCAAGGCCGATGGCCCTTCGGTCAATGCCTCGGGTTTTCCCGACGAGGGCCGTGATTGGAATCTGGTGACCTATTCGGGCGGGCCCATCTCCAGCCAGTCCACCCCCGGGGAGGCCCGCGACAACCGCGGCAACGTCCTTCACGCATGGCGCGGCAAGGACAACGACTACATCTGGATCTCGTTGAACAACGGGTCCGCCTACCAACTGCCCATATCGCCGGGGTCCCCCAACGCGCAGACGTATGCGGCCCCGACAGTGATCTGGACCGACGACGGGAACCGCGGCAACTTCCGGATCTTCCACACCGGCAGGGACGGAGACGTCTGGCAGCACCGCATCCAGCTCAACGCCGGCTACCAACTGCCGGAAACCCTGCCCTACGGGGCAAAGATCTCCAACGACACGCGAACCTCCGCCGACCTGCCTGTGGCGGCTGCCGCGCTCCCCGACAACTCCTTCATGCTCGCCTGGAACAGTCAGTCCAACGACGACATCTGGACGATGTTCTACAACGCCGCCATCAAGACGTTCGAGAATCCCCGCGTGGTTCCGAACGCTCTGAGCAAGGACGCGCCGTCTCTGGCCGCTCAGGTGGACGTCGACAACAACGACCCCGCCCCCTGGAACCAGGTCGTTCTCGCCTTCACGGGCACCGACAACAGCATTTACATGGCGCGACAGAGGTACGGGGCTTCCAGCTGGACGAATCCGTGGAAGCTCAGCCAGGGAAATGGCTGGTCGAGGCATGCCCCGTCCGTCGCGCTCTCCCCGAACGGCTACGGCGTGATCAGCCTCGCGGAGTCCGACAACACCATCGGCAGCTACCTGATCGTGCGAGACGGGGGGTGGAGTGGGTTCTACGAGGAGCCGACCTTTGCGCTCTCGTACGGTCGGTCCCCGCTGGCCGTGATGGACGGCACCGCTCTCTACTACGTCATCAACGGCAGTCAAGGCACGCTGAACGGCGTCTTGTGGAAGAGGGTCACCGACTTCGGCTCCATGCCCAAGCCGGCGCCACCGCAGTGGTAGAGGTTCAGGCTCTCCACCTGCACAAACCCAGCGATGACACATCAACAGAGGTCACGTGAAACCCATTCGACTTGCGGCCGTTCTGCTGTCCGGCCTGCTGCTCGCACCTACAGCGCCGGCGGTCGCCTCGGCTGCTCCGGTGGTCGCCTCGGAGGCGCCGCCGCCCGTGTCACAGGCGGAACCGGAAGAACCGTCGGAACCGGACACTCCCGAACCGGATCTGAGCTATCGAAACCGTACGGACTCCGTGACTCCAGGCCTGCCGGACTGGTCACGCGTGGGATATCGGGGTGGCGCGGATCTGCCTGTCGGCGATATAGGTACGACCCAGGTGGCGTCCTGCCGTATCTCCGCGGAAGAGCTCGCTTCCAAGTACAAGGTGATCGCCGACGACGGGAAGGATGACACCTTCGAGTTGCAGGCGGCGATCGACTACATCAAGAAGGAGTGCTCGCCGAACGCCAACTTCGGCCGGCTCTCGCGCATCGAGCTGCCGGCCGGGCGAATCGATGTGTCAGCGCAGATCTTCGTCGATGCCAGCTTCCTGACCATCAGGGGGAAGGGTTCCGATGACGGTGGCACCCGAATCGTGTTCCGACCCGACATCTTCACCCGGTACGAGACACTGATCAACGGTCGCTGGGATCCGGATGCCATGGTGGCCGGTTCCGGAAGCGACGTGGGCAACGGCGGCTGGCTGTGGCCGGGGAACGGTATGTTCCGGGTCCAGGCTCGGGATGTGGCCGAGCGGTACAGGGACGACTACGCGAACTCCAGCATCAACCGCCGAGACATCTTCGCGGGCTCCGTCAACCAGCACTGGATTTCCGGGGTCAAGCTGGCCGCCCAGGACGATGACCCGGGATTCTCGGCCCGGCAGGGCGAAAACACGATCCGGTTGGACCCAAAGGCCAACATGGACAAGTTCCTGCCGAACAGCTATGTGTGGGTGGGCGCGGCCAACAGCAGGAAGTTCTACGAGCAACAGGGCATCACTGACACGAGCATGATGGAGTCCCTCCACATGCGCCAGCAGATGTTCCGGGTGGCTCGCATAGACAAAACCGCCAAGACGATCAGGTTGGACCGCCCGCTGGAGTGGGACCTGCCGGTCGACTCCCTTTCGGACGGGTCTTCTCCTTTGGGCCCCAACCCGTATTTCAGCAAGGTCACCCCTCTGAAGGTCGTTGAAGGGGTCGGGTTCGAGGACTTCGCCTACACCCAGGACATGGAAGGCCAGAAGGGGGTGGACGGCAACACGTACTACCCGACCGCTGCCTGGGCGAAGAACAACTACGCCAACCTGGCGCCCGAGTACGCGATGCACGGCATCGTCTTCAAGTGGGCCGCCAACAGTTGGGCGCGCGGGCTGAAGGCCACCATGACCGGGTCGCATCCGATCGTCACCGAGGTCGCGCGCAACCTGCAGATCGAGCACAACAGCTTCGACGGGGCCTGGAACAAGGGCAAGGGCGGCAACGGCTATCTGCGCGGCAGCCGTGTGTGGGACTCGTTGTGGGCCTACAACACCATCCGCAATCTGCGCCACTTCACCTTCCAGTGGTCGGCCAGCGGTAACGTCGCCTTCCGCAATGACCTCGACTCGGACCTGAACCTGCACGGCGGCTGGGAACACGACAACCTGTTCGAGCAGAACACGGTGCAAGTTCCCTTCCAGCACTATGCGGCCAACTGCAGCAACAACTGCGGTGGTGAGGGAGGTCAGGTAGATTCCGGAACCTGGTATCCGATCTGGTGGGCAGCAGGCCCCAAGGCGGGCAAGTGGGCCGGTTCATCAGGCCCGCGGAACGTCTTCCACAACAACATCCTGAAGAAACAGCTCACACGGGGCGGGCCGTTTCTGGACTACGCGCCGTACGGCACGCGTGCCGGCATAGCCTACGTGTTCGGCTCGAACAAGGACGACACGAGCCAGTTCCAACACCTGAGCCAGGACGGGCAGGCGATCGCGGACTGGACCGACCGAGAGAACCTGGACTACCAGGACAAGGGAGTGGTAGCCCTCGAGGTCGGCAACCGGCAGTCCCTGTTCCTCGAATATGCCGGCCCTGAACTTGAGCCCCGGCCGCCGGGAATTCCAACCCGCAAAGTGGCCACCTGGAACATGTTTGGTTCGAATCTGTCGAATCTGCCTGAGGGCGGGGCCCAAGACAGACCCTGGGATTACCTGCAGAATTTGGGGTTCATTGACGAAAGCGACTCCAATGATAATGGGCCGCAAGTGATTGCCCTGCAAGAAGCTGGCACGCCGCCGGGCTATCTTCGGCCCGGGGCGGCAAGAAGATTCCGGCAAACCTCATATTCAGTGGATGCTCCGGGCATTGGTGTTATTAACCCCACTGTCAATGAGTATCGGTTGGGGACGGATGGGGCCCGGCCGCGAGGATATGTTTACTGGCTGCAGACAGACCATCGCCCTACCAACGGGGTAGGTCAAATGAACCTGGCCATCTATACTCGTAATCCAGCGGTGCCGCCCGGCGCGAACATGAATGATCATGTATTCGTCGTTCCAGGGGCGGTGGACGCAAACGGAGTCAGTACGGATCGCCCTGCTCTGGGAATTTTCTACCGTGACACCGTGTACTGGACCGTGCATGCGAGGTCGCCCGGTGGAGCGGACGTCGCCACCACGCTGAGGCAAATCAGGCAGCGAATGAGCACTGCGGGCCCGAACGGAACGCCCATGCCCTATGTGGTTCTGGGAGATTTCAATCGAACGCCTAGGGATCTGAGGGGTGCTGTCCTGCCGAGCGAGCATGCTGTCTGGGACCCGGCGGGGCCCACGCGGCTCGGCCGAATGCTGGACTATGCCGTCACGGCCGGCAGTAATCAGCCCAACGCGATCAGAGTCACGAGGAGAAGCCTCGTGCAATCTTCAGAAACGTTTTCCGACCATACTATGGCCGCATTCAATGTGACCCTGCCGACGCAAGCTGAAGCCGATCCTCCTGGAACCGGTGGCGCGCATCGCGGAAAACCGCGAACGAACGTGAGAGGCCTGCTTGGCAATTCCACGCATCCGTATAAGAATACTCTTCGCCCAGACCCCACAAGGTCTAGCGGCGAGGGCTATCAAGCTCGCACCAAGCCTCGGAGCAAGAATGATCTGCCGATGATGGGTTTCGAGTTCGAGGAGGATCCCGAGTATCCGGGATATTACCGCTTGCACCACTTGATGTCCGACATGTATCTCGGTCAAGTTGATCGTGCGGATGCAGAGGTGTATACGAAGGGTCACTTCTATGGACACGAATCGCTTTGGTACCCGATAGAAAATGACGACCACACGTGGACGCTGATAAACCGGCATTCCAGGCAAGCGCTCACACTTGTCGGCGATCAGCTGTTCGGCCGCGACTGGAATCCTGAGGACCCGAACCAGCGCTGGTTCTTCCAAGACTACGCTCACGCGTTGGATTCCTATGAGTTCACTGATCCGCAGGGTCAGGTACTCCGCCCGCTGAACGGCACCTCGGAAGAAAATGCTCCACTCGTGATGGCCCCCGACACCGATGACGCCGACGATGAATTCGTTGTCATTGAGGCGCCTCCCAGAGACGGTGAGGACTGTTTCTATGTGGTTGATGGAGCCGGAAGGTATCTCAATTCGACGAGCGGTGACTACGGTAGTCCGGCAGAGGGTAACTCGCTCTCGCTGAATGCATACCACCCTGACAACGACGGCTACTTGTTCTGTTCGGCCTTGGACCCCCGGGGTCAGGCGGCTGTATTGAGTCAGCACAGTAGGTTCAATGAGTTCGTCTACGTCAGCACTCGCGCATTGTCGACCTATGTCGGCTTGACATATACGACAGGTTCCGCGACCTTGTTCCGGATGAAATCGAAAATCTAGAGCAGGCGTCAACAGGGTGTAGCCAGCAAGTGCGTAAGCGTGCGGCGCCCGGGCGATGATCTGCCCTTCGGAACAGGGTGCCGCGGCACGGCGAAGCGGATGCCCTCCGCGTAGCCGGTGAGGCCCTCTTCCCGACATATCGGGAAGAGGGCCTCACAGTTTCTGGACCTCGGCTGGTCCTTCCCGTCACCCCCAGGTTGGTACTGCGAGTTCAGGAGAGCGCTACTGCCGATTCAGTAGCCGAAGTGTCGGCGGGAGCAGGGAGACGGGAGCCGTCGTGATCGAGAGCCTGGGGAGGTTCCCGAATCAGATGTGGAGACCTTCGTCCCGTGGCTGCTCTTCTCTACCGACTGGGCCGTACGGCCTTTCGACGACGCCGGCTCGTGACTGCTCTGTGGGTGGTCGTGCTGGGCGTCGTCGGGTTTGCCTCGACCGAGGCGCCCGCGCCTCCCGATGACACCGCCTCGATGAGCGGCATAGAAGCGCAGAGCGCCTATGACCTGCTGCAGAAGCGTTTCCCGGGCACTTCCGACAGCGCCGACACGGCATCGGCCAGGATTGTCTTCGTCGCTCCTGAGGGGCAGAAGGTCACTGCTTCCGGCAACCGGGCGGTGATCGAGAAACTGGTCGACGAGGCCGGCGAAGGCAGTCAGGTCGAGGCCGCGGTCAGCCCCTTCCAGGCGGGTGCGGTCAGCAAGAGCGGTTCCACCGCCTATGCGATCGTCACCTACAAGGCGAAGTCCAAGGACATCACCGACTCCACCAAGCAGCACCTGCAGACGGCGGTGGACGAGGCCCGGAAGGCGGGGCTGACCGTGGACGTCGGCGGCCCGGTGCTGGCCGCTCAGCCCGCGGCCGGAGGTGCGAGCGAGGCGATCGGCATCGCCGTCGCCGCGCTGGTGCTGCTCGTGACCTTCGGTTCCATGACGGCTGCCGGACTGCCGCTGCTGACGGCCGTCCTGGGGGTCGGCATCAGCATGGTGTCGATCATGGCGCTCGCCAGCACGTTCGGGCTGTCCACGACGAGCAGCAGCCTGGCCTCCATGCTGGGCCTGGCGGTCGGCATCGACTACGCGCTGTTCGTCGTGTCCCGCTATCGCGAGGAACGGGCCAAGGACCGAACCCCGCAGGAGGCCGCGGGCCTGGCCGTCGCAACGGCCGGCTCGGCGGTGGTGTTCGCCGGGCTGACGGTGGTGATCGCGCTCGCGGGGCTTTCGGTGGTCGGCGTTCCGACGCTGACGAAGATGGGCCTGTCGGCCGCCGGGGCAGTCGTGATCGCCGTCCTGGTCGCGCTGACCCTCGTACCCGCGCTGCTGGGCCTGTTCCCCGACGCCGTTCTGTCCCGCCGGATCAGGAAGGGCAAGGACGAGCGCGGCGGCACGACGGCGAATGCCGGAACCCGGTGGGCTCAGTTCGTGCTGCGCCGACCGGTGCCGGTACTCCTCGCCTCCGTCGCGGCGCTCGGCGCGCTGGCGCTGCCGGTGACGGACCTGCGGCTGGGCATGCCCGGGGACGAGTCGAAGTCCACCGCGACCACGGAACGGCGTGCCTACGACGAGCTCGCCAAGGGGTTCGGCCCCGGCTTCAACGGCCCGCTGACCGTCGTCGTGGACGCGAAGGACGCGAAGGACCCGAAGACGGCGCTCTCCACGATCAGGGAGAAGATCGCCGATACCGCGGGAGTCGTGTCCGTCTCCACCGCGACCTTCAACCCGGTCGGCGACACCGCCCTGTTCACCGCAACTCCCGCCACCGCGCCCACCAGTGAGGAGACCAAGGACCTGGTCCGGGCGATCCGCGCCGAGCGCGACGGTCTGCGGTCCGCGACCGGTGCGACGTTCCTGGTCTCCGGCACCACCGCGGTCAACATCGACGTCGCGCAGAAGATGCAGAGCGCGCTCGTCCCCTATCTCGCGGTCGTGGTGGGGCTGGCCTTCCTGCTGCTCCTCGTGATCTTCCGGTCGGTGCTCGTGCCGCTCAAGGCCGCCGTCGGCTTCCTGATGTCCGTGCTCGCCGCCCTCGGCGCGGTCGTCGCCGTGTTCCAGTGGGGCTGGGCGGCCGAGCTGATCGGCCTGCAGCAGACCGGGCCGATCATGAGCACCATGCCGATCATCATGGTGGGCATCGTCTTCGGCCTGGCCATGGACTATGAGGTGTTCCTGGTGTCCCGGATGCGGGAGGCGTACGTCCAAGGGGAGCGGCCCGCCGATTCCGTGGTCAGCGGGTTCCGGCACAGCGCCCGTGTCGTGGTGGCCGCCGCACTGATCATGATCGCCGTCTTCTCCGGGTTCGTCGGGGTCGGAGTGGCCATGATCAAGATGATCGGCTTCAGCCTGGCCGTGGCCGTGCTGTTCGATGCCTTCCTGGTCCGGATGGTCTTCGTCCCGGCAGTACTGGCCCTGCTCGGAGAGCGGGCCTGGTGGCTGCCGCACTGGCTCGACCGGCGCCTGCCCCACGTCGACATCGAGGGCGAGGCTCTCACCGACGCGAGGGCCGGCAGGCGAGAGCCGGCCCCCGACAAGGCACCTGCATCGGCGCTGAACTGAGACGGCGTTCCCGTGCGCGGCCCGCAGGGTTTCCCGTGGTGTCTTGGGAAACCCTGCGGGTGTCGCCGCGCGGTGTGACCGATCATGGACGAAACACCCCGCGACCGGAGCACGTGATGATCACCCGCTGGCAGCACTACGCACAGAACCATCCGCACGCCGTCGACGCGTTGCTCGTCACCGTGCTGTTCGTGCTGTCCGGACCGGTGGCCCTCTACAGCAGCGACAGCTATGCCGAGGGACTGGGCTGGTGGTCGGCCCTCCCGCTGGCCGTCGTCGCCTCCTTCGCCCTGCTGTGGCGCCGCACCCGTCCCCGGACCGTGCTCATCGTGACGGCGGTGTGCGCCGGGGTGGCCGGCGGAGTCGGCTACCTGCTCACTCCGATGCTGCTGGCGCCGGTCATCGCGGCTCTGTACGAGCTGGCCGTGCAACTGCCGCGCAGAATCGCCTACGGCTGGTGTCCTGCCATGACGGCGGTCATCGTGCTGCCCGTGGTCTTCGGCGACCGCTACGGCCACCCCTGGCCCCTCGCGGTCATCAATCCGATCCTGTGTCTGCTGCTCCCGGTGGCTCTGGGGACGGCGGCGCAGACCAGGCGCGCCTATCTGGAAGCGGTCCAGGCGCGGGCCGAGTACGCCGAACGCAGCCGGGAGGAGGAGGCCCGGCACCGCGTCGCCGAGGAGCGCGTGCGGATCGCACGCGAGCTGCACGACGTCGTCGCCCACCACCTGGCGCTCGCCAACGCGCAGGCCGGCACCGCCACCTTCCTCGCACAGACCAGCCCGCACAAGGTCGCCCCCATGGTCGCCCAGCTCGCCTCCACCACCTCCTCGGCGCTGCGCGAGCTCAAGGCCGCCGTCGGGCTCCTGCGCCGGCCGGACGACCTCGACTCGCCCACGGAGCCGACGCCCGGCCTGCGCGGGTTGCCCGCCCTCGTCGACTCCTTCGCCGCGGCCGGCCTCGGTGTCGAGGTCGTCGTCGACGGTGAGGAGCAACAGCTGTCGCCGGGCGTGGACCTGACCGCATACCGGATCGTGCAGGAGGCCCTCACCAACGTCACCAAACACGCGCCGAACAGCACCACACAGGTCACGCTGGCTTACGGCCGCGACAGGCTGACCGTCACCGTCACCAACGAACCCTCCGCCCGCGATCCGGCCCCGGCCGGTCCCGGCGACGGTTTCGGCTTGATCGGCATGCGCGAGCGTGCCCGCTCGGCCGGCGGCCGCTTCGACGCCGGCCGGCGCCCCGACGGAGGCTTCACCGTGACCACCGAACTGCCGATCCTCCACTGACTGCTGAGAAGACACACATCCATGACCATCCGCATCCTGCTGGCCGACGACCAAGAACTTCTGCGCACCACCTTCAGGATTCTCATCGAGGAGAATCCCGACATGGAGGTGGTCGGTGAAGCATCCGACGGAGCGCAGGCCGTCGCCCTCACCCGTACCCACCGTCCCGACATCGTCCTGATGGACATCCGCATGCCCGGCACCGACGGCCTCGCCGCCACCACCGCCATCTGCCGGGACCCGAGCCTCGCCGCCACCCGCGTACTCATCCTCACCACCTTCGAGACCGACGAATACGTCGCCCGGGCGCTGCGAGCGGGGGCGAGCGGATTCCTCGGCAAGGACGTCTCCGCCTACGCCCTGCTGGACGGCATCCGCACGGTCGCCGCCGGCGAGGCCCTCCTGTCTCCCACCGCCACCCGCACCCTCATCACCCGCTTCCTCACCACAGCCGACCCCGGGGCAGCCCCGCCGCCGGAACTGACCGCGCTCACCACACGGGAACGCGAAGTGATGGCGCTGGCCGCGGAAGGCAAGGCCAACCCGGAGATCGCCGACGACCTCGTCCTCAGCCCGCTGACCGTCCGCACCCACATCCAGCGGGCGATGAACAAACTCGGCGCCCGCGACCGCGCGCAACTCGTCGTCATCGCCTACCAGAGCGGCCTGGTACATCCCCGGCCCCGGCCGAACGGCACCACGGACGACCGGTGACACCAGCAGCGTCAGACCCCACCCGAACAGCGGCGGGTCGCCGAGGCGCGCCTCGGCGGACCACTGCCATGCGCCGGGCTTCCGTCAGCGCGTCGCCTTCGAGGCCGGGCGCTTGTACAGCTCAAGTGGCACCCGGCTGATGACGGAGTCGAGGGAGGAGTTGTTGCGCCCGTCGGCCCAGGTGACGTACGCGTACCCGCCGGCGATGGTGATGCCCGACCAGCGGTCACCGGGAGGGCCCATCTCGCCGACCGGCTCGGTCACATGGTTGACCTGCACCGGGGCGCTGAACGAGCGGCTGTGGTCGAACGAGACGACCGAGAACGCGTCGCCCGTCGTGGTCCGCCACATGACGCCCAGCTCACCGTCGGCGCCGAAGTCGATCGCCGGCCGTTGCGCGTTCGGAGTGGAGATCGCGGCCGGCCCGGTCCAGGTCGTGCCGGCGTCCGGGGTGACGTAGACCTCCAGGGTGTCGGAGTCCCGGGGCACCATCACGGCGAACCGGCCCCGGTGGGAGGGATCGGCTGCCACCCACGGGACGGGGTCGGCAGCCGCGCCCAACCGCGGAGTCGGCACCAGAGACCCGGTCCCCGCCGCGACGGGCGTTCCCCGGCCGTCGTTCACCGTCGTGTTCGTCCACGTCCTGCCGTCGTCGCGGCTGACGTGGAAGTTGACCGGCCTGCCCGCCTCCTGGGAGGCGGACACGAGGATCCCGCCGTACACGGCGATCGCGCGACCCGGATAGCCGCAGACCAGCGGGATGCCCGGCGCCACCTCGATACAGGGCATCGGACCCGGGATCACCCGCGAGTCCCTGCTGAAGGTCTTGCCGCCGTCCGCGCTGACGGAGACCGCGCTTGGGTACTCCCATGCCGCCCCGGCGACGGCGTAGACCTTGCCGGTCGCGACGTCCACCCGCATCTTCGGGGCACCGCCGAGCAGCAGGGGTGTGGAGACCGGGTCGGTCCAAGTCCGGCCGCCGTCCGTCGACTTCGCGACCTGGTTGTGGTTCCGCAGGTTTGCGTCCAGACCCGAGCTGACCTGGTTGTTGTCCACGTACACGGTGCCCTTCGCGTCGAACTGCACGCTCGGCTCACCGCACTTGGGCGCCGCGTCGCCCAGCGGCCACGCCACCCGGGTCCAGGTGTCGCCCCTGTCGTTCGAGTAGGCGAGGAAGCACCCGCCGTCGACCGGCTCCAGACCCGGCGACGGCGGGAAGATCGTCGAGACGAAGACGAGGTTCCTCGGGTTCCTCGGGTTGACGGCGACCGTCGGCTGCCCCTCTTTGGTGGCGGGCATGTTGGTGACGTCGACCTCGTGAACGGCTGCATGGCCGCCCGCGTCCTGCGGTACCGCCACGGCGGCGGGCGAACCGCACAGCAGGAACAGCGCGGAGAACGCCGCGGAGCTCAACTTCGTGGACGAACTGCTGAATAGCATCACGTCGGTCCTCAGCTCTCACATCTGGGTGTCAGCGAGCCATCAGAGAATTGCAGGACCCCGGGAGGCACGGCGTCATGCAGGCGCAGGCCGGTGAGTACTGCTGTGGCAGGCCGTACCGCAGTCTCATTCGCCCACCGTTACTCTTCGCACCAGATGAGGCTGCTCATACTGCGAAAGTCGACGCCGCGATTGCAAACCACAACGCCTCACACCTTGTGACATGTTCCGCTTGGAGATCATTGCCCTGGCTTGTGCCATGTCGGCTTGGTGACATGGCGCAGAAGCGCCAAAACACTGTGTTGACAGTGATGTGAACGGATGACTGACTGCGAGCATCTTCTGCACATCTAGTTCGTGAGGTCTCCTTGCGCATGCCTCCGTCCCCGTCCCGCAGACGCGGACTGACAGCGGCCGTCGCCGCCCTGACAGTGCTGGCGGCCACGGCTCCTGCCGCGTCGGCCGACGCCGCTCCGACGTCCCCGTCTCCCACCGCCACCGTCGCCGCGGGTCCCGCGACCATGCACACCGTCACACTGATCACCGGTGACAAGGTCACGGTGACCGCGAACGGCAACCGGGACGCGGTCACGTCCGTGGCCGATCCGCAGGGCAGGACCGGTGGCGCTCACATCATGTCCGTCGGCGACGACACCTATGTGTATCCCGACGCGGCGCTTCCCTACCTCGCGTCCGGCGCTCTGGACGAGGAGTTGTTCAACGTCACGGAGCTGATCGCGGACGGCTACGACGACGCGCGCACCGACCACCTGCCGCTGATCGTCACGTACACCGACGCGGCGGCCCGCTCCCGCAGCCTCAAGACCCCGGTCGGCGCGAGCAGGACCCTGACGCTCAGCAGCATCCAGGGCGCGGCGATAGCCGCGAAGCACACGCGGGCGGCGGAGTTCTGGTCCTCCCTCACCGCCGCGGCCCCGGCGCGCGCGGGCTCGGCGGCCCCGGCCGGAGAGCTTGCGGGCGGCATTGCCAAGGTGTGGCTCGACGGGAAGGTGAAGGCCACACTGTCCGACACCACCGCGCAGATCGGGGCTCCCGAGGTCTGGGCGGGCGGGGACACCGGGCAGGGCGTGGACGTCGCCGTCCTGGACACCGGTATCGACGCCGCGCACCCGGACTTCGCCGGCCGTATCGCGGCGGCGGAGAGCTTCGTGCCGGGGCAGGACGTCACCGACCGGCACGGTCACGGCACCCATGTCGCCTCCACCGTCGCCGGAACCGGCGCGGCGTCCGGCGGCGCCGAGAAGGGCGTCGCTCCCGGCGCCGCCCTGCACATCGGCAAGGTCCTGGACGACGACGGCGGTGGTCAGGACTCCTGGATCCTGGCCGGCATGGAGTGGGCCGTCCGCGACCAGCACGCCAAGGTCGTCAGCATGAGCCTGGGCGGCGGACCCACCGACGGCACCGACCCCCTCAGCCAGGCCGTGAACCGGCTCAGCGAGGAGACCGGGGCACTGTTCGTCATCGCGGCGGGCAACACCGGCTCAGCCCCTTACAGCGTGAGCGCCCCCGGCGCTGCGGACGCCGCGCTGACGGTCGGCGCGGTGAACGGCCCCGGGAAGGGCTTGGACCAGCTGGCGTTCTTCTCCAGCCGCGGCCCCCGCGTGGGCGACAACGCCATCAAGCCCGATCTGACCGCCCCGGGCGTCGACGTGCTCGCTGCGCGCTCGCAGTACGCGCCGGAGGGCGAGGGCGCCTATCAGACGATGAGCGGCACCTCCATGGCCACTCCCCACGTCGCGGGTGCCGCCGCCCTGCTGGCCGCCGCGCACCCGGACTGGACGGGGCAGCAGCTCAAGGATGCCCTGGTCAACACCACGTCGAGCAACAAGCGGTTCAGCCCCTACGAGGTCGGCAGCGGGCGGGTCGACGTCGCCGCCGCCGTGAAGGCCACGCTGGTCACCTCCGGGAACGCGTTCGCGCAGACCCACGCCCCGTACACACCGGGCCAGACCGTCCGCAAGGACGTCACGTACACCAACTCCGGCGCCGAACCGGTCACCGTGGACCTGTCCCTGAGCCAGGAGCAGCTGCCCGAGGGCCTGTTCACCCTCACCGACACCCGACTGACCGTCCCCGCGAACGGCACCGCCGTCGTCGGCGTGATCACGCACCTCGACGCCGCGGAGGACAATGCCTTCTACGCCGGTCGGCTCACCGCCACCGGCGCCGACGGCACCGTCCGCACCCACACATTGGTCGGTCTGAACAAGGAGGGCCGACGGGTCACCTTGTCGGTCACGGCGAAGGACCGGCACGGCGCGGCCCTGCCCGGCACCCTCATCCTCAAGGACGTCGAGCGCGACACCGAGCCCAAGGTGTACGAGATCGACGCCTCGGGCCGGACGACCGCGCGCCTGCACCCGGGCACCTACTCGGCGTGGATGTACGCCGATGTGCCCGGCATCGACGGCACGCACACGCTGGGCCTCGCCGTGCTGTCCGCGCCGCAGATCGACCTCGACGCCGACCGGACCGTCCGCTTCGACGCCGCCGACCTGCGCAAGGCGGCCGCCCTCACCCCGCAGCCGACCGCCAATCAGTTCATGAGGGTGGACCAGTACCGCGCCAACAGCGGCCTGTTCCCGTTCCTGGACAGCTACATGCCGGCCAACTGGCGGTACGACAGCGTGTGGGTGACCCCGACGCCGAAGGTCACCAAGGGTTCGTACACCTTCGCCACCCGCTGGCGGCAGATCCAGCCGCCGCTGACGTTCTCCGCCGGCTCGCAGACCTACGACGACGTCGTCGTCCAGAGCCGGTCTCCCAAGCTGACGGAGGGCACGGGCAGCTACCGGGCGGTCTGGGCCGGTGACGGCTCGGTCGCGGACTTCCGCAGGGTGAAGGTGCGCGGCCAGGTGGCGGTCGTCCGCCGCAGCGACACCGTGCCCGCTCCGGAGCAGGCCGCGACGGCGGCGAAGGCCGGCGCCAGGCAACTGCTGATCCTGAACGACGGCTACGGAAAGCTGGACGCCTGGGCGGACCTGCCCGACGTCCCCCCGCTGCCGGTGGCCTCGCTCGGCGCCGACGACAGCGCCCGGCTGCTGAGCCGGATCGGCAAGCCCGGCACGGCTAGGCTGAAGGTGGTCTCGCACCCGTATCCGCGCTACCTGTACGACCTGGTCCGCCACCACGACGGGGCCGTTCCCCGGGATCCGTCGTACCGGCCCGGCCCGGGCGAGCTGGCCCGGATCGACGAGACGTTCCGCAACACGAAGCAGGGCGAGGCCGTCCAGTACCGCCAGGACGTGTCCGTCATGTTCGATAGCCCCCTGGGCATCCTGGCGACGCAGGTCGCGGCCCAGGGCACGCTGACGTCGTGGGTTTCGACGGGCGCCGGTGTCCGTTGGGTCTCCGCCGCCAGCATGCCGGACCTCCATCAGAGGGGCGTGGTGCGCTCGTATCAGCCACGCAGCACCACCGGCGAGAGCTGGTTCTCACCCATCCAGCGCCCGCGTCTGCTGAACGACGGCATCAGCTGGCGGGCTCCTTTCCGGACCGGCGACATCATCAGCACATCGGCGCTGCCGGCCTGGGGTGACTCCGGCGGTCACGCGGGCGTCACGTGGGCCGACGGCGACACGTCGAAGGTCTCGCTCTACCAGGGCGACCAGTTGCTCGGCGAGGACGTCAACGAACGGATCGTCTCCGCCGAGGGCGTGTCACCGGACCCGCTGCCCTACCGGATCGTGGTGGAGGGCAAGCGGAACCTGCCGGACCGCCCGTACTCGATCCGCACGCGCACCGAGTGGGGCTTCACCTCCAGCACGACGGACCCCACGGTCCTCACACCGCTGCCGCTGGTGCAGCTCGACTACGCGGTGCCCGCCGACCTGTCCGGCAAGGCCCACCGGCGGACCGGGCTGACAGTCACCCCTTCGCACCTGAAGGGCGCGGCGGGCGCGGGGACGATCCGCACGGTGACGCTGGAGTTGTCGTACGACGACGGCGCCACGTGGCGCAAGGCGACCCTGCGGCAGTCGGGCGGCGACTGGAAGGCACAGCTCAAGGCACCGTCCCGGGCCCGCTTCACGAGCGTACGCACGACGGCGCGGGACACGCAGGGGAACAGTGTGAGCCAGACCGTGATCCGCGCCTTCGGCCTGAGGTAACGACGGAGGGTTGCTGACCAAAGGCTGACGAAAGGGTGGCGAGAGGCCCCTGTCTGCGGTGGAGACCGTGGGCAGGGGCCACACGTTGTGTGCGCCGGGCGAACGGCTTGTCAGCTCGAAGGCTGATTGCACATGAGACGGACGGCGGGTGGCCTCGATGATCATGTGGTCGACGCCGGGGAGGACGGTGTAGGTGTGCGAAATGCCGTACTGGGTCAGGAGGTTGCTGAAGTTCTCCGTGATCTTCTTGCTGTCCTTGTCGTAGAGCCAGTCGGCGTCGCCGACGAGGAGGCGGACCTTGACGTCGTGGGCCTTGATGGCCCGGGTGTTGTGCTCGACGTAGTGGTGGGGCCGAACGGAGTCGAAGTAGGCGGCCGAGGCGGGATCGTCGAGCGGCCCGAAGGTGTTGGTGACGAACTGCTTCATGGGCTCGTCCTCGAAGTCGATGACGGCGCCGCCTCCAAGTGACTGCACTCCGGGTGTTTCCTCCTGTGCGGAGACGTACCCGGTTCTTGCTCGTGGCCGACGCGAGCGCCGAGCGGCGGCACGGCTGGGGCGCGCATCGCGACGGCGACCAGACGTTCACCGGCTGACGGCATGCGGGCTGAACCCGGTGGACTGTCAGGTCGCCGCCGGCGGCCACCCCGCCTGGGCCTGGCCCCATGTCCTCGGCCTGGACGTCGCCGGCATCGTCGATGCGGTGGGCGACGGTGTGAGCGGCGTAGGTATCGGGCGGCGCAGGTCGCCTGCCACGGCGACCTGCGCCGCCCCGGCGGCCTCGCCGAGTTCACGCTGGCCGACGCGTCGACCCTCGCGGCGGTGCCCGACGACCTGGACGCGGCCACGGCCGCCGCGCTGCCCTGCGCCGGGATCACGGCATACCAGGCCGTGGCGCGACGCCTGCACGTCACGGCAGGAGACACGGTGCTGGTCACCGCCGGTGCGGGCGGGGGCCGCGTACAGCCACGGTGACGAACGCGCCCGCGCGGACCTGTCCACGATGCTCGGCGACCTGCTGACGCTGGTGTCGGCCGGTCGTCTGGACCCCATGCTCACCAGGACCGTTGCCCTTGACGAGGCCCCGGCGGCCCTGACCGAACTGTCCGGCCGCCCCGTCGGCGGCAAGATCGTGTGCGTCGTGCGTCCCTGTTCGTCGCTGAGCCGACGGGCCCGTCACCGGATCCTCTCGACCTCGATTTCTGCCGGGCCGTCGCGCAGCACGCCCCGCACCTGGTCCACCGACACCGTCTCCGGCTCGAACTCCGCCAGCCACCAGGTGGCGCCCGCCTCGGCGTAGGGCGTCGGATCGGTGCCGGACGGCAGCGGGACGGCGATGTCGTACGGGGTCGTCCCCGGCCGGCGCAGTCCGCTGAGCGTGGTGACCATGTCGGCGAGCTGGTCGGGGTGTTCGAGATTGACCGGGATGTAACCGTCGTGCCGGGCGGCACGGCGCAACGGCTTGACGTTGCCGGCGAACCCCGCGGCCCACACCGGTACGCCGGGTCGCTGAACCGGCCGGGGGAGGAAGGTGACGCCGTCCACGGTGTAGTGCCGGCCGTGATGGTGCACGGGACTGCCGGACCACGCGGCGGTCAGGATCTCCAGTGACTCGTCGAGCATCCGGCCCCGCTCCCGGTCGTCGACTTCCTCCCCGGTCGCGGACAGCTCGGCGGCGAAGCGGTCGCTGCCGAGACCGACGCCGAGCGTGAGGCGGCCGTTGCTCAGCCGGTCCAGCGTCGCGGTCTCCTTGGCGACCTTGGCCGGCCGGCGGCGGGCGAGCGGGGTGACCATGGGGCCGAAACGGAGACGTTCGGTGGCGGTGGCGATCGCGGCCAGCGTGATCCACGGGTCGGCGACCTCCCGGACCGGTTCCCGCCAGCGCAGATGGTCCCAGACGAACACGCCGTGCCAGCCGGCCTCCTCCGCCTCGGCGGCCAGCCGCGCGACGACCACCGGGTCGGCGAGAGCGTCGAAGACCGGCAGCCAGAGCGCCGACCGCACCCCGGTCACCGCGGACCCCCTGCGGTGTGCTGGAGCAGCGCCGGGACGAACACGTCCCACAGCGGCCTCGGCAGGTCGTGACCTGCGCCCTCCAGGACCAGCAGTCCCGCGCCGGGAACCGCCTCGCGCAACGCATGTCCGTGAGGGAGCGGGAACACCGGGTCGTGGTCGCCGTGCACCACCAGGGTCGGCGCCTTGACGGCGGCGAAGTCGCGGGACGACCCGTCGAACGACATCGCGTAGTGGTTGACGAGCGTGGCCGCGATGTCGCGGGCGCGGGCCACGTCCCGCTCGACCAACGCGCGCGTGGCCCTCTCGTCGAAGTAGGGCGAGCCGCCTGAGCATGCCTTCGCCGATGCCACGACGAAGTCCACCACCGCGCCGGAGTCGGCGGGGTCCGGATCGGCGGGGGCGGCGCTGATGAACTCGTCCGAAGGCGGCGGGAGCCGGTCCTCGCCCGTGGAGGTGGAGACGAAGGTCAGTGACTCCACCCGGTCGGGGTGGTCCACCCCGATGAGGAGCCCGATCCCGCCGGACATGGACCGGCAGACGATGTGTGCGCGCTCGACGTTCAGGGCGTCCAGGATGCCGAGCGCGTCCGCGGCCAGGTCGGTGAACGCGTAGCCCGGCCGCCCTGGCGGGTAGCTGGTGGATCTGCCGGTGTCCCGGTTGTCGTAGCGGATCACCGACCGGCCGCCGCGCGCGAGCTGTTCGCACAGCTCGGTTTCCCACCACAGCATCGACGCGCTCGCACCGTCGATGAGCAGGATGGCCGGGTTCACGGGATTCCCGAAGGTTTCGAAGCACAGCTCGACATCGTCGATCTCTACGAGCTTCTCGCCGTGTGAGAGGTGATCGGTCATGAATGTCACGCTAGACCCCCTTCGGCGTGCGGCCGCAGATCGTGTGCCGCGCCGCGGGCAACGAAATCGTGCTGTCGATGGTGCGCGTCGGCGTGGGCCATCGAGATCGCCGTGGAAGTCGCAGGCGCGATCGCCAAGCGTCCTTGAACCTCCAACCGCTCCGCGGTGTGTTGCGGATGCCAGGCCTTCGCCCAGCGGGCCTCGACTCCGTCCGCGCCGGGCACGACGCTGCCGTCCACCTGATCGGGAGTTCATATGATGGGCGTTCCGGTGGCTGGAATCGTGCCTCCGGAGAATGGGACTTCGTTCGCCCCGCACCGGCGTGGTGGCGCGTTGGGGTGAAGTGGTCGCAGTGCTCAGGACCGATGTCCGGCTGGAATGATTCGTCTCCTTTCTCGCCGTGGTGGACACCGGCAGCTTCGGGGCCGCGGCCGAGGCGACGCACCGCTCACAGCCCTGGGTGAGCATGCACGTCGCCGCGCTGGAGCGGGAGTCGGGGGTCGCGCTGTTCGACCGGCGCAAACGCCCGGTCCTCGGGCCAGGTCCTCCGTCAGCCGGGGTTCCGATCGTCGCCGGCGGTTGCCGGAACCGGGCCACCTACCGGCGGCGAGTCCTGTCGCCGTTCATGTCATGGGGGGCGCTTCAGGGTTCACGGAACCAACACGATCTTGCCTTTTACGACCAACTCGGCGCGACCGGGGTTGGGCCGGCGCACGTCGATGTAGACGCCGCCGGGAGGCAGGAGAGTCAGTGAGCGGGGGTACGTCGTCGTCGCCGAGCGGGTCCAGGACCGCGTCGACGCCGTCCCGGATCACCTCGGCGAAGTTCGCCACGCTGATGTCCGCCGGCGCCAGCCGCTTCTGTCTGTGGTCACGCCTCCCCCTGGGGATGGCGGTTGCGAGTGGGTGCCCAACGGCAGGGGAAGGCCCAAGGCGGCCTCTCCCTGCCGTTCACATGAGCTGCGGGTAGACCGGCGGCCATGGGTAGCCCAGTTGCTCGGCGTCATGCGAACCTCCCCAGACCTCGGCGGCGGCACGGGGATCGCCTGCGGTCAGCCGCGCTTCAAGGCGCTCGGCTTGGACCGATGGAGCGTCCGCGGAGATCGGGAGGGTCATCCCGAATTGGAGCCAGGGCAGATCTGCGTCGGTCCGGTCACGGGGATGCATCAGGACGACGTGGATTCGATCGGTCTCCATGCGGGAGGCCCAGACGCCCTCCAACTCGCAGTCCCACCTGACGAGCCAGTCCCCGCGTCTCCTCAGCCCCGCTTCGAGCAGCCGCGCAACCGCTCCGGCCGGCCACTCCCAACTGCGGTCCTCTTCGGCTCGCAGGACCTCGGCCTCGTACTGACCTGCGGCGAACCGAAGCTGCGGTAGGTCGAAGTCCTGATTGGCCAGGTCGCGCCAGTCCGCCCAGACGACACGATCCCCGTCACGCGTGACCGTCATGTAGAGCGCGCCACAGCACTCCTCCACGCCGCACCCGGACCAAGCGAGACGAACCTCGTGGGGTGTCGCCGTGGCATGCAACGGCCCGTCCTGGCCCAGCAGTTCCCTGGGGCCCACTCCCAGGTACCGGGTGCCTCCCACGCCACCGGGGACCACCTCGGCCAGAAGATCCCGGCCATTGACGATCGGGCGGACCTCCACGGCGCCCTCCTCGGGTGGAGGGCACACGATGCTCAGAGCGAGAAGGTCCGGTCTCGTGGTCATCGGCCCATGATCGCGGAGCCGGCTCGCAACTGTCATCTGAGTTCGCGTGGCCTCCGCTCAGGACGGTAGTTCGGGCACAGGAGACGGGGGCGGGGCCGTGATGTGCGGCCCCGCCGCCCGCCCCCTGCCCCCGCCCCGTCGTCATGCGTGTTCGCGTGTGGGCGAGGGGATCACTTCAGGCCGAAGGCCCTGGTGATGCTCTGGTTCACGCTGTTGCCGCCGGCGTCGCGGGCGGTGGCCCGCAGGGTGACGAACCGTGCCGTGCGCGGCGCGTCGAGGCTGGTGCGCCAGTTGTCGCCGCTGTGCCGGAGCCGCGCGGTGTGCCAGGTCGCGCCGTCGTCGTAGGAGACCTCCAGGCCCACCGTGCGGATCGCGGCGGTTCCCGCCGAGGCGGACAGGTGGGACGCGGTGAGCGTCAGGTCGGCGTGGCGCCCCGCCTTGCCCGCGACGTCCGTGTCGACCGCGTAGTCCAGCTGGATCAGCGGCATTTGGGCCTGCGCGCCCGCGGCGCCCGCGCGGGAGGTGAAGCCCCACTCGGTGCGGGTGGACGTGGAGTAGGGCCCGGACCACGTGTCGCGGTCGTTCTGCGACACCAGACGGTAGGGGAGCGGGCCGGCGGCGAGGCCCGGGACGGTCAGGCTGTACTGGTACCTGCTGGTCTCCTTCACGAGTGTGTCGCCCTGGTACAGCTTGAGAATGTTGCGGACGCCGAAGTTGCCGTAGGTCGCCCCGACATGGTCGTTCCCGGAGTCGCCCCAGCCGGGGATGAAGACGTACAGCGTGTCGTCGAGGCGGACCGGGGCGGTGCCGTTGGCCAGGCGGGGCCGCTGGACGGGCCCGAACCAGCGGACGCTGCTCGTCGTCCCCGCACGGTAGGTCGCCGCAGGCGCGAACTGCTGCTGCTCGCCGGGGATCTCGGCCCGGCCCGACCACTGCTCGCCCGCCGTGACGTAGTCGGTGCGTTCCCCGAGCGCCGGGGCGAGCGAGGAGTTGAGGGCGCTGGGCCCGGAGCGTGCGATGTCCTCGCGGTAGTCCAGCGCCTTCCCGGCACGGAAGTTGCGGAAGGACACGTCGACGCGGGCCAGTTCACGCTGGGCCGCCCGGTAGACGGGGTCCGCCGGGACGGCGCCCTTGTAGTCGTGGACCAGTTCGTACACGTAGTCGGTGGTCGGGCTGGAGGTGACGGCGAGCCGGGTGCGGCTCTTGCGCAGTCCGGCGATCAGCTGCTCGCCCTCGTCCTGGGTGAGGCTCGCGACGGTCAGCGGCGGCGGGTTCGGAGTCCCCCAGGGGGAGTCGTTCCACGGGTCCAGGCGGCCCGATCCGTTGTGGACGACGAGGAGCAGCTTGGCGCCCGCGGCGGCGGCAGCGGCGGCCTGTTCCTCCACGGGCACGGTGCCGTTGCGGCGCACCACGACGGCCTTGCCCCGGGCCTGGAGAGCGGTGTATGCGGTGGCGGCGCCCTGACCGGCGAAGACCGCGGCGAGCCGGTGCCGGCCCTCGGCCAGCGGGGTCGCGCCCCGGTGCACGACGAGGTCGTCGAAGGCCCGGTCGCCCGAGGCCACCGTGAGCGTCGGCTCCTCCAGCCGTGAGCGGGTGCCGAAGACGAACTCGCCCTCGGCGACCTTCTTGGTGGGCAGCGCCCAGACGCTGTCGTACGCCATACCCGGCCAGCGCGCGGAGGACGACCAGTCGTCGGCGGCGAAGCCACGGTAGTACTCGATACGGGAGCCGCCGGGCGTGCTCGGCTTGGGAGCCACCGTCCTGACCTGACGGGCCCGCGTCGCGTCGAAGACGGCGGTGCGATCCTGGTCGAGGACGACGTCCGACACGGCCATCAGGCCCAGCCCGAGCGAGTGCGGGCCATGGGAGCCCTCGAGCTCGGCCTCCATCCACGCGGTGTACGAACCGGGCGGCAGCCGCAGGTCCACGGTGCCCGACTCGTCGATCCGCACCGGCAGCCACAGCTTCTTCGCCGTCAGGATGACGGTGCCGCCGATCGGCTTGCCGCTGCGGTCCTTGGCCTTCAGCGTCAGCCGGTGGCGCTCGCCCTCCCGGCCTGCGCCGAGCGAGGTACGGGTCACGACCGCGCCGGACGGGCCGGTGGCCGTCAGGAACCCGGCCACCATCTGGTCAGCCGCGATCTTGTCGAAGTGCGCTGTCACCGTCACCGAGGCGGTGCCGTGCGCCGGGACGGTGACCCGTGAAGCCGACAGGGTGAACGGGCCGGCGTCCGCGCCCGAGGCACGCGCCGCGAGATCGAGGGTGACCGGGCTGCCGGCGCTGTTGCTGTAGGTCACCTCCCGCTCGGTGGTTGTTCCGGCGGGCGTCGGCCAGGTGCGGAAGCCGAAGTCGGCGCTGCCGGTGGCGAACGTCGTCGCGGCCGTCGTCGCGGCGATGTCCAGGCGGCCGGTGCCGCCCTCGTACGGGCTGTACCGCGGCGTCGCCTTGGTGGTGCTGACCAGGGCGTTCTTGAGCTGACGGCCCGTCCAGTCCGGGTGCTCGGCGGCCAGCAGCGCGGCGGCGCCCGCGACGTGCGGAGTGGCCATGGAGGTGCCGCTCAGGGCCTGGTACGAGCCCGAGCCCGCGGCGGCGTACTGGGAGCGCGCCGCCAGGATGTCCACACCGGGAGCGGTGAGGTCCGGCTTGACGCCTCCGTCGCCCGCCCGGGGGCCGCGGCTGGAGAAGTCGGCGAGGGAGTCGGAGCCGTCGACGGCGCCGACGGTCAGCGCGGCGGCCGCGGCGCCCGGCGCGCCCACCGAGAATCTGTCGGGACCGGCGTTGCCCGCGGCGATGGTGAACAGCGCCCCGGTCTCCGCGCTGAGCGTGTCGACCGCCATGCTCAGCGGGTCCGTGCCGTCGGTGGGCTGGCCGCCCAGGCTCATGCTGATGATCTTCGCGTGCTGGTCGCGGGCCGCCCACTCCATGCCGGCCAGCACCCACGAGTCCTGGCCGTAGCCGTCGTCGGAGAGCACCTTGCCGATGTGCAGGTTCGCGCCGGGCGCGACGCCCCGCTCCTTGCCGTCGGACGCGGCGCCGGTACCGGCGATGGTGGAGGCCACATGCGTGCCGTGGCCGTTGCGGTCCACGACCGACTCGCCGGGCACGAAGGCCTCGGTCGCGGCGACCCGGTCGGCCAGGTCGGGGTGGTCCGTGTCCACGCCCGTGTCGAGGACCGCGACGTCCACGCCCTCACCGGTGTTGCCGGAGGCCCACACCTGCGGCGCGCCGATCTGCGCGGTGCTGTCGGCGAGGTCCACCTTCACTCTGCCGTCCAGCCAGACCTTGGCGAGTCCGCCCGTGAACCGGGGTTGTTCCCCGCGGTCGCGCGCCGCCGCGCCGGCGCCGTCGCCGGTGATCGACGCCCAGAAGGCGTCCGACCGGTCGGCGCCCAGCGCCGCACCCTGGATGCTGTCCAGCGTGCGCACCTTGCGGGCGCCCTCCGGCACCGGGAGGGCACGCGAACGGGCGGCGGCGTCGGTGTAGGTGACGATCAGCGGCAGCCGGTCGCGGTGCGCGTCGTCGTAGCCGTCCGCCAGGAGCTGCGTGACGTTGAACAGCTCTTTGTCCAGCAGCCCCGCGGCGAGGTACGGCAGAGCGCTGTGCGGATAGACGTATGTGTCCTTGCCGCTCTGATTGGTCTCGAAGCCGGTGTAGTGGCCGTCCGGGTCCCGCACGGTCCGGCTCGACGTGCCGTCGGCGGCCCGGGTGACGGTGACCTTGTCGCCCGTCACCAGGGTCACGGACCGAGCGGTGCCGAGCGCCGCGGGCAGGGCCGCGGCGGACGCGAGGGATGAGGGGGCGGGCGGTGCAGGGGCCGCGGAGGCCAGGGCGGGCGACACGGCCAGCACCGCGGTGGCGGTGCACAGCGCTGTCAGCCTGCGTCTGCGGAAAGGCAGAAACGACAAGGGAGACCTCATGGTTGCGCGTCGGATGGGACGCCGAGGATTATGCGATCACTCCCGGCCGCCCGAACTGGCTCCCGCGTGACGCAGTTGGGCCATGTCGCAGACTGGACGAGCCGGACCGGGACAAACAGGTGCCATGCCCCGTTTCGGCGCAGTCACGTTGCCGGGAGGGCGAGTCGCCCTCCCGGAGGGACAGCTGCACGTGGGGCGAACGCCGGTCACGGAAAACGGATCGCGGTCGGCGGCCAGGCCGGGGCGGTGTAGGGGCGGCGGAAGGTATGGCGTCCCGAGCCGATCTCGAACGGGTCCGTGCCGTCGGGGAGTTGGACCTCGGCCCGGGTGTTCGGGGGGACCACAACCTCGACGACGAGCGTGTCTCCCTTACTGCCCTCGACGCTGCCCTCGATGCGCCAACCCGCCTCGGCCCTGCCGTACGGGGTGTCGTGGGACGCCTTCGCCCAGGTCAGGTCGCCGCCCGGGACCGGGGCGATGCGCAGCCGCCGCCAGCCGGGTGCGGCGGCGGCGAGACCCGCCACCGTACGGTGCAGCCAGTCGGCGACGGCGCCGAGCGCGTAGTGGTTGAACGAGGTCATCTCACCGGGGTTGACCGTGCCGTCGGGCAGCATCGAGTCCCAGCGCTCCCAGACGGTGGTCGCGCCCATGGTCACCGGGTACAGCCACGACGGGCAGTCCTTCTCCAGGAGCATCCGGTAGGCGAGTTGCGGTTCGCCCGCCGCGCACAGCGCGTCGCAGATCAGCGGCGTGCCCGTGAAACCGGTGGCGATACGGAAGGACGCGCGGCGCACGATGTTCGCCAACCGTTCGGCAGCGCCCCGCCGTTGGCGTTCCGTCGGCAGCAGTGCGAAGGACAGCGCCAGCGCGTATGCGGTCTGGGCGTCGGAGGCGAGCCGGCCGTCCGGCGTGACGAAGTGGTCGGCGAACCGCTCGCGTACCGCAGCCGCGTGCGCGCGGAAGCGGGCCGCGGTCTCCGTGTCGTCCAGGAGTTCGGCGGTCTCTGCGAGGACCTCGGCCGAGCGGACGACGTACGCGTTGGCGACGAGGTCGCCGTCGGTCCGCGCATCGCCCGGACGGTCCGGCGGGGCCTGCGGGTCGAGCCAGTCGCCGAGTTGGAAGTCCTGCCGCCACAGTCCGTCGCCCTCGGCGGTCAGCCGGATCGTCGCCTCGCCCCAGGCCCGCATGCTCGGGTACTGGGTGCGCAGCACCTCCAGGTCCCCGAACCGCTGGTACAGGGTCCACGGCAGGAGCACCGCCACGTCGGCCCACACCGCCTGCGCGCTCATGCCCTGGAACGCGGTCGGCAGTACGTCGGGGACGACGAGGGGCGGTACGCCGTCCGGCCGTGCCAGCTGCTCCGCGGACAGGTCGCGCAGCCAGCCGACGAGCATGCCGGAGCAGTCGTGCAGGAAGGACGCGGTGGGCGCGAAGACCTGGATGTCGCCGGTCCAGCCCATGCGTTCGTCGCGCTGCGGGCAGTCCGTCGGCACGTCGAGGAAGTTGCCGCGCATGCCCTGGACGACGTTCTCGTGCAGCCGGTTCACCAGCGGATCGGAGCTCTCGAACCAGCCGGTGCGGGCCATGTCCGTGTGGAGCACGACCGCCTCGACGTCGGCGGGGTCGAGCGGTCCGGGCCAGTTCTCGATCTCGGCGTACCGGAAGCCGTGGAAGGTGAAGACCGGTTCATATGTCTCCACGCCTCCGTTCGTCTCCGCGCCTCCGCCGCGCAGGACATAGCTGTCCGTGGCGGCGGCGATCCGCAGCGGACGGGTGCTGAGTTCGCCGTCCTGCAGCACCTCCGCGTGGCGCAGGGTGACCTCGTGGCCCGCGGCCCCCGAGACGCGGATGCGTAGCCGGCCGACCAGGTTCTGGCCGAAGTCCAGGACGGTCTTCCCGGACGGCGTCGTGATGACCGAGACCGGGGCGACGGTCTGGGTGCGCCGTACGGGGGGACCGGTCGGTGCCACCAACTCCGCGTCGGGCAACGGGAGTTCGCGGACGGGTGCCCAGTCGGACGCGTCGTGTCCCGGCGTGGACCAGCCCGGCCGCTCGCGCCGCGCGTCGTAGGCCTCACCGTCGTAGATCTCCGAACGCAGTACCGGGCCCTCCGCCGTGCGCCAGTGCTCGTCGGTCCCGACGGTCCGCACCGTGCCGTCGGCGTACACGAGCTCCAACTGGGCCAGGAGCGCGCGGTGTTCGCCGTAGATGTTGCGGCTGCCGCCGTGGAAGCCCAGTCGCCCGGTGTACCAGCCTTCGCCGAGCAGCGCCCCGAGGGTGTTCTCACCGGTCCGCAGCAGGGGGGTGACGTCGAAGGTCTGGTAGCGCAGCCGGTGGTGGTACGAGGTCCAGCCGGGGGCCAGGACGTGGTCGCCGACGCGCTCGCCGTTGATCTCGGCCGAGTAGACGCCGTACGCGGTGATGTACAGCCGTGCCGAGGCGACGCGGTCGGTGACGTCGAAGTCGCGGCGGAGCAGCGCGACGGGCTGCGGCCCCTCGGCGGGGGCGTCGTCCGGGGTGACGGGCCGGGCCGTCCAGTCGGCCGGCGCCAGGAGTCCGGTCTCCGCGTACGAGGTTTCCGACCAGGGCGACGGATCGTCCTCGCCCTCTCCCCAGACGCGGACGCGTACGCCGACGCGTTGCCGGGAGCCGAGCGGTCGCCCCGGCCACGGGACGAGGAGGGACTCGGCGGACGCGATACGTCCGGTGTCGGCGAGGACTGTGCCGTCGGCCGCGGTGATCTCCACCTGGTGCGCGGCCTGCCGCCAGTCCGTGGTGTCGGTGACCGCGCGCCAGCTCAGGCGGGGAGCCGACGAGCCGATGCCCAGGGGCTCGCGGTGATGCTCGAAGGCGGGCGGTGTCACATGCACAGGGATCAACTCCGGTTCGGATCATGGCAGATGTACACGCGCGGGGCGCCGCCCTCGTCGGGGACGGGGTCCCCGGCGGCGGCGCGCACGCCCTCGCGGACGGTCTCGCCGGTCCGCGGGTCGACCACCCGGTAGGGGAGCGGGACGTTCGCCGGGTCGGTGACGAACAGCGGGCCGCCCTCCTCCGCGTAACAGAGGTACAGCACGCCGGGCACGGACAGACCCCGGGGCGCCAGGGCGGAGCGCCAGTCCGGCCGCAGGTCCGTCAGCGGAAGGCCGTCGAGGATCCGGGAGATCAGCCCGACGTGGCGCGAGCCCTCGAAGTCCAGCGCCTCCCGCCAGCCGGCGTCCTTGGCCAGGAAGAACTCCTCGTGGCCGGGTTCGGCGGCGTGCAGCCGCCACTGCCACAGGCTCGCCGCGCCGTAGACCACGCCCATCGTCCCGCCGGCGCACAGGTTGCTCCAGGCCTCGTGTCCCTGCCACCAGCCCGCGGCCCGGCCGGGGCGGCCGGTGTTCTCGTACGTCGGCTCGCCGTTGGCGACCGCCTTGGGCGGGGTGTTGCGCCACATGTCCGCGACCCGTTCCTGGACGTGCCCGCCCATGTGGCCGGTCTGGCACCACTGGAAGTGCAGCCAACTCTCGCTCTGGTGGGCGCGGTTGTCGGCGTGCGGACGGTAGTGGATGCCGCAGGGCTGGCCGTAGCCGTCCCAGCGGCCGACCTCCGCGCCGCCCGCCGCGATCTGCGGCTCGCCGCCCTCGCCGTCGGCGCCGACCAGGTACACGACGGGACCGGCGCCGTAGCGGGCGACGAGGTAGCGGCAGTAGCGCGCGTACTCCTGCGGCGGGACGACCGGACCCGCCACCCGCAGGCCCTTCCAGCCGAAGCCGTGGAAGAGCGGCTGGAGCACGGGGACGATCCCGTGGTCGCGGAGGATGCCGATCAGCCGGTCGAGATACTCGAAGTACGCCGGGTTCAGCGCGTTGACGTGTCCGGTGGGCAGATCCTCGAAGCCGACGTCGAACCCCTCGTCCGCGGTGCGGTCGCGCGGCCCGCGCGCGTCCATGTCGGGCTGGACGCTCATCAGCAGGGCCGCGTTGAAGCCCTTGGCCCGCCGGTCGGCGGCGTACCGCGTGACCTGTTCCTCGGTGGCCCGCCAGGGCAGGGCCCAGGCGGTGTCGCCGACCAGCAGCGCGGGCGTCCCATCGGCATGCACCAGGCTGCGTCCGCCGGGCGACATCCGCCAGAAGCCGTGCTGGCGGAAGGCGTCGCCGTCGTCCGCGGCGGGGCGGACGACGACCGCTCCGCTCTGCCCGGACAGCCCCTCGTCCGCGACGGAACTCCCGCTGCGCCAGGTCCAGCGGCCCTCCGCCTCCGGGGAGGCGAACCGGACCTTCCAGGTGCTGCCGCCGTCCCAGAAGGCCGGGCGGCGCAGTACGGTCCCGGACTCATGGGTGAACTCGGCCCATACGTCGACGTCCGTGTAGGGGTTGGCGTAGTCGCGTGCGCCGGTCAGGGTGATCTCGGTCTGCCGCCAGGGGGCGACCCACGGCTCCGCTTGCGTACCGCTCATGACCGGCCGACGGAGACGTCGGCGGTGAGCGGGAGGGCCGCCGAGGACGGACCCGCTTCCAGCGTGAAGGTCCCCGGCTCGACGGCCCAGCGGCCCGCCTCGGTGTCCCAGTGCCGGAACGCCCGCGCGTCCACCGTCACCGTCGCGACGACCTCCTCGCCTGCCGCGGCCTCGACCACGGCGAAACCGGCCAGCCAGCGGACCGGGCGCTCCACGTCTCCGCCGTCCGGACGGCCGGCGTACACCTGCACGACCTCCTTGCCGTGCCGCGTGCCGCTGTTGCGTATCCGTACCTCCGCCGTGCGGTCGGCGTCGGACCCCGGCTCACCCTGGACGTCGATCGAGACGTACTCCCAGGTGGTGTAACCGAGTCCGTGGCCGAAGTCGTAGCGGGGCGGCTGCCGGTCGGCCCGGCCCGCGCCCCGGTAGCCGACGAACAGCCCCTCGTCGTAGGCGAGGACGCCGTCGACCGGCTCGGTGGCGGGCAGGCCCTTCTCGGACGCGGGCCAGACCGTCGGCAGCCGTCCGCCCGGCTCCGCCACGCCCAGCAGGACGTCGGCGAGCGCGTTGCCGAACTCCTGCCCGGGGAACCAGGCGAGCAGCACCGCGGCCACCTCATCGGCCCAGGGGAGCAGCACCGGGGCCCCGGAGTTGACCACCACGACGGTCCGCGGGTTGGCCTCCGCGACCCGGCGGACGAGCTCGTCCTGCCGGCCGGGCAGGGCCAGGCTGTCGCGGTCGAAGCCCTCGCTCTCGACCTCCTCGGTGGTGCCGACCACGACCACGGCGACATCGGCGGCGCGGGCGAGTGCCACGGCCCGCTCGATCTCCTCGTCGTCGCTGCCCT
This sequence comes from Streptomyces sp. NPDC001858, assembly GCF_053594615.1. NCBI lineage: Bacteria > Bacillati > Actinomycetota > Actinomycetes > Kitasatosporales > Streptomycetaceae > Streptomyces > Streptomyces sp. NPDC001858. Next base: position 54,390 of record NZ_JBSFEV010000034.1, read on the forward strand.
GCGGCGGCTGGAGGTTGAACTGGAACATGGTGACAGCGTGACCGATGGCGTCGTCGGCGGAGTCGAGGCCGTCCTCGCCGGAGACGTCGTCGTCCTCGGCGGAGAAGATGTCGTGGGTGAGCACGACCTCGGTCTCCTCGCCTTCGGCCAGCTCGACGGTGTGGAGCTGCTGGGGCGGAGTCATCAGCCCCTCCACCAGGTCCGTGCCCGGCGGGAGTTGCAGATGCACGTCGAACACCTCGGCCCCGGCGACGGACATCCGGAAGCGGCCGGTGCCCGAGCCGCCGATCGCGTACCGTCCGGCGGCGGCCGCGCGCACGACGGTGTGCACCTCCACCCGGGCCACCTGACGGAAGGGCAGGTCGGGGCCGTAGGACCCCATCCAGGTGTAGGCGGCCCCGGCGCGGCGCTCCGAGCCGAGCAGGGTTCCGTCCGCGGCGAGAAAGCGCACCTGCGTCCCCTCGCCCGAGCCGTCGGGGTGGCGGAGGTAGGACAGCGCCGCGACGGGCGTGCGGGTCTGCGGGGTGACGCCGATTCCGTGGGTGACCTCGACGCCGTCACCCAGGGCGGCGCGAAGGCCGTCGAGCGGGGAGACGGTGTGGGGCGGGAAGACGGTGGCGCTGCCTCCGCCGAGGGTCCGGGCCACGGCGGCGTTGGGGCCCAGCACGGCGACCCGGCGCAGGGCCGCGCGGTCCAGCGGCAGTACGGCGTCCTCGTTGCGGGCCAGCACGAATCCGGCGGCGGCGGTCTCGCGCAGCCGGGCGGCCACCGACACGGCGTCGTGCTCGGGCGGCCCGGCGGTGGTGGGCACCTCGCTCAGCGCGCCGACCCGGGCGGCGAGGCGCAGCAGCCGCAGCACCTTGTCGTCGACGAGCGCCTTGTCGACCTTGCCCTCGCGTACGGCGGTGACCAGCGCGTCGCCCCACGGACCGGTCGGGCCGGGCATCACCAGGTCGAGCGCGGCGCGGGCGGACGGCTCGGTGGTGCGGGCGGCGAACCAGTCCGACATCACCAGCCCGTCGAAGCCCCAGTCGTCGTGCAGGACCTCGCGCAGCAGCGGGCTCTCGGTCATCGAGTGCCCGTTGACCCCGTTGTAGGCGGCCATGACGGCCCAGACGCGGCCCTCGCCGACGATGTGCTCGAACGGCGTCAGGTACAGCTCCCGCAGGGCGCGCTCGTCGATCCGCGCGTCGAGCGTCATCCGCTGGGTCTCCGAGTCGTTGCCGACGAAGTGCTTCACCGTGGCCGCCACGCCGCCGCCCTGGACGCCCCGGACATAGGCGACCCCGATCCGCGCGGTGAGCAGCGGGTCCTCGCTGAAGCACTCGAAGTGCCGGCCGCCGTACGGAGTGCGGTGCAGGTTCACGGTGGGGGCGAGGAGGACGTCCACGCCCTTGGCGCGCGCCTCGTGGGCGAGCAGCCCGCCCAGCCGCTCGATCAGCGGCTCGTCCCAGGTGGCGGCCAGCGCCGTGGGCGAGGGCACATTGGCGGAGGGGCTGCGCTCGTCCCACAGCTCGCCGCGGACCCCGGCGGGTCCGTCCGAGAGGACGAGCCGGCGCAGGCCGACGGCGGGCTCGGGGTGCAGGGACCAGAAGTCCGCGCCGGTCAGCAGCCTCACCTTCTGCTCCAGGGTGAGCGCGCCGAGGCGCCGGGCGAGCTCGGCCTCGTCGGCCGTGGACGGGGCGTCGGTGGTGGGCTGCCGGGTCACGGCGTCCTCCTCGAAGAAGAAGTGCGGTCGGTGGGGGAGAGGGGCGTCACGGGGGCGTCGTCCGCGCGCTCGATGAGCACCCGGACGTCCCAGGGCCCGAGCACGATGGTGCTTCCGGCGGCGAGGTCCGCGCCCGTGAACAGGTCACGGACGTCGCCCGGCAGGCGGTAGTCGACCGGCTCCCAGGCCCAGTTGTGGACGAAGCGCAGGACGGCCCCGTCGGCGGTGGTGGCCGATGTGCAGGTGACGGACGCCGGCCGGTCCTCGCGCCAGCCGTCGGACGGCAGCGAGACCGCGGCGACCCAGTCTGCGAGGCTGTGCGAGAGCTCACGGTCCGGGACGGTGCCGACGTACGTCACCCGGCCGTCGCCGTGCTCATGGGTGGTGACGGCGGCGAACTCGCCCAGATGCGGATGCGCGTACCCGGCGAGGACGGCGGCGCCTTCCGGGATCAGCCCGTCGGCCCATGCGGTGGCCCGCCCGTGCAGCGCGGGGCCGTCCGACGTCCCGTCCCCTTCGGTGATCGTGACCGGCGTCAGCACATTGGTGAACTCCTGGTAGTACGCGCCCGCGGCGGGGCGCAGCACACCGGGCATGACGGTGTGCCGGGCCACGGCCTCCTCGTCGGCGTAGCCGGTGCGAGGAGTGAGGACGAGATGGCCGCCGGCTTCGGCGTACCGGCGCAGCAGATCGAGCGTCGCGTCGTCCGCGATGTACAGCGCCGGAACGACCAGCACCGGCCAGCGGGCCGCCAACTCCTCCGGGTCATAGGGCAGTTGCTCCGGGGAGACGACGTCGACGGACAGTCCGGCGTCGAACAGCCCCCGGTAGAACGCGGCGACGATGCGGTCGTAGGACTGCGGGTCGCCGAACCAGGCGGGGGTGTTCCCCCTGAGCGGGCCCATGAACTCCATGGCCCAGCGGCTGTCGGCGGACAGCAGCAGCGCGACGTCGCTGCGCGGCCGCAGACCGTCGATCGCCGGGCCAGCCTGCTGCAACTCCCGTGCGATCAGCGAGAGTTCCTCGTACGTCCGGCCGGGCTCCAGACTGTGGCCGAGGATGCCGCCCCAGTAGGTCTCCGCGCCGTAGTGCAGCGAGTGCCAGTGCCAGTACTCGATCATCCTGGCGCCGCGCGCGACCATGCTCCACACGGCTTGGCGGGCCTGGCCCCGGTAGAGCGGGAAGTTGTCCGCGGAGCCGCCGATCGAAGTGGCGTTGGTCTCCATGACGAGGAAGGGTTCCTGGCGGATGCCGCGTGCCATGTCGTTCTGGAGGTACAGCCAGGCGGGTCCTGACCAGGCGACGAAGAACGGGTACAGTCCGCCGTCCGGCTCGTCCGGGCCCGGCAGCGCCAGCCCCTCCTGGGTGGCGTAGTAGATGTTCGCCCCGGCGACGTCGAGCGGCCGGCCGATGGCCGAGATGTCCAGGCCCTGCTGGCCGAGGGCGACGCAGGTGGTGACGAAGTGGTGCTCCGGCACGAGGCCGCGGACCAGCTCGGCGTGCCAGGTGATGTACTCCTGGGTCAGCCGGGACTGGTAGCGGCGCCACGCGAGGTCGTACGACGGGGTGGAGTTGCCGTCGGGCGTCCACAGGTCCGCCCAGTCCTGCAACCGGTGGGACCAATAGGTCAGCCCCCAGCGGCGGTTGAGCGTCTCGACGTCGCCGTAGCGTTCGCGCAGGTGGTCCAGGAAGCCCTGGAACACCGAGTCGTTGTGGAAGATGCGCAGGCCGGGCTCGTTGTCGACCTGCCAGCCGATGACCGCCGGGTGGTCGGCGTAGCGCCCCACGATCCTGCGCACCAGCCGCTCGGCGAGATGCCGGAAGGCGGGGTGCGAGTAGTCCGCGTCCTGCCGCATGCCGTACGGGACGGTCTCCCCGGTACGGGAACGGGCCGCCGTCTCCGGGTACTTGCGGCGCAGCCACGGCGGGACGGCGTAGGTCGGGGTGCCCACGATCGCCTTGATGCCTCGCTCGTGGGCGGCGTCGAGCACCGGTTGCAGCCAGTCGAGTTCGAACTGGCCCTCGCGGGGTTCCCAGGTAGACCAGACCGACTCGCCGACCCGGATGACGCTGAACCCGGCCTCGGCCATCAGATCGAGATCCTGCGCGAGCCGCTCGTAGGGCTGGTACTCGGTGTAGTAGGCCGCTCCGAAGAGCATGCGCGGGAAGAAGGTGCCCATGCGGTACTGGTGACTTTCTGTCGGTTCGATGCGCCGGAAAGCGGCGCCGCGGGCGGTTCGGCTCCTAAGCGGGTGGGGCGAAGTCGCTGCGGTTCGGCAGCGCCCCGAAGAGGCGCGGGGCGCTGACATCTGCGGCTCCGCCGCGATGGGGGTCCCCCCGCTCGAGCGCAGTCGAGAGTGGGGGAGCGACCAGCCACGACGGCGCCGCAGCGCAACGACGGCACATCGCGGCACTTCCAGCGGAGCGCTCAGCGCTCAGTCCTCGCCCCGGTAGCTGAACCGGTCGAAGGCGACGGATCCTTCGGCGGCGTACATGCCGACGACCCGCCCGGTGAACGACGCGGCGGTCTCGGCGCAGACATAGCGGCCGTCGAGCACCGCAAGCTCGACCGGCCCGCCGCCGGAGTCCGAGTCGGCGTCGGTGTCCGCGTCCGCGTCCGCGTCGGCGTCGGGAACGACGGACAGTCGGACCAGGTCCGGGCCGAGACCGTCGAGGCCCATGCCACCGACCGGCTCGGTCTCGATCCGCACGGTCACCGGACCCGGCGGAAGCGGCTGCTCCCAGGTCTGGCAGAGCCCGCCCACCCGGGCCCGGGCACGGGCGATGCCGGCGCCCACCTCGATGTCGTAGTGGTGGCGTTCGTCGATCCGCAGGCTCAGCCCGCCGACTCCGTCGGCGCTGTCCACCCGGACCGAGAAGACGGCCGACTCGTGCTGCTGGCGGCGGCCGACGAAACGCGGACGCGGGTCGTCCATCGTGGAGCCGTCGGCGTGCACGACGAGGTGGCCCGGGCGCTCGGTGAGCGAGGACCAGTCGGCGGCCGGCGTACGGATGGAGATCCATTCCAGGCCGAGTTCGGCGCCGGTGAAGTCGTCGTGGTGCTCGACGGGCCCGGTGGGCGGGGTCAGCTGGACCGGCTGCACCACCGGCCAGCCGTCGACCCATTCCAGCGCGGTGCTGAACGTCTCCCGGCCCATGGGAGAGAAAGCCCTGGTCAGACCGCGGGGCCGCATGCCCAGCAGAAGCAGCGCCCAGCCGCCGTCGGGCGTGCGCACGAGATCGGCGTGGCCGGTGTTCTGGACCGGGCGGTCGGTGCTGCGGGCGCTGAGCACCGGATTGGCCGGGCAGCCCTCGAAGGGGCCGTCCGGACGCGCGGCACGCGCGATGCTCACGGAGTGCCCGCGCTCGGTGCCGCCCTCGGCGATCAGGAGGTACCAGGCGCCGTCGATCTCGTACAGGTGCGGGGCCTCGGGGAACATCAGTCCGGTGCCCGACCACAGCGACCGGGGTTCTTCGAGGGCCCGGCCGGTCTCCAGGTCCATCCGGACCTGCTGGATGCCCAGATGCTCGCCGGCCCGGTCGCCGTCGAGCTGCAGCCCCGAATAGGTGACGAAACAGGTGCCGTCGGAGTCCCAGGCGAGGTCCGGGTCGATTCCGGACACCCCCTGCATGACGACGCCGTCGGACCACGGCCCCTCGGCCCGTTCGGCGGTGAAGATCAGACTGCCGCGCCCCATCGCGTCGGTGACGACCAGCCAGAAGCGGCCGTCGTGGAACCGGATGGTGGGCGCCCAGGCCCCGCCGAGCGTGGGGACCTTCTCCAGCGCGAGCTGCCCCGGGCGGGTCACCACATGGCCGATCTGCTCCCAGCGCACCAGGTCACGGCTGTGGAACAGCGGCAGCCCGGGAAGGTACTCGAAGCTCGAACAGGCGAGGTAGTAGTCGTCGCCGACGCGGGTGACGCTGGGATCCGGGTGGAAGCCGGGGACGGTGGGGTTGGGCAGGGTCATGCTCGGTCTCCCGACGTGGAAGCGATGGTGGTTGCCGTTGCCGTTGCCGTTGCCGTTGCCGTTGCGGTTGCGGAGGCGCCCGGGGACGGGGTCGAGTCGGCCGCCGCCAACCGTCGCCGCTCGGCCCGGCGTTCCGCCTGCCGCTCCGGGTCCGGCACCGGCGCGGCGAGCAACAGCCGCTGGGTGTAAGGGTGTTCGGGCGCGGTCGTGACGGCTGCCGCGTCCCCGGTCTCGACGATCTCCCCACCGCACATGACCGCGACGCGGTGGCTGATGTGCCGGACCACCGACAGGTCGTGCGTGACGAAGAGATAGGCGACGCCGGTGTGCTCCTGGATCTCGACGAACAGGTCCAGCACCCGGGCCTGCGTCGACAGGTCCAGTGCGCTGACCGGCTCGTCGCAGACGATGACCCGCGGGTCCCGGGACAGCGCCCGGGCGATGGCGATGCGCTGCCGCTGGCCGCCGGAGAACTCCCGAGGCAGCCGCTCCCCGGCGTCGGCCGGCAACTGGACCTGGTCGAGCAGGTCCTTGACCCGCTTCTCGGCCTCCGTCCGGGAGGTTCCCGCGACTCTCAGCGGCTCGCTGAGGATGTCGTTCACCGTCATCGCCGGATTGAGCGAGGTGTACGGGTCCTGGAACACCACCTGGATGTCGTCGCTCAGCGCCCGGCGCTCCTTTCTGCCCAGGCCCGAGATGACCTTGCCGCGGTAGCGGACCGCGCCGGAGGCGACCGGGGCCAGTCCGAGGACGGCCCGGCCCAGGGTGGTCTTGCCCGATCCGGACTCGCCGACCAGCCCGAGCGTCTCGCCCGCGCCGATGGCGATCGACACCCCCTTCAGCACCCGGAACGGCGGCTTGCGCCAGCCTTTCGACGGGTACTCCACGACGACGTCGTCGGCGACCAGCAGAGGCTCCGCCGGGAGTTCCTTGTCCAGTGTCCCGGTCATGCCGGACCCTCCTGACGTGCGGTGTTCGTGATCGCTGCGATGTTCGAGGGCCCCGCGACGCCCGCCGGCACCGCGCGGCCGAGCGCGGACCGCGGCTCGGCGTCCTCCAACGTGGACGCCAGGAGCATGCGGGTGTACGGGTGCTGCGGATCGGCGAACAACTGCCGTACGGGCGCGGACTCCACGACGGCGCCGGTCTGCATCACCGTGACGCGGTCGCAGATGTCGGCCACCACGCCGAAGTCGTGCGTCACCAGGATCACGCCCATGTTCCGCTCGCGCTGCAGGGACCGCACCAGGTCGAGCACCTCGGCCTGCACGGTCACGTCCAGCGCCGTGGTCGGCTCGTCCGCGATCAGCAGGTCCGGTTCGCAGGACACCGCGCCGGCGATGAGGACGCGCTGCGCCATGCCGCCGGATATCTGGTGCGGATAGGAGCGGAAGACCCGCTCCGGGTCCGCGATGCCCACCCGCTCCAGCAGGCCGAGCATCTTCGTCCTGGCCTCGGCCGCCGACAGCCCGAGGTGCCGGCGCACCGGCTCGACCAGCTGGGCGCCGATACGGAAGGAGGGGTCGAGGTTCGACATCGGCTCCTGCGGCACATAGGCGATCCGACGCCCGCGGAACCTGTTCATCTCCGAGCGGCCGAGCCCGCCCAGCTCCGTGCCGTCGAACACCAGCCGGCTGCTGGAGACCAGGGCCTCCGGAGGCAGCAGACCGAGGACGGCGAACGCGGTCTGGCTCTTGCCCGAGCCCGATTCCCCCACGAGTCCGAGGACTTCGCCCCGGCGCACCGTCAGAGAGACTCCGTCGACGACGGTCTTCTCCCCCTCGGCCGTCGGATAGGAGACCTCCAGACCGTCGAGGACGAGCAGCGCGTCGTCCGCCTCGGACGTGCTGATGGCGGAGGCGACGGGCGTCGTCCGCTTCGCCGCGGCCTGCTTGCGGGCCGCGTCGCCGCGTGGCCTGCGACCGCTCGGCGCGCTTCCGTCCAGCGCGTCCCGCAGGGCGTTGCCCAGCAGGCCGAACGAGGCGACGGTCACCGCGAGCGCCACTCCGGGCCAGACCATCAGCACCGGCTTGGTGTAGATGTTCGCGAAGGCGTCGTTCAGCATCGAGCCCCAGCTCGCCTGGCTCGTCGAGCCCAGACCGAGGAACTCCAGGCCGGACTGGATGACGATGCCGAGACCGAGCATCTGGGCGGCCTGGATGATGGTCGGCGCCTGCACGACGGGCAGGATGTGCCGGCGGATGATCCGGGGGTCGGCCAGACCGGACACCCGCGCCGCGTCCACGTACAGCTCTTCGCGCACGGAGATCACCGAGGCGCGGATCAGCCGGAAGACGCCCGGCGACATCAGCACGCCGAAGACCGCCATGGCGACGTAGGTGTTCTGCCCGATCGCCGACATCACGACCAGCAGCACGATGATCGCCGGTACGGCCATCAGCAGATTGGCCAGCCAGCTGCTGACGGCGTCGAACCACTTGCGGTAGTACCCGGCCAGCAGACCGGCGGGCACGCCGAGCAACAGGGCGACGGCGACCGCGATCAGGGCTCCCAGCAGGCTGGTGCGCCCGCCGTAGAGCAGTCGGGACAGGACGTCGCGGCCGACGCCGTCACCGCCCAGCGGATGCTGTCCGCTGATCGGGGCGAGGCTGTCGGTCAGCGAGGTGCGGGCCGGGTCCTGACCGGTCAGCAGCGGTGCGAACAGACTGGCCAGCGAGATGAGCGCGAGCAGGACCAGACAGGTCACGGCCACCGGGCTGCGCAGGAGCCGGCGCAGCAGGCCCGCCCGCCCGGGTGCGGCGACGGCCGGGGAGATCGTGTCCGGCGTCGCCGGGGACTGGGGGAGCGTCATCCGACACGCACCTTCGGGTTGAGCCATCCGTAAGCGACGTCCATCAGCATGTTGACCACCACGACGAGGGCGACCATGACCACGACGACGCCCATCACCACCGGGGTGTCGCCCTGGGATCCGGCGGTCGTCGCCTGGCTGCCGATCCCGTTGAGGCCGAACACCTTCTCGACGACCACCGCGCCGCCGACCAGACCGATGAACTGCAGGGCCAGCACGGTCAGCGCGGCCGGGGCCGCGTTGCGCAGCGCATGCCGGAACAGCAGGCTCCGCTCGCTGATGCCACGGCTGCGGAGCGTGCGCACGTAGTCCGCGCGCAGGACGTCGACCATGGCGCCGCGCACCTGCTGCGCGGTGGCGGCGATCGCCCCGACGGCCAGCGACAGCGCCGGGAGGGTGATCGACTTCAGCCAGCCGCTCGCCGAGTCCGCCAGCGGAACATAACCGGTCGCGGGCAGCCAGCCCAGGTCGACGCCGATCACCACGGCGAACACCAGGGCCACCAGGAAGCTGGGCACGGCGAAGCCGAGGACCGCGAGCAACTGCACGACCTGGTCCAGCACACCGCGGCGGACCGCGGCGGCCACCCCCAGCACCGTGCTCAGCAGCGCCGACAGCAGCAGCGCCGCCAGCACGATCGACAGGGTGACCGGCAGCTTGTTGGCGAGCGAGTCCGTCACGGGCTCACTGCTGAACCACGAGCTGCCCAGGTCGCCGTGCACGGTGTCCGCGAGCCAGTGCCCGTAGCGGACCACGAAGGGATCGTCGAGCCCGAGTTCGGCGGACTTGGCGGCCACCTGATCCTGGGTGGCGGTCTGCCCCACGATCTGCCGCGCCGGATCGGAGCCGGTGAGGCCCATCAGCGCGAAGGTCGTGGTGGCGATCACCAGGACCAGGACCAGCCCGGCGGCGATGCGCCGGATCAAGAAAACGATCATCAGTCTCTCCACCTTGCCTCTCCCTGACCGGTGTTCGTCGGCGGCCGGACGGGAGCGGGAGAACCGTTCCCGCCCGGCCCGCCGCCCGAGTCAGCCAGTGGGCTTGAAGTTGTAGATCGGAGGAACGGCGGCGAACGCCTGCGGGGTGAAGGTGACGTTCTTGGTCGTCGCGTAGGTGTTCTCCACGGAGTCCCAGGGCGCGTTCCACGCCTGGTCGACGAGGTAGGTGTTGAGCTCCTTGAACAGGGCGTCCTGCGCCGGTCCGGTCGCCGAACGGGCCTTGTCGATGAGGTCGGTGACCTTGGCGTCCTCGGTGTGCAGCGGATTCCACAGCGCGGCCTTGGCGACCTCGATCTGGATGGTGTCCCAGGGGTTGAAGGAGGCCAGCGTCATGTAGGACAGGGCGTACTTGCCCGCGATGAGCGCGTTGACGAACTCGGTGACCGGGATCTTGTCGACCTTGACCTTGATCCCGATGTCCTCGAGCTGCTGGACCATGGCCGCCTGCTGGTCCGGGAAGACCGCCGAGACGTCCGGCACGGTGACCGAGAAGCCGTTCGGGTACCCCGCCTCGGCCAGCAACTGCTTGGCCTTCGCCGGGTCGTAGGAGTACGTGGAGTCCAGCGAGCTGTCGAACGCCGAGCTCGCCGGGTTGAAGATCTGCGTCGTGGCCTTGCCCAGCCCCTGCTTCGCCGTCTTGACGATCGTGGACCGGTCGAAGGCGTAGTTGAGGGCCTGACGGACCCGGACGTCGCCGAGCGCCTTGACGATCTTCCCTTCGCGGTCCCAGATGTACACGCCCTCGATGTCGCCGGAGGTGTACTCGGTGACGTTCAGCCCGCTGCTCTTGGCCGGCGCGACGTTCTTGGCACTGGCCAGCAGGGCGCCGTTGACCTGTCCCGAGCGCAGCGCGTTGAGGACGGCGGTCGGGTCGGTCAGCGGCTTGAGGACGATCTTGTCGAAGGGGAAGGCGGCCTTGTTCCAGTAGCCCGGATTGCGTACGAAGGTGTACGTACTGCCCGCCGTCGTCGCGGACTTGTCCAAGGTGTAGGGGCCGGAGCCCACCGGGCCCGACTTGAGCGCCCCCGCGGTGATGGCCTGCGGGCTCGCCATCATGCCGGCCACATTGCCGAGGTTCGGCACCAACGAGGGGTCGGGGGCCGAGAGTTTGATGGCGACGGTGGTGGCGTCGACCACGTCGACACCGCTGATGCCCTTGAGCTGGCCCGCCGCCTCGTTGCTGCCCTCCTTGGTGTGCAGCAGATTCGCCTTGACCGCCGCCGCGTCGAAGACGGCGCCGTCGGTGAACTTGACGCCCGTGCGCAGGGTCAGCGTGAGCACCGTGCGGGCCGCGTCGTACGACCACTTGGTCGCCAGGTTGGGCTTCACCTCGGCCGTCGGCGACAGCCGGAGCAGCGAGTCGTACACCGGCTGGTAGTACTGCGTGTTGTTGCCGAGTCCGGCGTCGGCCAGGTCCCACGGCTGCGCCGCGACCACGGGGGCAAGGGTGAGAGTGCCGCCGGTGGCCGCCTTGCCCGAACCGGAGCCCGAGCCCGAGCCGCACGCGGCCGAGGACAAGATCAGGGCAGCCGATACGGCCGTCAGCGCGATTCTTCGCATGGGTGCTCCGCTGGTGAGTGGATGACCGGGCGGCGTCGGGCAGCGAGCCGCCCTCAAGTGCCTCGGAGTAGGGAAAACCAGGTCCTGAAGCGGCCTTGACCGTTCATGGCGGTCAGCCGTCCCTGGTGGAAGGGGTGTTCGCTTCCCACCGTTTTGGGCGGGGTGAGCGGGCCTGCTGATGGTTTTACTGATACGTACAAGTGAAACGTATGCGTAACGTAGCCCCGCCCTTTGGCGGACACAAGACTCATGCGTCAGCTTTTTCCGGGAAGCCGGGAAGCCGGGAAGCCGGGAAGCCGGGAAGCCGGGAAGCCGGGAAGCCGGGAAGCCGGGAAGCCGGGAAGCCGGGAAGCCGGGAAGCCGGGAA
>NZ_JBSFEV010000034.1:65904-109311 GCF_053594615.1 Streptomyces sp. NPDC001858
AGCCGGATGGGTGGTGGGGGTGGTGCGGGTGGTGGCGCGGTGGGGAGCCCGTCCGGTTGGCGGACCGGTCGGCGTCAGGCCGACTCGCGTACGACCAGGCTCAGCGGAGTCACCAGGGGCGGCGTCGGCAGCGATCGGCCGGTCACGCCGTTGACGATCATCCGGGCCGCGCGGCCCACGAGCACGTCGAGGTTGTTGTCGATGGTCGTCAGCGGCGGCATCGCGAACGGCGCCAACTTGTCGTTGTCGACGCCGATGACGGCCAGGTCGCCGGGCGCGGCGAGACCCACCCTGCGCATGCCTGCGAGGAGGGCGAAAGCCGTCTCGTCGTTGTAAGCGCAGATCCCCGTGACGGCGGGGACGGCCGCGTGCCACTGCTCGGCGGCCGCGGCGGCAGCCGAGATGTCGAGGGGCACCTCCAGTACGACGGGAGGTTCCAGGCCGAGTTTTGTGCACGCGGCACGAGCGCCGTCGAGCCGCAGCGCCAGGAATTCCCGGAGCCGGGTGTCCCCGGGAGCGGCGTAGCCGATGCGCGAGTGCCTCGTCGCCGCCAGTCGCTCGACCTGCATGGCGCCGATGAGATGCTGAGGGATGGTCAGGACGCCGGGGTCGTTCGTCGGCATCATTCCCGCGCCGACCACATGGATGCCGGCCGCGCGCATGCTGGCCGCGTCCTCGGCGGAGACGTCGAAGACCGTCATCACGGCCGCCGGCATGAGTTCCCGCCACAGCGACTCCAGCGGAGAGTGCCGCTCGCGCCGGGTGACGAGGTTCAGGCCGTGCCGCTCCAGCTCGTCGCCGAGGAGCTCGACCAGGGCCGTCAGGGTGCCGCCGACCGGAACGTCCGGAAGGAACATCAGCACCAGATCGCTGCGACCCAGGCGCAGCGCGCGGGCGGCGGCCGACGGCTTGTAGCCCAGCTTCGCCACCGCGTCGAGGACCCTGCGCCGGGTCTGCTCGGAGATCTTCTGGTTGGGCACGTCGTTCAGCACATAGCTGACGGTGGTCTGCGAGACCCCTGCCTCTTTGGCCACGTCGGTCGCCGTCACACGGCCGGTCCTGCGCGCCACGGGAGCCTCCTGGAGAACAAGTGGGACAAGCCGATACGGCACGCCCGACCGGACGGCAAGCATCACTGAATCGTAACAGTGAAGGCCCGGGACACCCGAGACTTCGGACACCCCGCCCAGGGAAATCCGGGGCGTCGCCGTTAGCCACGGGGTCAGCGGGCGGTGGGGTGGCAGGGCGGCACGGTGATGGAGCGGCACGGCCGTGGAGCGGCGGGGCGGTGGAGCGGCGGGGCGGCGGGGCGGTGGGATGGACGCGGATGTCGCTGATCGCCGCGTCAGCGTGCCCCCGCCGTTGCGGGAGGACTGCTGGCAGCCGAGGTCGAGGGGCCGGGTGGCCTTCCACGGGGTGTGCAATTCAACTTCTTTTCCCGCAGGACTCGGCGCGGAACTCTGGTTGCAGCCCAGATCGCTTGGTAGCAGACTGAGGAGTGGGAATTTCCGAAGGCTACCCATATGCACGTGGAGACCGTAACCTCCGTGCGGGAATGGACTGCCCGCTTTCCGGCTCGATCACTTCGCCGCTTGCCCGCTCATGTTGCATCATCAGGGGGTCCAGGCATCATGGCGACTATTCATGACTCCAGTGGTATCTCGTTCGAGGTGCCTTCACCTGTTCATACGGAAGCCGAGAGCGCAGGGTTTGATTCTGCAGTCACGGTTTGGACTGCGAACGGATACCAAATAACGATCGACAGGGGTCCGTTCGCCGATCCGCTCACCCAGTACCGCTCCCGGCCCGGGCACGCTGCTGCCGATGAATCGGTGAACGGCGGGAATGTCCGAGTCGTGGAATTTACAGACGCTGACGGTACCAAGGTCGTGGGTGCACACTTCCCGCGTCGACCTGATGAAACCGGTGCGGATGGCATCTCCGCTGCGATGACAGTGATCGTCAGATTGGACCCCGGAACTCCGGAAGACGTGGCTTTGAAAATCATCGGGAGCATCCGATTCCCGACCTCGATCAGAAAAAAGGGAGAATGACATGGCACAGGCAGCCTTCATCGCCTTTCCCGAGGTTGCGAAACTGCCCACCGTCGACGTCGGCGAAAAGGCGGACGGGTTGGAGGCAGTCCAGGGATACCTTTCCCGATTCGGCTATCTGCCCGACAGTCGCACGACAAGCATGGTCGACATGGCCACGTCCAGCGCACTGAAGAAGTATCAGGAATTCAACGGGATCCCCGCCACAGGAGCGTTCGACGAACGCACGCGTACGTTGATGACGCAGTCCAGGTGCGGCATGGCGGACCTGCGCGACGGCGTGGAGTTCGCGACCACCTGCGGTTGGACGCGCCGCATCCTCACCTTCGCCTTCGACACCGGTACGGGCGACGTCGCAGGAAACCAGGAGTTCGACGCTGTCCGCGGCGCCTTCAGATCGTGGGCGGGCCCTGCCGGGTTCACTTTCAACGAGGTCGCGCCGAATCAGAACCCTGACATCCTGGTCGGATGGCGGCCGGCGAGCGACCCCGATCACAGCATGGTCGGCGGTATCCTCGCGCACGCCGACTTCCCGCCCGGCTGCGGAGTCGTCACCAATGGCAGCCTGCCGAAGCCCGTTCACTTCGACGACACCGAGCACATGTGGAGTATTGGGGCCGCAGTCGGAGCCTTCGATGTGGAGACGGTCGCTCTGCACGAACTCGGCCACATCCTGGGCCTGGGTCACTCGAGTGTGGCCGGTGCGGTCATGGCGCCGTCGGTCGGGCCGAACTCGACGAAGACAACCCTGACTCAGGACGACATCGACGGTGTCCGCAACCTGTATGCCCCGAGCGCTTGGTCGGGGTGGGAGTCTCTCGGTGGTGTGATCACCAGTAACATCGCGACGTCTGTGAATGCCGATGGGCGGATGGAGTTCTTCGCTCGGGGGACGGATGGTGCGGTGTGGCATCAGTGGCAGACGGCTCCGAGTAATGGGTGGTCGGGGTGGGAGTCCCTGGGTGGTGTGATCACCAGTGACATCGCGACGTGTGTCAATTCGGATGGGCGGATGGAGTTCTTCGCCCGCGGTACCGACAACGCGGTGTGGCACCAGTGGCAGACGGCTCCGAGCAATGGGTGGTCGGGGTGGGAGTCTCTCGGTGGTGTGATCACCAGTAACATCGCGACCTGTGTGAATGCCGATGGGCGGATGGAGTTCTTCGCTCGGGGGACGGATGGTGCGGTGTGGCATCAGTGGCAGACGGCTCCGAGTAATGGGTGGTCGGGCTGGGAGTCCCTGGGTGGTGTGATCACCAGTGACATCGCGACGTGTGTCAACTCGGATGGGCGGATGGAGTTCTTCGCCCGCGGTACCGACAACGCGGTGTGGCACCAGTGGCAGACGGCTCCGAGCAATGGCTGGTCGGGGTGGGAGTCTCTCGGCGGCGTGATCACCAGCAACATCGCGACCTGTGTGAATGCCGATGGGCGGATGGAGTTCTTCGCTCGCGGGACGGATGGTGCGGTGTGGCATCAGTGGCAGACGGCTCCGAGTAATGGGTGGTCGGGGTGGGAGTCTCTCGGCGGCGTGATCACCAGCGACATCGCTGTGAGCCGGAACCGGGACGGGCGGATGGAGTTCTTCGCTCGCGGGACGGATGGCGCGGTCTGGCACCAGTGGCAGACGGCTCCCAGCAATGGGTGGTCGGGCTGGGAGTCCCTCGGCGGTGTCATCACCAGCAACATCGCGGTGAACCTGAACTCGGACGGGCGGATGGAGTTCTTCGCCCGCGGCACCGACAACGCGGTCTGGCACCAGTGGCGGACCCAGGCGTAGTTGACCGGCAGCCAGGACAGACCACACGGCGAGAACGGGTGTCTGATATGACAAAAGCGAACGGAAGCTATTCCACGACCAACGGTGCGGCGGCTGCGCAGCAGCACGGCATGCCGCAGGGTGCGATGGAGCCTCGGGCCGCAGGCGCGGCGAGTGTCGTCGGGGCGCATGGGATGCCACAGGGCGGAATGGAGCCTCGCGCCGCGAGTGCGGCGACTGTGCAGCAGGACGGCATGCCGCAAGGTGCGATGGAGCCCCGGGCCGCGAGTGCGGCGAATGTCGTCGGGGGGCCGAATGTCGTCGGGGGGCATGGGATGCCAGAGGTGGTCATGGAGCCACGCGCAGCGAAGAGTTGAGATGACATCGGCCCACCTGTCGTGGGCGCGCGCCCGGACCCGTCGCCTGATCGGCGACGGGTTTCCGGGCTGCTGCGCAGCCAACTCATCAGTCAGCGTGCCCAGTTCGTCGGGGCGAGCCGTGATCCGCTGCACGGGTTTGCACACCTGCCTCGGTCCTGGTTTGCGCGCGACTCACATCGGTCGCATGGTGGAAACAAGGCAACCGTGACCGACCGGCAGGTGCACTCCTCGACCGGCGGCCTCCATCCTCGTCCGAGGAGGCGCGATGGTTGCTATCTCCAACGTGCGCTTCGGCAAGCGCAACGATGAGGTCAAGGCCACTCAGACGGCGCTCATCGCAGTGGGAATGAGCATCCCCGCCGGCGCCACCGGGTTCTTCGGTGAGCAGACGAGAACGGCCTACGCGGAATGGCAGCGCATGCTGGGATTTACCGGCTCGGCTGCCGATGGATTCCCCGGATGCGACTCACTGGACAAACTCGGAGCCAGAGCCGGATTCGTTGTCGACTGCCGTCATCCCGGTGCCATCACCAAGAGTTCCGTACGTTTCTCGAAGAACTCTGGTCTGGCCGTCGACGAGCCCACGGCCCGCGCGTTCGCCGAGCAGGCATGCGACCTGACCGGCGCACCGAGGAGTTGGGCCACGGGGGTCGGCAACGGAGCGAACCTGCTGACCCTCATCCGCCGCGAGTCGTCCTTCATACCGAACGCGGTGAACCTGGCTGATGTGAACGCAACAGGCCCAGTCCAGTCGGACGGCGCAAAGCTCAACTGCTCGCGCGGCTACGCGCAGGTGATTCCCGGGACGTTTGCGGAGAACCACCAGGCGGCTACGTCCGACCGGATCTACGACCCGGTGGCGAACATCGCGGCAGCGATCAACTACATCTGGCGGCGGTACGGCGACATCTCGCGCGTTCAACAGGCCAATCCGCATCGTGATCCGGCTCCTTACTGAAGGGAAAAGGAAATGCCTGCTTTGGCGCCCTTCCCAGGATCGACCTTCTTCCACAAGGGACAACGCAGTCCGCTGATCGCCGCGATGGGCAAACGCCTGGTGAAGGAAGGATGCGGCAAATACCGGACAGGTCCGGGACCCGAATGGACGGACGTGGACCAACAGTCGTACGCCGCCTGGCAACGCAAGATCGGATTCAAGGGGGCCGAAGCCGACGGCATGCCGGGAAAGAGTTCCTGGGACCGGCTCCAGGTCCCGACGATGTCACCTGCTCCCGGTGGCCGCGTCGCCTCTCCTGTACCAGGACGCCCCGTCACGACCGCCCACCGAGTGAAGGGGCCGCAGTGGAGCCTGGGTTATCACACCGGCGCGGACTACGCGGCTCCGAAAGGCACACTCTGTGTCGCGGTGCTCAAGGGTTCCATCG
Source organism: Streptomyces sp. NPDC001858 (assembly GCF_053594615.1). NCBI lineage: Bacteria > Bacillati > Actinomycetota > Actinomycetes > Kitasatosporales > Streptomycetaceae > Streptomyces > Streptomyces sp. NPDC001858. Next base: position 71,483 of record NZ_JBSFEV010000034.1, read on the forward strand.
TCCGCAAAGGGTTTGACAGCAGTTACGGCAACTTCCTCGTGCTGCGCGCCGACCGATTCGACTACTGGTACTGCCATCTCTCCGAACAGACCGTCAAAGGCGGTCCGGTCAAGGCCGGCCAGAAGATCGGAGAAGTCGGCTCGACCGGGAAGTCCACTGGCCCTCACCTTCACTTCGAGAAGCGCCCGGCCGGTGGCGCCTTCGGATCCGACGTACCGCCCACCTGGTAGCCGTCGTGCCCCCGGGTCGGTCCACGGCTGACGACGATCCGGGGCCAGGCCCAGGCCCAGGCCTGAAGTTGAACGGCATTTGCGTACATCTCGGGATGCGAGCACGCAACCGAAGGCGGACGATGGGATGGGTGGGGAACCCATTCCCGGAGTGGAGTGTGTGGAGCGGTCGGCCGACGCGGGGCCGTCTCGCGGATACCACGGATACGGGATACCACGGATACGACGGACACCACGGATATTCCTCTTGCGCCGTGCCCACCGCTCTACCAGCTCTACCGGTTCCTCCCCCTGCCGAACGGCTATTGCCGCCCGGGAAGTTCAACCGGTTACGTGCCGATTCCGGACCGGTTCGCTGCGTGGAGGCACTGACATGCCTGTGCTTTTCTTCGACATAGGAGCGACCCTGGCGGATGCCAGGGAGGAGGCGGACGGCTCGCTGACGCTGCTGCCCCGACCGCGCGTCCTTGAAGTGCTTGACGCCTTCCTCGACGTGCGCATGGGCGTCATCTCCAACCCGGGCCCGGGTGAAGGCGCCGCGCAGCGGGCCGCAGCGGCTCTGCGGGCGGCGTTCCCCGACCGGTTCACGGACGATGCGCTCATCCATTGGGGCCCCAAGACCAGCCGGGAGATCTTCGATGAGGCGGTCGCCGGCACGGGGGGAGAGGGGACCCCGACCGCCGAGGCCGACGAGTGCGTCTTCGTGGGCGAGGACCACGACGAGCGCGGATTCGCCGGACAAGCCGGGCTGCGTACGGCGGCCCACCCCGTGTTCACCGGTGCCGCCCTGGAGAACCGTCCCGTCCACTGGGCGCGGATCGAGCTGCCCGAGGACCAAGGGCTGCCTGCACTGGAAGCGGTCCTGAACCAGACCGAGGTCGTTCCCGTGCACATCGCCTCCACGCGGCTCGTGCTCGCCATGGCCAGCATGCGCGGCGCCGCGGCACTCGAACAGGCCGGTTTCACGGTCGACCTGCGGGGACCGGTGGAGGACACGGCGGCCTTCCTGATCCGCGACGACCGCAACCACACCCCTGCCGACGGCGTCGCGGTCGGCCCGGACAGGGCGATCGCCCACGCCAGGTCCGCGTTCGGCGTCGTCGCAGACGGACTCGCCGGCCTCACCGCCTCACGTCTCCTCCCGCTGGGTCCCGCACCAGGCGGTGTCTACGTCGCCGCACCGGCCGGCGCTCCGATCGAGGACGTCCACCTGCCCGGCGCGAAGCCCGGCCACACCGAGCGACTGCTTCCGGACCCGGCACTCCTCTCCCGCCCCGGCGAGGCAGGGGCACAAGGACTCGCCGCAGGCCTTGCGGGAGGCCCGGCGGAGCCGGGCAGGCCCGCGTCGGCAGCCGGCAATGGCCGTCCCTCCGCGGAGACGATCGCCGCGGTACGCGCGGCCGTGACCCCCGAGGTACTCCGCCGCCATGTCGCGCGCATCTCCGGCGTCGCACCGCTCAGAGACGGCGAGGCGCTGCTGGTGAGCAGCCGTGACGCGGCCGCCGCGGACAACCCCCGAGTCGTCGAAGCGCTCGCGGACCGCTTCCAGAACCTCGGCCTGACGGTGCGACTGCACCGATTCCGGTGGCACGGACGCCGGTTGTTCAACGTCGAGGCCGAACACCGGGTGGCCGGGGCGGACTCCACGGTCCTCATCACCGCGCATCTGGACTCCACTGCCTCCAACGGTGAATTCGTCGACGAGAACGGTGACCCCCGTTTCTACGATCCTGCCGTCGACCCCGCACCGGGCGCCGACGACGACGGCAGCGGGACCGCCGCCGTCATGGCCGCAGCGGAGTGCCTGCACGACTTGCTCGACGAGGGCAGGACACCGACCCGGAACGTGCGCTTCGTGCTCTTCAACGCCGAGGAACAGGGCCTGGTCGGCAGCAAGTTCTATGCGCGGGCAGCCGCGGCGGCGGAAGACCGCATCGCCGCCGTCTTCCAGATGGACATGATTGCGGGTCGCCAACAGGGCAGCCCACCCACCGTCGAGATCCACGCCGGCTCCGCGGTGCCGGGTCCGGTCGTCGACGCATCCGACACGCTGGGCGCTCTCGTCGCGGACACCGTCCCCGCTCTCGACCCCGCGGTGATGGTCCAACAGCTCACGGGCCCTTCCGATCCGGCGATCGGCCGGAGCGACCACGCCAGCTTCCACGAGCGGGGGTGGGCGGCCATCGCCGTCTCCGAGGACCTTTTCGCTCCGGACGGCGGGCCCGGCACGGGCACCAGGCAGTACCACACCCCTGGCGACACCCTCACCGACCAGGATCACAGTCCCGAGTTCGCGGCCACGATCGCCCGCTCGGTCACGGCGGCCGCATTCACCCTCGCGGGCGTGTAACCGACAAGCCAGCCGAAGCCGGGCGGTCCAGGACGGACGCCGGGGCGTTCCTCGCCGAGACCGATAGCGTGGCGGAGACCGAGCTGCGGGTGGACGACGCACCGGTCGGCCTCGCCGACGGCGACCACATCGCCCGCGCCGAGGAATACCCCTCGTCGGTCTCGGGGGCGATCGGCTTCGCCGCCGGAGAGCCCGTCGAGTTCGAGTCCGATCCGAAGCTGACGAGCACCAGCGGGGGCATGCAGGTGGTCAGCCTCCGGCAGACGCTCAACGGAAGGTGTGGCTGCACGAGGACGGCACGGTCGACAGGGCCGTCGGTGACACGGTGAGCGTGCCGAGCAACGTGCCACGGCGGGAGAGACCGAGAACGCCATTGAGCGCCAGACATGACGGCGTGCGGCGGGTCTGTTCTTGACCGGCGCGCAGTTTCATCGTGGTGTGTCCCTCGCCCGCGGCAGGCTCTGGTGCTGTTTGAATCGCCGTATGACCAAGCATGATGATGCGGCTCTTTTCGGTAACCGTTTCCTGACTGTGCCCGCTCCTTCGGAGGCCTTTCCCGAGGAAGGAATGGCCGCGACGGACGCAATGAGGCTCGTGGACGTGGATCTCGCCATGGAGGGCGACCCGCAGCGCAATCTCGCGACGTTTGTCACGACTTGGATGGAGCCGGAGGCGCAACGGCTGATCGCCGAGAATCTCCACCGCAATTTCATCGACCATGCGGAGTACCCCATTTCCGCCGAGATCGAGCAGCGTTGCGTGCGCATGCTCGCAGACCTCTTCCACGCCCCGGGCAGGACGACGGGATGCCGGACCCAGGGCTCGTCCGAGGCGATCATGCTCGGCGGGCTGTCGCTGAAGTGGAAATGGCGCGAGCGCCGCCAGGCAGCCGGCCTGTCGATCGACCGGCCCAACTTGATTTTCGGCGGAGACGTCCACGTCGTGTGGGAGAAGTTCTGCCGCTACTTCGACGTCGAGCCGCGGATCGTGCCGCTTGCCGAAGGCAAGTACACGATCGGCCCGGAGGACGTGGAGAACCGCCTCGACGAGAACACGATCGGCGTCGTCGCCGTCCTCGGCACCACGTTCACCGGCCACAAGGACGATGTCGGCGGGATCGACAAGCTCCTGCGGGACGTCCGCAAAGAGCGGGACCTCGACATCCCGATCCACGTCGACGGCGCCAGCGGCGCATTCGTGTGGCCCTTTCTGTACCCGGACTCGAAATGGGACTTCCGGCTCGAGCAGGTCCGTTCGATCAACGTCTCGGGACACAAGTACGGCCTGGTCTACCCCGGCATCGGATGGCTGGTCTTCCGCGAGGAGTCCGACCTGGCCAAGGACCTCGTGTTCTACGAGAACTACCTGGGCAAGACCGATGCGACGTTCACGCTGAACTTCTCCACCGGTGCGTCAATGGTGCTCGCGCAGTACTACAACTTCGTCAGGCTCGGCCGCCAGGGCTACACCTACGTCATGAAAATGATGCAGGAAAACGCCCGCACATTGGCCGACAACCTGCGCAGCAGCGGCCGCTTCGAAGTGATCGGGAGCGACCTCGAACAGCTGCCGCTGGTCGCCTTCCGTCTTGCGGGCGAGCACGCCTACGACGAGTCCGACATCGCCTGGCAGCTCTCGGCCGAGCGGGGCTGGATGGTGCCGGCCTACACGCTCCCGCCCAACGCGGAGCGGGTGAAGATCCTGCGCGCCCTGGTCAAGGAGACCCTGAGCCGCGAACAGATCGATCGCCTGAGCCGAGACATCTCCGACGCATGTCGCACCTTGGACGACAAGGGCGCCACCCACGGGACCGAGCGGACCCAGGTCAAGCGCGGCACCGGCTACTGACACACTCTGACACAGCAGCAGTTTCGGCCGAACCGGGCACCGGCACCCCCAGCAGGCCACAGCGCCTCGCGGCGCACCTGTGGATCGGCGCCGCCCGCACCGCCGTCCTCATGACTCCGGCCTCGACGCAGAGCGCTCGGGCAGGGTCCCCGGTGGTCGAACGTGATGCACACCGGGAGCCCGTGCCTGCTCATGCACAAGACCAACCTGCGGAGTGGCGCGCCGCCGCTACCGTCCCCCGCACGGTCAAAACGGTCAGCCGACCAGCTCGGCGATGCTCCGGGCCGCCAGCCACAGGCCGAGCAGCAGGGAGAGCGTGACGATCAGCTGCTCCTGATGCTGCTCCAGCCAGCTCCGCAGGGCGTTCAGCCGGGCGTTCGCGACCGCGGGCGCCCGCACCATGTACATCTCCATGACGATAAGGCTGAGCGTGGCCAGCAGACAGTAGCCGGTCAGCGCGAGCCAGCCGGCAAGGGTGGAGAGGCTCGCCTCGACAGCGGTCGCGGCACCGGCGCCGACCAGAGCCCAGGGCTGCAACAGCCATGCCAGACCGGCTGCCGCGGCCGGAGAAGCGTTGTCGATCCGGGCGGCCCAGCGTGGCGGGCCGTGCGGACGGGGCGGCCGGCGGTACCGGTGTGCGCTGTACAGCACCAGTGCCAGGCCGATGGCGAGTTTCGCATCGATCACGGCGGTCGAAGGCACGCTGTGACGAGCCGGGGGCTGTCCGCCGGTCAGCAGCACCACACAGGCGATCACGACAAGCAGGTTGGCCAGCCACGACAGCAGGAACGCCATACCCTGGCGAACGCCGCGCCGCGACGAGAGCAGCAGGATGAAGGCGCTGTTGTGCAAGGGCCCCAGACTGATGGCCGTACCGATCACAACCAGGTCGAGGACCATCGGATCAGCCGCTCCTGGGTGTCAGGACCGTCGGGCCGCCTTGTGGACGGGTGGACCGATCGGCAGAGTGAGGCGGCGTTGCTGCGGTGCCGCATCCCGACTCTGCAAGCGACGGCCCGGCTGGTCAAGCAGGCCACGCCCGCACGGCGGCACCGACTGTCCGGCAGTCTCCCGGGCGAGCCTGGCCTGGGCTTCAGCGTCGAGGTTGACGGACTGCTGGACCCGCCACGAACACGCGACACGGGTCCACGGCCGCTGCCCCTGTTCCCACACCGACCGGTTGCCGGCCGGAGGGGACACCGAATCGCGCAGGCACTCGGCTACCGCGCCAAGAACACCACCCTCCAGGTCACGGCGACCGACGGAACCTGGAGCCGGTACGCTCCCGCCGACCGCTGAGGAGCGTGTCGTCGCCGATGGGGCTGCGTGTCTGTCAGCCCTGCTCGCTAGGGTCCACATTGCAGTCAGCCGCAGAAGGACTCTCGCGGACCTCGGGGTCGACCACGGCCCGTCCCGAACCTCGGCCATCGCCGCCATTCCTTCGGGAGTCAGCCGATCCGTGGCAGCGATCGCTCATCGCGAATCCGCGGCTTAGACGACGACGGCTGCTTCGGCGAGCGCCCATGGCACTCCGCAGTGTGGCGCATCCGGGATCAGGGGCGGATGCCCGGCGGGAATCGCCTGCAGCTGGGCCGCGGTATCGGGGTTGCGGACGGTGGCTGCGGTCACCCGCAGATCCCGCGCGACAGAGACCATCGATTGCGCCTCCGGCCCCGCACACACCAGCAGCACAATTCACACGCCACTACAGCGAGCAACTACTGGCGCAGGACACTGGCCTGGGCAAGCCCCTGAGGTGGCGCTTGAGACTGGATCGGACAAGCGTTGGATCTCGTTGGACCTCGCTGGACCTCGTTGGAGAACTCTGCCTTGTAGCGCCGCCTCGACCGCGAGAATGAGTGTGGTACGCGACACAGGAGTGGTGACCATGGGCAGGGCTCAGAACGAGGCGCCGGCAATCAGTCTGTCCAAGATGCAGGCGCAAGCACCGGACTTGGTCAGCCTCTACAAGTCCGCTGGCTCCAGCGTGCGCGCGCATGGTCTTGAGGGAGTGCGCGCTGCTGTGTATCTCGTGCTGGACCGCTCTGGGTCGATGCGGCCTTACTACAAGGACGGCACCATGCAACATCTTGGTGAGCAGGTCCTCTCCTTGTCCGCCCACCTCGATGACGACGGCACGGTGCCGGTGGTGTTCTTCTCCACCGACGTCGACGGATCCACTGACCTCAGGCTCGGAGGCCATCGTGGCCGCATCGACAAACTGCACGAGAACCTCGGTCACATGGGGCGGACGAACTACCACTGGGCCATGGACGGTGTCATCGACCACTACCTGGCTTCCAACAGCGACGACCCAGCCCTGGTGATCTTCCAGACCGATGGCGGGCCCACCAGCAAGTTCGCCGCCGAACGATACCTGTGCAAAGCTGCCCGCTTGCCGCTGTTCTGGCAGTTCGTCGGCTTCGGCGACCCAGACGACAACGAGTTCGCCTTTCTCCGCCGCCTCGACGACTTGGCCGTGCCCAGGCATCGCATCGTCGACAACGCAGGCTTCTTCCACGCCGGCCGTGATCCGCGCACCGTACGTGACGATCTCCTCTACGACCGGCTGCTGCAAGAGTTCCCCAGCTGGCTTTCGTCGGCTCGCACGGCTCGGGTCCTGCAGTGAACGTCTGAACCGCCGATGAGGCGAAGCCGAGGGGTACTTTGGGCGAGCGTTGGCCGGATGCGCGTGAGACGGAGGGAAGGTCAGCGGCCCCACATGCGTACGGTCCGAGACCATCCCGGAGGGTGTGGCGCGACGATGAGAGTGGGCGGGCATCACAGGTGTTGCCGCAGCCCCCGGCCGCGGGCTCAGCAGCGACGGCAGGCGGCTGCTCCTCGCGTTCTGGGAGGCCGGGACGCGCGCAGCGGCTCGCGGCTGTCTGAGACGCAGCTGGACGATGCCGAGTACAGCAAGGGGCCGATCGCGATCGCCGCCGACTGGCCAATCCGACGCCTTTATGTCTCATGCGCCGATCATGCTTTGGTCACCGTGCGCGACGAGCTATGAGAGTTCGCGAATTTGTGTTCTTCGCCGCTACTCGTAGCCTCCAAACACGTGACCCTGCCTGGAGTTCGGCCAAGGCGACCTGGAGCAGTTCGGGCCTCGGCAACCGGTCCACGCCGTGCACCCGGCCGCGGCCGCCGCGCGCCCGGTGCCCGCCGGTCACCGTGATCTCTGTGTCGACGGCGTCGTGGACACATCCCCCACACCGCGCTTGGGCGTTTGCTTCGGGGCCACGCTGAAGCATGCACGTGCGGCCTTCAGAGGTCGGCCTGGGCGATGATGCGGTCCATCCACGCAGGTGGCAGCACGGGGTTGGCCGCAGCGTGGTCGGCGACTTTGGGCTCCGGGTCGGCCAGCAGTCGTTCGAGCAGGTCCGCACTGACGTTGGGATGCCTGGCCACTCCCGCGCGCAGGACCGAATCCTCGCCGTGCCCCAACCGGCGCAGCTCCGCGGCGGGCAGCTCGGGGTCCTCAAGGGCGAGGAGGCGCACCCTCGGGTCCGGCTCGTCCACCAAGCCGCGCAGTTCCCGGCGCGGGAAGTTGGGGTGCTCCACCAGCCGGGGCCGGAAGGCGGAGGGATCACCGTGGGCCCGGACCAGTCGCAGCAGCGTCTCAGGCGGAACGTCAGATCGGAGGGCGGCGACGTAGCGGACGGATACGTCGGGGTCTTTGTCCAGTCGCTGCCATGCCTCGCCGGGAAGGTCCGTGCTCTCTGCCAGGGTTCGCCGGAACACCGCGTGCGGGCAGTCCAGGTAGGTCAGCCGCTCGGCGAGCGGCGCTTCCCGCAGCCAGGCGGGCCGGTAGGACGACCAGTGGAGGGCCACCTTGGCGTCGATGCTGCCGGTCGCCTCCTCGGCCTTCACCAGCGAGAGCAGGCGGTCCCGGGTCTCGGGTCGGACGTGGCGGCTGTAGGCCACCGCGACGCGTACGGATGGGTCATCGCTGTCCTGCAAACGGGCCACCATGTCGGCAGTCAGGCACGGGTTGCCGGCCACAGAGCGCAGCACCGACCTTTCCCCGGCCGCCAGCAGCCGCTCGAACTGCGCGGGCGTGAGTGGGAGACGTCGCGCGAGATTGGAGCGGACGGCCGGATCGGCGAGGCAGCGATCCCGGAGTTCCGGCGGGACGCCCGGGTGCTCGGCTCGCGTTGCTGCGGCCCGCACCCCGGGATCCGGATCGGTGAGAAGCGCTGACTGCACGGCGGCGGGCCGATCGTGCCAGCCCTGCGCGATCGCCGCGCGAATCCTGGAGTCGGGGCTGGCTGCGAGTTCCTCCAGCGGCCGGCCGTATGCCTCGACCATGGACTCGATGCCCAGCCCCGACCCACACTCCACCATGGTGCGAACGAGGTCAGCACGCGCGTTGCGGATCGCGGGGTCGGGATGTCCGGCGATCCGGCTGCGCATCGCCGGGGAGACCCGGCGCCCGTGCAACTGCGCCGCTAAATCGCTGCCGCCGTGGGTCAGCAGGGCCTCGGCGACCGCGCCCGGCAACTGCCCCTCGCGCATCAACAGCCCGTGACGGCCCGCATCGTGCGCGGCCAGGCGCACCAGGACCCCCGTTGGGGCATCCGGGTTCCGCCCGAGCCCGGACAACTGAGGCTGCTTGAGATGCACCATGCGCCCACATTAAGCGCCTGTCTTCGATCCCCGGTCTTGAGTAGCTTTGGGGCCCTAGGCTGGCGTGGTGTCCGAGGACGCCGGGCAGGCCCGGGAACGGGTGTGCGAAGGCTGCGGTGAACGGCTGAGGCCGGAAGCACGGCCGAATGCGATGTACTGCTCCGCGGCCTGTCGTTCCAGGCAGTGGCGCCGGGCCCGCCGGTTGCGTAAGCGGGTTGCTGCTGAGTTAAGCGGGGCCGGTCGGGCCGAGTGCCCGAGCGCGGGGCCACTTGGGTAGCCGGGGTGGACCGTCGTTCGTACGCCGTCTACTGCTCGCGGCGGTGTGTCACGAGGGCCCGGAGGGCCCGAACGGAAACGTTCGGCGAACGGTCACTGTGACCGCATCGCGAACGCATCCGAATCGCAATTTCCGTCAGATACTGGTCACTTATGGTCGCTTGTTATGATCATCGCATTCCCGGTCTGACTCTCAGCCCAGAAGGCGGGCCGGGTTTTGTCACGGCCGCGGGGCCGTGCCCCGGCCTCGCCGTGGGTGGTGAATGCCATGCCCGAAAAGATCCAGGCGACCAGTCAGATCGGCAAGAGCGGCAGCGTCACCGAGAAACCGATATGCGGAGATCGTGGCTGAGCTGCGGAAACTGGTCGAGACGGCCAGACGCGCCCAGTTCACGATCGGCGACTACGCACTCGAGGTCGAGCCGATGCGCGAGCACGGAGGTGTCTCGCCGGCCGACGAGCTGTTCACGGTCAAGGACTCGCTGTTCCGCCTGTCCGAGGACATCGGACTGTCGTACTCGGCGGTGAAGCAGGGCCCGGTGGACCGCCGCGAAGTGGCCCAAGGACCGCCGGGTGTCGGGACTGTCCTTCACCGTCCACAACATCCTCGCGGGCATCACCGACGACGAGGAACGGTGGACCACGATCCTGACCCCGCCCGGGGGCAAGTTCCGGTGGACTCCGGACGAGGACAAGGTCCGGGTGGTGCAGGAACTGACCTGCGACGATCACGTCGCCGCCGAAGTGACCACTGGCCTGCTCCGGCGCCCGGACGTCTCCTTCCGCGCCATGTCGGACGATTATCCGGACTACGGGTTGGCTGCCGCCTGATCTCAATAAGGCCAGGTCCGCAGCGGTACACCTGGATAGGCCGTTCTGCACACGGGCTACTCGTCATGACCGTCGTCCGGGTCGTTCCCCGGGCCAAGAGTGGTGATACCTGGTTCGCGAGACCGATCGGATGATCTTGGAGATCACCGCGTGGGTAGCCGAGCGGCGCTGGTCAATCCGCGGCTGCGAGTCGTTCCAAGGCATGGCGCTGATCGACGGAACCACGCACGATCTGGTCCAGGTCGCCAGGTCGCCAGGTCGCCAGGTCGCCAGGTCGCCAGGTCGGCGCAAGCCTGGTACGACGGGGCAGCGCTGACCGACGTCTCCCGAGCCGCGTCGTTCGTGCACCTCACCGGCCGCTTCGACGTGGCCGACCACGATCCGGTGCGACTGGCCGAGTCCGAGTGGCAGCACCTGCTCACGGAGGCAGACGAGGTGGACTGGCCCGAGTATCGCGCGCTCGTGAATTCGGCATACGCCGAACCGGCGCTGCGGGGGCTCTACCCGTTCACGAGCCACTGGACGCTGCGATTCTCCTCCAGTACCCGCCCTCGCCTCACGGTCAATCCGCTTTGCTTGAACGCGCATCGGGACAGCCGCTACACCCTCAGTGCCAGCTTCATGGGTGACGTGCTTGTCGACACGATCACGGTGGCGGACGCCGTGTCGACAGCCGTGCGCCATCAGCCCTCCGGCCTTGGACCTGTCACTTCTGGAGCCGCCTGAGAAGCGCCTGGTCTCGGGTGGAAGGATGACGTGCATGCGCTTGCCTCAACCTGATGATCTGACCTCGCTGGTCCTGCGTACCGACTTCAGCAGCGAGGCGGCATGGGAGACGGTGCAAGCAGCGATCGACGGCTTGGGCGACTACCGCAACGCGACCTTCGTCAGTGACCGCTCCTTCACCGATGTCAGTGTTAAGGCGCTGGTGGACGCGGATGCTGTCGCTGATGACGACGACAAGCTGTGTTACGTGTTCCTCGCTGACGCGACCACCATGACCGGCGAGGAGCATCCACTCCTGGCCGTCGACCTGTATGACGAACCCGGTCGGACGTTCCGGGTTCCGCCCCGTTGGTACGCCGATGTCTCCAACAACCTGACCATCGCCAACATGGACTTCTCGGAGTTCGCCGACGCCACCGACGAATCGGACACGTACTACGGCTTCGAGGACGGGTGATGACGTTCATGCCGAGGTCGGTGCGCCTACCCCGGCTGGCGCTGCGGCTGCGTTCCAGAGTGCGGTCGAGGGCGACGAGCTTCTCCTTGGCCTTGGTGAGGCTGACTTGGAGTCCTTGGACTTCGCCGAGCCAGCCGTTCGTCCGCGCTTGTGCAATGCGCTCGGAGAGGTTGCGGATGATTTCGACCAGCCGAGGCCGCTGCCTGGGGGAAACCCGCAGCATCGGGCAGCGCAGGCCCCGTTGACTGAACGAACCCTAGAGCTTGACCAGTTCAGTGGGCGGATGGAGTCATTGAGCACTACGGTCACCGGTCGTGATGAACGATGCTCCCCGACGAGATTTGGCGGCCCTGGTGGTGCCCCGGTGGGGTCGGCTGGTGGAGACCGGCGACCGGTACGAGCCCTACCGGCTGATCGATCCCGACGGACCCGCCGTCGAGGCGGTCGCCGCCTACTTTCAGGAGTTGCCGGCCGCGGGGAAGGTGCCATCAACGGTTCGCTCCTACGGGATGGATCTGTTGCGGTGGTGGCGGTTCCTGCAGGCCGTGGACGTTTCGTGGGACCGGCGACCCGTCGGGAGGCCGGGGACTTCAGCTGCTGGATCCAAGAGACCGCCAAACCCAGGAAGATCAAGGCCAAGGCCCCGCGAGCGGTACGGGGAGCCGGTGCCGCGAACCCGCGAAAATCTGCGGACACGCCGCTCTGGGCACGACCATGGGTTATGCCGCGATCTACCCAGAGGACGTGATCTCCCCTCAACGGGCCTTCATCGCCCGTCGCAGAACCGAACGGCCCAGCGAGGAGTATCGCGAGCTCACCACCACCGAGTGGAACGAGTTCCTGGCCCACTTCGAACTCCGCAAGGTAGCCCTGGGAACCTGTGGCCGCGACAACGCGACCCTGTGCCGGCATGAAAACGCCTGTGTCAGATGCCCCCTACTTTCTTGTGGAACCGGCCCAGATGCCACGTCTCCAGGAGATCCACGCCAACCTCGTCGACCGCCTCCAGGAGGCCCGCGAACCAGGGCTGGCTCGGTGAGGTCGCCGCCATCGAGGCCACCATGGCCGCCGCCGCGCAGAAGCTGGAGGCCATGCGCGAGCGTGCAACTCAGCCGTCCACGGTCCACCTCGGCATGCCCGACATCCGCCGCAACACCGAACGAAGCAGCGCCGATGCTGAGAGATCCTTCCCATCGGATCACAAGCTTCGCGGATGACCTACGAAGAGCTGTGCTGGGAACCGATAGCGGCGCCTCCAGAAGGCGAGCCCGAGACGTCCTTCGGCGGGCGTTGGGAGGACCGGCTCTGGTTGAACGTTCCTGGCCCCTTCTATACCGGCATCGCCGACAACTGTTGGACGGGCCGGCTGCACGCACCGCGTCATGTGCTCTACGGTGGCGAGTACTTCGGTGAATATGTGTATCGCCAGCTGGCGACCACGGCCGAGGTCCTGAACCTGGTGACAGCAGCCCAGGAAGATCCGTACCGCGGCTATGCCTACGACGGCGACAGCCGATGGACACCCGAGGCTGTTCGGGACTGGTGGCGCGACCGTGGGCGGGTCACCGAGTACCTGGAGTCCCTACTGCCCGCATGGTCGTCCAGCGACAGGTCTGACGAGCGGGAAGCGACGGAGGGGCTGAGGGACTTTGCCGCCTACATCACTGAAGGGCTCGGCGCGGACCTCCGGAAGTACCTCTTCCGGCTTGAAGAGGGCTGCTACCCGAAGAACTCCGGACCACTGCCTGAGCTCCGGTAAGCAATGACGGCTATGGGGTGCTCGGTGCGCTCGCACCTGGATACCCGTGAAGTGGGCTCAGGTGCAAGGTGGCGCGACCTCGATGGCCGTGACGGTGCGCAGGGTCGTCGCGCGCATCGACGCCGAGCAGCCAAACGAAGGTGCGAAGCAGTAGTTCTGAGGACTGCAACGAGGGGATGACCGTCTTCCTCTGTTCCAAGTGCGGCACCGCGATCACGCCGGAGCTGGCCGAGCTGGCCGCCGTCCCCGACCCCTCCGACGACGAACACGACCGGGACAAGGAGACACGCCGGGTACCCTCCACCGTTCCGCGGGGCCGCTACGCGATCGGTCCCGAGCCCTGGGGACCTCCCTGCGTCGCGCAGGACGATCAGGAGGACCCGAAGCCGGCTCAGTCGCGAGGGCCGCTGGTCTGCCGGAAGGAGGGCTTCGTCATCTCTGCGGGCGTCCCGGGCACGGTGCTGATGCACCCTGAGGACGCCCCCGACCTTCAACCGCTGCCTAACTGGGAGAACAGCACCGGCTGCTGCGGGCCGACGGGTGACGAAGGACTCAACCGAGCCTGTCCCTGCGGCTCCCCGGTCGCGATGCTAGCGGCAGACTGCTTCGGGCCCTACGAACTGCACCTCGATCCCGTCCGAACCTACGCGTTCTCCCAGTAGGCACGCTGAACGGCCGCCCCGGAGCGCGACCCGCCCAGGACGGCCTCTTGTCCGGCGACTTCACGACTATTTTCCGTTGCGAAGGCACATCGATGACGAGCTGAGCGTCGAGCTGGGCTGGTTCGGATAAGCAAGCTTGTGTCAGATGCTCGCTCCTCCGGCCTGATCCAGCCCAACGGCCACGGCTGACCGACATCCGCGACCACCTGATCGCCCGGATCGCCGAGGCGGAGCGGGAAGGATGGCTGGGCGAAGTCGAGGGCCTCCAGGTCAGCCTCGTCGGCGCGCAGGACAAGCTGGACCAGCTCGATGCCGAAGCAGCCCGACGATCCTCCGCAGTCGACCTCGGCATGCCGGCCTTCGCCGACATCGCCAACCGCACCACCACTACATCGACGGACCAGTACCGTCCCTGAAATCCATGGTCGCCACGAAGCTGAACTGCTTACGCTCCAACCCATGCGAACTGTCTTCGTGTTTCCCACGGGTGAGCGAGCTGAGACCGTCGCCTCGCTCGATCGGCATCTGCCCGGGCAGCGCGATCCGTGGACTCTGGACGGCGACCTCTACATCGACATCGACGATGAGTAGACCGGCTACCTCTTTTCCGACTGGGATCCCGAGGATGTGGCGATCCTCGAAGCGGCCATCGGACATCACCCCACTTGGTCGGTGCAGATCGACATCTCCGGGCGGATCGACGGCACCGCAGAGGTTCACCAAATGATCGCTCTGCTGCTTGAGCATGGAGGCGTGGCAACGGACGACTACACCACCCACCCATGGACCCTGCCGGAAATCCTGTCTGGAGCAGTGATCGACGGCCTGCGCTTCTTCGACTCTCGCGGCTACCACGAACTCAACCGCGAACACGGGCACTCCTGACTCGATCACCTCGCCAGCGCAAGTTCAGAGAAGCCTGTGTCAGATGCACCCTACTTCTCGTGGACCCGGCCCAGATGCCACGCCTCGAGGAGATCCACGCCAACCTCATCGACCGCCTCCAGGGGCCCGGGACCAGGGCTGGCTCGGCGAAGTCGCCGCCATCGAGACCACCCTGGCCGCCGCCGCTCAGAAGCTGGAGACCATGCGCGACCGTGCAGCCCAGCCGTCCACCGTCCACCTCGGCATGCCCGACTTCCGTCGCGACGCCGGACGAACCAGCGCCGAACCAGAACGCTGAGCGCCGACGCGACAGCCGACGGAATCGCTCATGGAGCTGGGCCCGGCAGGATGCCAGGATGGAGATTCGAGCACCTGCGCTCTCACGGCAGTGTCCACCCCGGGCTACTTGGGGCGAAGAACGGGGACGATCTCGGCCAGGGCTTCGTGCATCTGACGAGCCCCCAGGGCGACGCGGTCGTCAGTGTCCCGCAACATCTCCTCGCACAACTGCATCGCGTTGTCCCGGTCCTCGGAGAAGATGCTGAACACATCGTGAAGTGCGGTGTGGATCCAATCGCTGTGATTCGAGTCGGCGACTGCCAGTGCGGAGGCGACTACCGCCAACCCGATTCTGTCCTTTCGCCGCAGCACGGCTTCTGCGGTCACCCGGGTGACGAAGGTGTCACCTGCGTCGAGCACGAGCTCCAGCAGTGGCCCGAGGGCCTCCTGCATCTCGGCGAAGCCCGCCAGGCCGTGACCGGCATCCGCCCGGTCACGGTAATCGGGGCTTCGCCCGAGCTCGCGGAGTACCACGACAGCTGCATGCCGCCGGTCTCTGTCCACCCCGCCTACTCACCCCTCCCGCGATTGCGGGTCAAAATACCACTGGGGCACCCTCCAGATGATCGTCGCGACAGGCCCAAGCTCGTTCTCGCGGAACAAGGCGTCATAGGCTCCAGGACGTGCACAGCACCTTGACGGAGCACGCCCGGTGTCTCTACGGAGACGAGTTCGGACCGACGCCTGAGTGTGACCTCGACCACCGGGAGCACTACTTCGTCGAGGAACTGACTTTTGCTGACGCCGATTCGATCCTCGCCATGCTCCGTGAGCTCTGCCCGCACGTGGTCGATGGTCGTTTGCCGGTCTGGGTCCGCAACCTGTCCTACCGGTTGGTGCTCCTGCAGCGACCTGGTGAGCCAGCGCTGATGCGCGAGGCTGCCGAGAACTTGTGGCTGCACGGACCGGACTGGGATCGCGTCGCGGCGGACCTGACAAGGCGGGCAGACGCCCTGGAGGCCGGCTGAGTTGGGACGCGAGGTCCATGACGCGGGCCAGATGCGGATCAACGTCACGATGACGGCGACGTGGAAGACGTTTCCGCACCAGCGCGGGCCGGCTGCCCCGAGCCCTGCCTGCGGCTGACAACCGTCCGTCGCTCGCGGCGAGTCTGGGGCGACGCGATGGGCTCAGGCGCGCGGCGGCAAGACCTCGATCACCGTGGCCGTGCCGGCAATAGTTCGAGCTTCGTGCATGGTGATCACATCACCGCACTTCAGATGCCTCCACTGCTCTGGTCTCAGAGGAGCCAGCCGAGCATCGGCCGCCTCTCCCGGGCCGAGCTTCTCCGCATACTCCACCCACAACCTCGCGATGCTCAGCTCTCGTTCTCCGCCGACGGTGCGGTTGCCGATGTCCCACATCGGTCGGAGCCGACCGTCTCCGGAAAAGGCAGTCCGGCGTCGGCCCTCCTCCCCACCCGCCAGGCTCAAGGTCACCCGGACAGTGCCGTGCTGAACCTCCCAGGCTCGCCACTCGCACCAACTGCGGCTGCGGTCGAGCATCATCTGGCGAGCGGCCTCGGCGAGGAGTTCCCAGAAGTCCACCGACACGGGGTGGACGTCCCCGATCTCGATGAGAACGCCGAGCACCATCTCCCACTCCTGGCGCCCGATGTCCTCGAGAACATCCCCAACCGTCTGCCCGTTCTCTGCTACGGCGTCCTCAGACAGCAGGTCGACGGCCCGCCGAAGGAGTGCAAACGCGTCATCCATGTCCTGGATTGTCCCCTGTCCCCGGACGTCCGTTCATCAGCGACAAGGCAGGAGTCAGCCGCACGACACGCCCGGCTGGTCCCAGCAGGCGAGATTTCTGCCCACTGCTTTCAGCACCTCGACGGCGATCCGTGCCACCGGGCGGCCAGCTGGGCTAGTTCGGATAAGCCTGTGTCAGGTGCTCGCTCCTCCGACCTGACCCGGCCCAACGGGGACGGCTTGCCGAGATCCGCGACAACTTGGTCGCCCGAATCGCCGAAGCCGAGACGGAAGGCTGGCTCGGCGAGGTCGAGGGTTTCCAGGTCAGCCTGGCTGGCGCCGAGAAGCTCAGCCAGCTCGATCGGGGCCACGGGCAGCACACGGCCGTGGACCTTGGCATCCCCACCATGCGTAGTGATCGATGCGTAGTGATCGATGCACCCACGAAGGCGGGCTGCCGCATGGACCTCAGCCAAGATCGAGAACAGGTTTGAAGAAGCGTGCCTCAAACGCCCTTCAGAACACGATCAAGTGCCGCCCGGCCTGCAGGTCCCCAGTGCGGCTTGCCGCCGGGAAGGCCCCGATCTCCGTTCTGCCCCATGAGCATCAGGAACAGGCTCTTCATCGCGGCCAGCCCGCGGGCGCGCCGGATCGCCGCCTCGTCTGCATGCGCGTACATGTCGAAGAACCGTGAGGCCATGCCCGCGGGCAGCAGCACCCATGCGGCGGCGAGGTCCCACGCCGGATCGCCGGCGAACATGGCACCGAAGTCGACGATGCCCGAGAGCGTTCCGTCCGAGACGACGACGTTCGCGGGATGGAGGTCGCCGTGCACCCACACCGGCGGGCCCTCCCACGCATCGGCCGCAACGGCGTCTTCCCAGACGGCCCGGACCTCGGCAGCGATGCCGTTGGGGCCAACGGCCTGGAAGAAGTTCTCGAAGCCGTCCGTGCAGTTCCTGGGATGGGCACCGAAGTCCGTAGAGATCGGCGCCTCGGCGGGCGCCTCCACATGGAGCGCCCGGAGGAAGCCCGCCAGCGTGTCGGCCGCGTGGGCGCCGCGGCTGATCGAGCCGTGGTCCAGCGGCTCGCCGGGAACCCACGTCATCACGGTCCAGTGCTTGGGGAAGCGCCCGGACGGTTCGCCGAACCGCACCGGGGTCGGCACCGGGAGCGGCAGGCGCGGGGCCAGCACGGGTAGCCACCGCCGCTCCTTCAGCTGAAGCTCCGGAGTGGGGTCCATGCGCTGCATGCGCACAGCCAACTCGTCCCCGAGGCACCACATTTGGTTGCCCCAGCCGCCCGCCACCTCCCGGATGGCCAGCCCTGCAAGGTCTGGATGTTGCTCCTGCAGCAGGTCGCGGACCAGGTCTGCGGTGATCTCGATGTCGGCGTCGGTCATGCGAAGCCACAGTACTGAGGCGGCAGGCGGAGCGGCTCTCGCTCTCCGGAACGTCTCGCTGTGATCCCTCTGGCAGCATCACCAATCGGGACACCGGCATCGACCAAGCGACGGGGTGATCGATCGGAGGCCCGACTGGCCTGACCCCTCGCCGTCGGGCGGCATAGGGGAAAGCCAGTGGCAGACAGCGGTACCACCAGGCGATAGTCGCTGCATGGATCGAGCGGACGAGCCCATGGACAGCCTCGCGCCAAGCGCAGAGGAGTACGACGCAGTGCAGGCTGTCGTTGCCGCGGTTGCACCCACTTGGGCAGGCGGACAACGGGTCACCCTCAATGCGCTGTT
This sequence comes from Streptomyces sp. NPDC001858, assembly GCF_053594615.1. Classification (NCBI taxonomy): domain Bacteria; kingdom Bacillati; phylum Actinomycetota; class Actinomycetes; order Kitasatosporales; family Streptomycetaceae; genus Streptomyces; species Streptomyces sp. NPDC001858. Next base: position 89,916 of record NZ_JBSFEV010000034.1, read on the forward strand.
CGATCGTTGGAAGGACATGACCGACGAGGTGGAGGAGGGCTACTCGTGGTGCGCTCCCGAGCTCAGCAACGACATCTGGTGCCGCGGCGTCCTGGAGAAGATCTGGCCGATGCTCCCAGCACGCGTCCAGGAGATCAGACGGCTGGAGCTTGACAGCATCGACAAGCGGTATCGCCGCGCCACGATTCCTTGGCCCGGGCATGCTGAGGACGACGCCGAATGGTGGATCTGGCGGGTTCCCCGGCTTCTGGAAGTCGAGGCGTCGGAGCAACGTGGAGAAGGCTGGCCGCTGGGTTGGGAAATGATGCCGTTCCCCAGGCCGGATTCCGTGGAGGTCATCTCTTGAGATTGATCCAGCCTGTCCAGAACCCCACCAACTTGATTAGTTCAGAGAAGCCTGTCTGACCTGCCCGGTCTTCCTCACCGGTCCCGAATTCCTGCCCGATCTGCACGAACAACGCACCCGCACCCTAACCCCGATCGACAACGCGAACAGCTGCGGCCACACGCGCATCGTCGAGATGAACCAGCAGGTCGCGGCCAGCCTCGGCCGCATGATAGGTGAGCTGGGGGACGGCCAGAACGAGCGCGAGGAGACCACCGTTGTCGGCTGACAACGCCCACCTCATCGTCGCCGCGGCCCACCGTCGTGCCGCGGCAACCCGACGACGTGGGGTCACCGCCCTGCGGCGAATCGACGCCACCGGCACCGCTATCACCTTCGAGACCGTCGCCCGCGAAGCGGGCGTCTCCCGGTCCTGGCTCTACAACCAGCCGGACCTCAGGGCCGAGATCGAACGTCTGCGAGCCCGGCACCGTGCCCCCGCGACCCGGCCAGTTCCCGACGGCCAACGGGCATCCGACCTCTCCGTGCTTCGGCGGCTGGAGGCCGCCACCACGCGTAACCGGCAGCTGGAAGCAGAAAGCCGGCAGCTTCGGACAAGTTATTGAGAATCGAGACAGGAGCGTGACCTTTCGGTGAGTGAGGGCGGGGACGCCTGGAGGCGGCCCATCGAGGGGCATTGCGGCGGTCTTGGCCTGGCCCGTAGGGTGCTCCGATGTCTTTACTGAACCTGCGTCACGCGGTCCGTGCGGTCGTTCTGGATGGGGAGGACCGCATCCTCCTGTGCCGGTTCGGGCTTCCGGAGAGGGTGGTTTGGGCAGCTCCCGGAGGAGGGATCGAGGCTGGAGAGTCACCTCAGGAAGCGCTGCGCCGCGAACTGCATGAGGAGATTGGGCTCGTGATCGACGGTTCACCGCCGCACGTGTGGCATCGGAGGGTCGTCGGGCCCGGCTATGTGAGCGGGTATGACGGCGCGATTGAGGACTACTTCCTCATCCGCACTGCTGCCTTCCAGCCGGACGGCGCGCTGTCGAGTGACGAGTTGGCCGCTGAAAACATCACGGGTTTCCGCTGGTGGCAGCTGTCAGAGATCGCCGATTACCAAGGGCCGGACCTCTTTGGGCCGCGTGATCTTGCAGGTCCACTAGCCGGTTTGATCAAGGACGGAGCCCCCGATCAGCCACTGGAGCTTGGTCTGTAAGTCTGGTCGGCCGTTGGCGACTGCGCTGGTGTCAGCGGTGAGGCCGTTCGGCGCGGCTTGTTGAATTTCGGGGGCGTCATTCGGCGTCTTCTTGCGCTGGGCGGGACACGGTGTCCATCAGCTGGGTCAGAGGAATGAAGCTGCCCGTGGTGCCGAGTTCCCTGGGTGTGGGGCCAGCTGGCGTGGGGGTGTCGGCAAGACGCTCGGCCAGGGCAGTGACCGCTTCGCGGTCTCCTTCAAGGGCTTCGCGTTCGTCGTCGGTCAGGTCGAGCCGTTCGAGCATCTGGTTGATGCCGTCCTTGACGGCCAGGAGCTGGCCCTGCGCGGACTGCTTGGGGACGTAGAACGGACAGCGCGCGCAGGCCATCCGGTGGGGGCATTTGGCGAAGAAGTCGTAGCTGCAGTAGCCCCCGCCCAGGTCGTAGTACTTCCATGGCTGTTCGCCGCCCGCGGCGGCTCCGGTGAGGATGGACTCGCGGTCGATGAGGACCTGGATGGTGCGGACGTTGCGGGCGAAGTAGTCGGCCTTTTTGTAGGCGGCGGTGAGGGTGCGCTGCAGGATTGCCGCGTAGTAGCGGGTGCTGGCGGGGTGTTTGTGGCCGAGCCATTGCTGCAGGTCGTTGAGGGTCAACGGTTCGCGGGCGTTGAGGAGTTGGGTGGCGATGGTGGCACGGGCTCGGTGACTGGTCAGCGCGCCGTGGGAGTCGGTCTGCGGGACGCCGGACTTTTGGCAGAGGATGGGGATGATGTTGTGGTGGAGGTAGTCCTTGCCGACGAGCTGGCCGCGGTGGCAGAACAGGTGTGGTCGCTTCTGCCCGGTCTTGCGGTCGATCAGGTCGGGCTGGGGCGGCCGGATGAGTTTCCAGGCGTCGATGAACTGGCCGACTATCGGGTCGACCGGCTTGTTGAACGGCCGGGAGGTCTTGTTCTGTGGGATATGCAGCAGGCAGATGGTGAATGGCTCGCCGGTGGTGTCGTCGGTGCTTTGGTCCCAGGTGACGCAGTCCAGTTCGAGGCGGCGGATCTCGTCGACGCGGCAGCCGCCGAACAGCCAGACGCCGACCATCGCCCGGACCATCTCGACGGGGTAGTAGGTGGCCTTCCAGCCGGCTTCGCGGGCCCGGCCGGAGCCGTAGGGCTTGAGGTCCTCGGCGTTCAGGGTCAGCCCGGCGGCCATGAGCTTGGCCCATGACGCATCGTCGATGATCCTGGGGTTCGGTCCCATCTGGGCGCGCAGGGACAGCGGCATGCTCATCACACGGCGCGGATCGAAGCGCGGTTTGATCCATTCCCATTCGATGAGGTCGCAGAAGAACCCGCGGATGCTGTCGATCCGCGCCGCCCGGCCGCCGGGGGAGATGGGCTGGCCGAAGCGGCTGCGGTTGCGGTTGTGGCCGGCCCACTGACCGACGGTGGCCTGCATGGTGTCGGCGACGTACTCGGCCGCCATGTCCCTGGTCCACTGATCCGGCGCGATGACATGGGGGTGCTTTTCCGCGGCCCAGCGTCCGGCGATGAGGATGACGGAGAACATCGAGCGGATCGTGCCGGGCTCATGCGTGGAGAACTTCCGCCACCGAAGAGCCCAGTCGGCCCATTCCGGCGGGACGGTGGAGAGCATGTCGGAACGGGGACCGGCCTTGCCCTCGTTGCTGTGCAGCGGGGCCGGGATGATGCCCTTGCCCGCGAGTACCCGGGAGAGCTTGATCAGACCGCGGCGTCGGCTGTGCAGGCCGGCGACCTTGTCGTATTCGGTCACCAGTTGGCGCACCAGGGTGTCGGTGAGGTCTTCCAGGTGGGGGCTTCCGGCACTGAGGAGGGCGTCGAGGACCGCGTTGCCGACCTGCCATTCCAGCAGGTGGGGGGAGGTCTGCCAGGAACTCAGCGTCTGTTCGACCTCACGCAGTGCGGGCTTGGTGGCACCGGCGCCGAAGACCAGGTCCGCGAACCTGTGCAACTGCTTGACCCCGGCAGTGTGGTGCAGGCGGTGTTGCCCGCCGAGGAGGTGTCCGAGGGCTGCGATGTGCGGACGGGCCGGGCCGGCCGTGCGGGACACCTCCGCCCAGGTGGCCTCGTCCCACAACTGGTAGGTGCCGCGGACGTGTACTGAGTCGAGGACCCGGTTGCGTGCGGCGCGGCCGGTCTTTCGGGGCCATTTGCGTACGGCCTCGTCGACCGGGCGCATCAGCTCGAATAGGGCCTCACGTGCCATCGTGCCGGTGGGGGCTTGGCCGGTGTCGGCTGGGTTCATGGCTCCTCCAGCAGTGAGGCGAGCAGTCGCTCGCGGTCGGCGTGGATGGTGGTGTTCGCGCGGTGGAAACGGGCGGCCAGTTCACGGCCGGACAGGTGGATGTAGCGCATGGTGGTCGCCAGATCGCGGTGGCCGGCGTACTGGGCGATCTGGTCGATGGTCCAGTCGGCGCGGGCCAGGTCGGTCAGCCGCAGATGTCGGAAGGTGTGCGTGGACAGCCGGGTGGCCCCGGCGCTCCGGGCGATGCCTTCGACGGTCTTCGACCGACTGGACGGGCCCAGCGGGGCACCGTAGTTGCGGTTCGACACCGACCGGAACAGCGGCCCGTCGATGCGGCCGAACAGCGTGCGGCGTTCGCGGAGATAGGCCACGAACAGCTGCGACGAGGTGCTGCCGAACGCCACCTCCCGGGCCCTCTGGGACTTGGTGGTCTCTGCCCGCAGGTGGATCAGACGGTGCGCGGGCTCGAAGTCCTCGATGTCGAGTTGGACGAGCTCTTCGCGGCGCAGAGCACCGTCGTAGGCGAGCGTGACCATCAGCCGGTTGCGCAGCGATTCCGCGGCGCAGGCGGCCAGGATCCGCTGCCAGACATCCTCGTTGGGGATCCAGGGAGCTTGCTCGATATGCCGTACGAGGCCCTGGCGGGGTCTGCGGCCACCGCGGCCTGCCTGCCCTCGGCGCACCGGGTTCTGCTCGCGCAGGCCGTCCTCCACCAGGTACTCGTAGAACGACCGGACCGCGACCAGGCGCTGTTGGATGGTTGCGTTCGCCAAACCCGTCTCAGTCCGAGGCGGAGCCTTCGACGGCCGACACGATGGCCGGTCCAGCATGTTCCTGATCCAGGCGGCGACGGTGTCCGCGCGGGCCAGCAACGGGTCCGTGCCGTTCTCTGCACAGAACCGCAGGTGGTCCTCGACCGCCCGCCCGTACGCGTCGATCGTGTTGGGGGCTCGACCGATGTTCGCCATGAACTGCAGCCACCGGCTGGCCAGTTGATGCTGTGCGACAGTGGGGAACTTGCCCCACGGGATGGGGGCCATGTCTGCAGGCTAGACCCGTCCGATTCCACATAAGGAAGCCCTGGCACTCGCACTTGGAGAACGCCGTACTGCCGACGTCCGAAGCGTGCATGTCACGACCGGGCCACCAGTGCCCAGAGCGATCGGACCGTGCTGAGAGCCCGATGACTTGCGGCCGTGACAGTGCCTGCTTCCGCTGCCGAGACGCCGGCGAGAAAATGTGTTTCGACGACGGTGAGCCGCTACGGCAGCATCCGGGCAGGTCCGATGACGAGGAGCACGGTGATCACCCAGGGCGTGAAGATCACGACACCATGCGAAGCCTGCGGCGGCATGCTGACATGCGACACCGGCCAGTTCATCGACCGAGGAAGGCTGTGGTGGGGAACGGAGGGGACCTGCCAGACCTGCCCCGCCGCCTGGTGCGAGCAGGACAGCGGCGGCGCGACTCCTGAGGAGATCCGCCAGGCCCTCTTGAAGGAACACGGGCCCGCCCGGCTCCGGCTGGTAGAACCCGAAGCGAGCCGAGTGACCGTCCTCCGCGTTCTGCGAGAAGTGCACGAACTGTCTCTGGCACAAGCACGAGCGATGGCGGAGGAGCTGAGAACGACCGGGTTGGTGGGCACTCTCGTCGAGATGGAGCTCATAGCAGCCCAACTTCGGCAACGCTCAGTAGCAGTGACCGTCGAGACGTCACCCAGCTGACCGACACGACGGACGAGATACCGAATGAGGCAATCTCCGTCCCTGGAACAGCCTCTCGTTTCGCGGCGGCGAGGACACCAAAGGGCTGCCACTCTTCGTCATGGTCACCCCCGCCGACATGACCGACCGCGAGGCGGCCAAGGAAGTACTGTTCCGGCTGCGGCTGATGCACCCCGAGATCACCATCGTCTGGGCAGACTCCGGATATGCCGGAAAGCTCGTGACCTGGGCAAAGACCAAACCTCGTACCGACCCTCAAGCCCGTCAGCCGGCCGAAGGACGCCGTCGGGTTCGTCATCCTTCCCCGTCGCTGGGTGGTCGAGCGGTCCCTGGCCTGGATCATGCACGCCCGTCGGCATGCGCGGGACTACGAACGGCTCATTCAGCACTCCGAGTCGCTGATCACCTGGGCTGCTATCATGCTCATGACCAGGCGAATCACCCGCCGAAGTTCCCGCAGAAGCGGCCAGCTGACATCCCGCGAAGCCGACCGGGACTGATCGTTCTCAAGGTCAGGCGCATCACCTTGGCCCGCACCGGCCCGAAAACGCGGTCCTGAGCACACTCTCCCACCCACCGTCGACACCCGTCAGTCTCGCGGCGGCCCGGTCACGCTGGATCGCTTCGATCGGGGCGCAGGGGTATTCCGGCCCCATTCGGCCGCTACACGCGGTCGGCGCCACCCCGGTGAGCAGTCCACCAGCCCATGAGGACCTGGGCCTTGTCGTCGAAGCGGCGGTCCAGAAAGGACATGGGCGCGCGCAGCGGTATCCGACGTCCATCCGATACGTGCACAACCAGCGTCCGGACCCCAGCGGTCTTCCGGATCTCGATGCCGATGATGTCCCGCCACGCGATATTGCGCTGCCCGTCTCCGCGGAGGACGAGGAGGCTGTCGCTGAGCTCGACACGGTACTGAGGAACCAGGGCTGGAACGACCACGCTCGCGAGCATGGCGTTCGAGACCCACGTCCACAGCTCCCCCGCCGTCATGCGCCCACCAGTGGCCGCCACGAGCACGTACGCCAGCACGGTGCCCCCCAGACCGCCGCCCAGCACGGGCGCAGCGATCTGCACCACCCCCAGCCGGAAGATCGGCGCGGCGCCACCGGCGCTGCTTGAGGCAAGGGGGCCGGCAGGGCCGTTCATCTGAATCACCCTTCACTGGACGTGGTTCGACGCGATCAACACACGCCGAAGGTGAAACGTACAGCCGTGCGGACGGGCCGTGTCGGTCGTGTCCGACCAAACCCCTTCAAAATCCAGTCAGCGGGTTGAGGAACAGGCACTAATTAGGACACCGGCCCGCAACGGGGCCGTCGGCAGCTGGCCCCGGCCCCGCTATGGGCATGCCGCGCCGTCGGTGGCTGCCCTGGCCGCCAGTCTCGGACCGGCGGCATTCACTCTCCTGACCTGGCGCAAGGGCGTGCGAGGGGGAGTTGCGCTCCCACTTCGCCGCCGTCCGCGTGCGTCCGAACCAGGATGGTGGGACGGGATCCTGCCCGCATGCCGGCTGCTGATCGAATGGCCCGCCAGCCCCGAGGCACCCACCGACTATTGGCTGTCCGTCCGACCTCCCGGCCGAGCCGGCAGGCGATTGCCGGCTGTGGTTCGTCTGGTCGAGGTCCGGCCGAGATCGGTATAGGGCCGGCGTGGCAGAGGGCTTCTCCGACGGGCGGCGCTTCCCAGGACGTGGCCGACCGGCTGCTGCGCTCGCGAGAACCTCGTCCACCTCACGCATGTTCTGTACTGGTTCTTCGACCGCACGCCCCTGTGGCCGGAGTGGCGTCCGCCACCGCCGTCGCCGACGTGGGCGAACAGGCTCACCAGCACAACTGCCTCGCCTCAGCACATGGCAAAACGGGCGACTATGTAAGCGCCGAGCACCCCTGACACACTCTCGAACTCGCCGTGGCGGTGGGGACAACATCGAGGAAGGCTGGGTCCACGTCTACCTCTGCCTCACCGCCCAGTAGCGCCGCGACGACCGGTTCGCCGAGGTGGTGCACCACAGCGAGCGGGCGGCCCGTCTTTTCATCGGGTAGGTCGAGGAAGCCGGGGCATCCGTGGCTCGGCCGCTGCACGACACCAATCTCAGGGACACGGGACGTGCCGAGGACGTCTTCGCCCTCTACCACGGTCTCTTGGCGGTGCCGACGGGCGATGCCCCCGGATGCGTCGAAGCCGCCGGGGTGCTCATCGAGATTGAGGCGGAGCGTGACCTCAACGTCCTGGGACGGCACTGCGAGGCCATGGGGGGTGTTCCTGGCGTCCGATTCTAAAAGCGTTCATGACGAGCGCTGCGGCGGCGATGGACGTCGCTCTAGTGCACTGACCATGAAGGTTCGCCGGGTTGCTGGGAGGGTGGATGACGTGCGACGACTTCCGATGGTGGAGATCCGCCCCATAGGATCTTGAGTCCAGGCACGGATGTCGGAGGGCGACGATGGAACAGCCGCGGATACGCCTCGGCAGCGATCATGTGTGGCTGGAACTGACTCGGACCGGTGGGGACAGCTGGCAGGTCACCGCAGACTGGTGCTCCTGGCTGACAGCTGACTTCGCCGCGGATCTCAGCGCTGCGGAGGCTGTGGACTTCGCAGAGCGGATGCTCTCTCACCTGCGCGCTCCGTCGGGTGGACGCTTTTCGGCGGCGGTGACTCCCGGCCGCAACAATCCGCTGACGTTGAACGCGGAGCCCGTCGGGGACGGTTTCGCCTTCTTCGTGCGCCTGACCCCAAACGGCGACGACAGCGTGTGTCATTTGCAGATGGAGATCGATCCGATCGCCACGTGGGAACTTCGTGAGATGTTCGATGCGCTGCAGGCGGCCCTGGTGGTCTGACCGCGCGGAGCGATTTGGTCAGGCCGCGGTGGTGAATGGGCGTCCGCTCCAGCGGATGCCTTTCTCGCTGCGGATGCGGGCACGTTCCTTGCGCCCGGCAGCCAGGACGTCGCGGTGGCGGGCGTTGTCGTTGCGCCACCGGAGGTAGGCGTGCAGGGCCCGGGTCTGCACGATGTGATTGGGGTGATGGGAGTTGGTGATGGTGAACTGCCTCAGCGGTCCGAAGTGCGCCTCTATCGGGTTCGCCCACGAGGCGTAGGTCGGGGTGAAGCACAGCGCGACCTTATGCTTCTTCGCCCAGCGCCGGATGCCGGTGCCCTTGTGGGCGGACAAGTTGTCCATGATGACGTAGATCGGTGCGCCGTCGGGTCGGGCGGCGCGGATTGATTTCAGCGCGGCCAGAGTGTTCGCGGCACCTTCCTGCGGCGGTTGACAGCCACAAGGTGTCGTCGCCCACCGAGTAACAGCCGTGGAAATACCGCACCCCGTGGGTGCGGTGGTAGGTGGCCGGCACTCGGTCGGGCTTGCTCTGCTCGGCCCAGCAGTTGCCGCCGGTGGGCCGGATTCCCAGCGGTCCGAACTCGTCGAAGGCGAAGACTCGGTCCGGGAAGCGTTCCAGGACGTGCTCGATGCGGTCGAGCTTGGCATCGCGCTCGGGGTCGGGCGATTCCTTCCAGGTCTTGGTGCGCTGGAAGGCCACCCCGCGGCGGGCGAGCAGGCAGCGTAATGCCTCGCGGCCGGTACGGATCACGCGGCCGTGGACTTTCCGCAGGTAGGCGGCGAGCTTGCGCAGTGACCAGCGGGTGAAGGGTTGGCCGAGCTTGACCGGTCGGGTGGTGGCCGTCTGGATGACGGAGTCCTCGTCGTAACGACTGAGCAGGCGGGGACGGCCTCCCGCCCACCGAGGGTCCAGGCAGGCCAGGCCGATCTCGTTGAACCGGTGGATCACATCGCGCACGGTGTCCTCATCGGCCTGCACCAGTTGGGCGATCACCGGTACCCGGTTCCCGCCGGCCGAAGCCAGCAGCATCATCGCCCGCCGGTAGCGCACCGAACTCGTGCTGCCCCGGCGCACGATCTGCTGCAGCCGCTGCCCCTCCTGATCGGTCAGTCTGCGCACACGGACAGGCTCGGCCACCACGCCTCCAGCAGTCGCATCGGATGTCATCGCACATCCAACCGCCACGACCACCAACCCGGCGAACCAACGCGGTCACAGCACTAGCCCGCCCCCGGCAGGGAGCCAGTGCGCTGACCGCGAAGGTTCGCCGGGTCCAGGGGCCCGCCCCGTGAGCGGGGCGGGTGGCGGTGGAATTCGTGGGTGCTTCGATTACTCGCTGCCTAGGCTCTGCCGCATGACTCTTGCTCACGATGAAACCGGAGACGGTCCCGCGCTGGTACTGCTGCACTCCGCGATATGCGACCGAAGGATGTGGGATCCGCAGTGGTCGGCCTTCGCCGATGCCGGATACCGGGTGGTGCGCTGCGACTTCCGGGGCTTCGGCCGGACTCCGTTGTCGGCCGGGCGGCACAATGACGCAGAGGATGTACTGGACCTGCTGGACGCCCTCGGAATCGAGCAAGCGGCGCTGATCGCCTCCTCGTACGGCGGACGTGTTGCGCTGGAGATCGCCGCACGCCGTCCGGACCGGGTATCCGCCATGGCGCTGATGTGCGCCGGGCTGCCAGGGCATGAACCCACCGATGAACTGGGCGCGTTCGGCGAGCGTGAGGACGCGCTGCTCGAGGCGGGCGATATCGCGGGGGCCGTGGAACTGAACGTGGACACCTGGCTGGGGCCGGACGCCAAGGAGGCGGTCCGGGAGGAGGTGCGAAGGATGCAGCGGCATGCCTTCGAGGTGCAACTGGCCGCCCCCGAGGGGGCCGGGCGGAACGAGGCAGAGATCGACCTGTCAATGATCAAGGCGCCCTGTCTGGCTCTATCGGGCGGCCACGACCTGGCGGATTTTCGGCAGATCGCGGCCCGACTGCCGGGTCTGCTGGCCGACGCCCGGCACCTTGAACTGTCCTGGGCCGGTCATCTCCCCAGTCTGGAGCGGCCTGCCGCGGTCACGGACCTCCTGACCGGCTTCCTGCGCGAGACGGTTCCCGCTGGCTGAGCGTGATTTGTCGGATCTCCCGGGCAGGTCGCCTGCGCGAGGCGGCGTCCACCGCAGCGGATGCTCTTCTCGCTGCGGATACGGGCTCCTTGCGTTGGGCGACCAGGGCATGGGGGTGGCCGGCGTTGCGCAGGGAGGCGTGCAGGTCCCGGGTCTGAACGGTGTGGTTCGGATGGTGGGAGTTGGCCAGGGTGAACTGCCGCAGCGGTCACCATCGCATAGACCTGCAGGACATCTTCCACTCGGCCGTTGATCGTCGTGACATTGCCGTACGGATCCAGAGCCATCCCGCAGCTGTTGCAAAGTCTTTCGACCTTGATGCGACGAGCGCATTCGGGGCACTGATACCCGGAGCCATCCGGGCTGAGTACGGCGACGACCCTGCAGCCCGGGCACAACAGTTCGTCCGGCTGAGGACCGCAGTAGGGGCAAGTCGGGCTGACCGGGCCGCCTGTTCCGTCGGCCTCGCGTGTCTGCGTCATTCCGCCACTTTCTCGTGGCCGACACCCCCAGGTCAGTGTTTCTCTGAGTCTCCAGCCCTTCGTGGAACCGGCCTGCATCGGTCGGCGTCCCTCCAGAGGCCGGCAAGATCGACTCCGATGGAGGACCTGCCCATGACCGGAACGGCCGCCCGCTACCTCTATCTCACCCGGCACGGCGAGGCCTCGTCGGACGAGAGCCGGCTGACGGACGCGGGCCGCCGCCAGGCCGGGCTGCTCGGGGAGCGGCTCCGTGGGGTTCCGCTGACGGCGATCCATCACGGACCGCTCGCCCGTGCCGAAGAGACCGCCCGGCTGGTCGGCGAACGGCTCGACGGTGTTCCCCTGCGGCGCTCCGATGCTGTCGGCGACTACATTCCGTACCTGCCGCCGCGCGAGGAGCTGCCGCCGGAGACAGCCGACGCCATGCTCGGGTTCCTGGGCCGGTTTCCGGCCGGGGAGCGCGAGCAGGGGCCCGGGCTTGCGGCGGTGGCGCTCGCGGAGTTCACCGGACCCGTCGTCGGCGACGAGCCGTGTCACGAACTCGTCATCACCCACAACTTTCTTGTCGGCTGGCTCGTCCGAGCTGCCCTCGACGCCCCGAAGTGGCGTTGGCTGGGCATCAACCACGCCAACGCGGCGCTGACTGTCATTCCCTACGCGCCCGGTAGCCCGCCGTCGGTCCTCGTCTTCAACGACACCGGCCACCTCCCTGCCGAGCTCCGTTGGACCGGCTTCCCGCAGGAGCTCCACGTCTGAGGCAGGCCCGGACCGCTTCCTCCGGCTGCAAATTTCGTCGGTGGCCGACGTGACTACTGGGCTGGCTTCACAGGGAGTCGGCGGCAGTGGAAGGTCTTCGTGAGTCTTCATGAGACCAGGGGATTGACACTTGCGGGCACGCCACTGCCTGGGTGCCGTGGCCACGGGGGTGAGCCACCGCAGAGGGCGATGAGCTGAAAAGGCTCTCAGGAAAGGGCCCGTGTGATGGCGCCCGCCGTGGCCGACAGAGCGCTCACCCACTCCGCGACCCGATCCCGGTGGAACCGCGCGCTGGGCATCGCGAGCGCGATGGAGGCCATCGGCGCGTCCTGTCCATCCCGAATGGGGACGGCTAGCGCGCTGAGTCCCGTTTCGGTGCGTTGGTCGTTGATCGCGAAGCCGCGCTTGCGTACGAGCGCGAGATCCCGTCGCAGCCTTGGCAGGTCGATGTCGTGTCCCTCGTAGAGGGCGGTGACCTCGCCCCGTGGCAGGGCTGCGAGGAGGGCCCTGCCACCTGAAGTGAGATGAGCGGGAAGCGTGCGACCTGCCCTGCTGCCGACGCGCAGCACCTGTGCGCATTCTGCGGTGGCGATGAAGCGGGTGTCGGTGCCCGCCAGAACCATGAGGTTGACCGACTCCTGCGTCCGCTGCACGAGCTCCTGCATGTGGGGAAGGGCAGTCTGCCGCAGGAGCGCCACCGGCGCCTTGGTAGCGGCGGCCGGACGTAGAACGTCGCCGGCCTCGTAGCGCCGGTCCGGTCCCTGCTCGGCGAACCCCCGGTAGACCAGCATCGCGAGCAGCCGGTGTGCGGTCGACGGCGAGACTCCCAGCCGCTCGGCGGCATCGCTGACCCGCAGGGGTCCCTCCTGCTGGAGCACGAGTGCCAGGTGGAGCGCGTGGTCAACCGATGCGATCGGGTAGGGCGGCTCATTCTTCACAGCAGAAAAACTTATCCCGGAGAGAAGAATTCCACCAGGCTTGGCTGTGCCGGCTCGGCCGCATGTCCCTGCCTGCCGGTACTCGCACCCGACGGCGAGGCCGCGATCAGGAATTCGCGCCAGCAGGACGTCGGCAGGACGCGAGCAGGACGTCGGCAGGACGTCAGCAGGACGCGAGGCAGGACGCGAGCAGGATTCGGGAGAACACGCATGACCCAGGTCACCCCGCCGGTGCGCATCCAGGTCACCGACGCCGCCGACCAGCCCGAGCGCACCCCGGAACTGGAGGCCCTCTACCGCAGCTTCGAGGAGCAACGGCTCATCCCGCTGTGGACCGAGATAGGTTCCCTGATGCCGGCTCAACCGACCTCCAGCGCGCTGCCGCATCTGTGGCGCTGGAAGGAACTGCTGCCCACGGCGGCGCGGGCGGGGGAACTGGTCCCGGTGGGCCGCGGCGGCGAACGCCGGGCCATCGCCCTGGCCAACCCCGGACTGGGCGGCCGGCCCTTCGCCACCCCGACGCTCTGGGCGGCGATCCAGTACCTCAACCCCAACGAGGACGCCCCGGTCCACCGGCACACCCAGAACGCCTTCCGCTTCGTGGTCGAGGGCGAAGGCGTGTGGACGGTCGTCGGCGGCGACCCGGTGGCCATGCGGCGCGGTGACTTCCTGCCGCAGGCCGGCTGGAACTGGCACGGGCACCACAACCGCAGCGACCGCCCGATGGCGTGGCTCGACGGACTCGACATCCCCTTCCAGCACTACACGGACGCGACGTTCTTCGAGTTCGGGCCGGACGAGGTGGAGACCCGTGACGCGCCGCAACGCTCGCGCTCGGAGCGGCTGTGGGCCCATCCGGGCCTACGCCCGCTGACCCATCTCCAGCCGACCCCGGCGACCCCGCTGCTGGCCTACCGCTGGGAGTACACCGACCACGCGCTGTCCGAACAGCTGGCGCTCGAAGCCGAGGGCCACGCCGTGACGGTGGAGCCGGGCCACGCCGCCGTCCGGTACACCAACCCGACCACGGGCGGCGACGTCATGCCGACGCTGCGCACCGAGTTCCACCGGCTCGCCCCGGACACCGAGACGGCCGTCGGCCAGGAGGTCGGATCCTCGGTCTTCCAGGTCTTCGACGGCTCCGGCCAGGTGACCGTCGGCGCATCGAGCTGGACCGTCGAACGAGGAGACCTCTTCGTCGTTCCCTCCTGGCAGCCGCTCTCCTTCGCGACCGAGGCCGGCATGGACCTGTTCCGCTTCTCCGACGCACCGATCTTCGAACGACTCGGACTCCACCGCTCCCACCAGGAAGGCAACCAGGCATGAAGCTTGCGACCGTACGCACCGAGGACGACGGACTCCGCGCGGTCCGCGTCGAAGACGGCGGGTACGTCGACATCGGCCCAGGGGACGTCGGCCGACTGCTCGCACAGGAAGACTGGCGGGAGGTGGCCGCGGCGGCGGACGGCCCGGTCTTCCAGCTTGAACCGTCCCGGCTCGCCCCGGTCGTGCCGCACCCCGGAAAGATCGTCTGTGTGGGGCTGAACTACCGCACCCACATCACGGAGATGGGCCGCGACCTGCCGGATTACCCCACCCTGTTCGCCAAGTACCCCGAAGCGCTGATCGGCCCCAACGACCCGCTGACGCTGCCGCCCGAGTCGGACTCGGTGGACTGGGAAGCCGAACTCGTCGTGGTCGTCGGCCGCAGCGTCCGGCGCGCCGACCGGGCCACCGCCGAGGCGGCGATCGCCGGATACACCATCCTCAACGACGTCAGCCTGCGCGACTGGCAGTTCCGTACCCGCGAGTGGCTCCAGGGCAAGACCTGGGAGGCCACCACGCCCCTCGGCCCATGCCTGGTGACCCCGGACGAGCTGCCGGCCGACGCCGAGATCAGCTGCACGATCGACGACGAGATCGTTCAGAAGTCCACGATCTCCGACCTGCTGTTCGACGCGGCCGACCTGGTCAGCTACGTGTCGACCATGATCACCCTCAACCCCGGCGACCTGATCGCCACCGGCACCACCGGGGGAGTGGGCCACGCGCGCAAGCCCGCGCGCTACCTCAAGGACGGCGAGACCGTCGTGACCCGCGTCGAAGGCATCGGCGAACTGGTCACCCCCGTAAGGCGGATGGCGACGTCATGACAGATGACGACGTCATGACGGGTGGCACGACCTCGAAGTACCTGCGGTGGATGACCGAGGGACACCAGTACTTCCTGTCCTGCCTCAAGACGGTCCCCGACCTGGAACTCGAGGGGCCCAGCCGGCTGCCGGACTGGACCGGACGGCATCTGCTGTCCCACGTCGGCCACAACGCACGTGCGCTCGCGCGCCTGGCGCACTGGGCGGCGACCGGCCAGCCGACCCCCATGTACCCCAGCCCCTCCGCCCGCGCCGAGGAGATCGAGACCGGCGCCGCGTGGCCCACAGCACGGCTGCGTGACTTCGTCGTTCAGGAGCAGGACCGGCTCACCGACGCGCTCGACCGGATCGCCGACGACCGATGGCAGGCACCCGTCGTCACCGCGCAGGGCCGTACGGTACCGGCGAGCACGATCCCCTGGCTGCGCAGCCGCGAAGTGTGGATCCACGCCTGCGACCTCCCCTCGGGCGGTGACTTCGCAGACTTCCCGGACTCCTTCACCGACGCCCTGATCGAGGACGCGCTGGAGCGCCGCCGCACCGCGCAGTCGATCGACCTCGAAGTCCTGGCCACGGATCGGCCGTTACTCACAGGTGAGGGCGAAGGTGAAGGCGACCGAGTGGAAGGCCCTGCCGCAGACCTCGCACAGTGGCTCACCAGGGGAAAGGCGGCGCCGCGGCTCCGAGCGTTCAAGGCCGTGCCCCTGCCGGAGCTGCCTCGCTGGCTGTAGGCCGACTGGCCACTCGGGGACCGACCGGGAGTGCTCGAAGGGGCGTAGCGCCGGGTGGGCGCGCGGGCTCGGGCAGTGGTTCGGTGGTGCGGCTGCTGAGGCCGTCCAAGGAGAGCCGCAGGCAGCGGTACCACAGGCCGGAGTGGCTGTCGCCGGTCGTCCGGACGGTCTGGCTCAGGGAAGTGAGGAGAATGAACACTTCGGCCGCGTGGCTCTCGACGAGAGCGCGGTTGCGGGCGGCCTATTTCCGCTGCCGGAGGAACCCCGCCACCACCAGGGCCAGGACCACGCCGACCGCGACGACGACGATCGGCCGGACACTCCCGGTGAGCCAGTACGCACCGAAGCCGCAGACCACGACGAGGACACCCCACACCCGGCCCACCGCGGCGGACCGCCCGCCGCTCCGGCCGGACGACCGCCTGACGCCTGTGGCCGCGAAGCGCTCCCGCAGCGCGACGCTCGGCCATCCGTCGCCAACACCTGACAGTAGCCAGACCGGATCCGTGTGCTGCCACCGCTGAAAATCCGTGATCAACCTGTCCACCGGCCCGTCGACCGCTGTGGCGTGACCGACGTCGAGGCGCTCAAAGTCGGCGAGGGTCTCCTCGAACCGTAGGCGGACGCAGCCTTCACCGCCATCGGCCAGCGCCTCGGTCCGCAGTAGCACGTAGGGCCCGAACTGGGTGTCGATGAGCGCGGCGAACTCATCGTAGAGAGGCGAGAACCGCGCGCCGAGCCGACTGGTCAGTCCCTGCCGCCGGGCGCGCAGTCGCGACAGCGCCGTCGGCCGGTCGACCACCAGGTACGGGTAGGTGGCCTCGCCCCACTGGCTCAGCAACTCCGCGTGCTCATCGGTGCCGGCGTCCTCGGTGTCGGCGATCCTCGCCTCCACGAGGTCTTTGGGGCCGAACATCGCCCACCACAGCAGCGGCGGCCAGTTCTTGGCCTCCAGTTCCATCGACCCGTCGAAGAAATCGCCCCGTTCACCCGCCGACCCGTCCGGCGTACGGGGCTGCCGGGCACTGTTCAGATAGAGGCGCACACTCATGTCGGTTCCCCACCCTCACGACCGGCCGGCAGTACGTACCGCGATTATGTGGTTCCCCCGATGCGCCGGTGCTTTCACGGGGCCTGACTCACCGTACGCCGGATGCCTCCGCGCACTCCCGAGACCCGTTGCCGGTCACCTCCCCCTTTCACCTGTCCCCGCTCACCGGTCCACCCCCCAGGCGCGAGCAGTTCTGGGCGACCAAGGAAGCGACTCCGATGTGCGATACGAGCGATGCCACTGCCGATTGTCTGAACGGTTTCGTCGGGGACATCGTCGTCGTCCAGGAGGTCGACGGCGACAGCTGGACCCGGATCGCCGACCCCGACGGCCCCGAGGGTCCCGACATGGTCGACCTACAGTCGGGCATCGTCTTCGACGAGGAATTCGAGCTCGCCGGCGGCCGGTGGCACCGCCGGTTCAATTGATTCGGTCACGCCGAAAGGAAACGAGAGACCCATGTCCATGAGGCCGACCCTCGCGAAGATCGAACCGTCGTCGCCGAAGGCCGTGCGGAGGTGAGGAAGGCGCGGAAGACTGGACGGAGGTCTACCCGGCGCTGGCCGGAGCGACCGGGCGCGGCTGCGATGTCGTCGAGGAGTACGAGTTCGGCTACGGGCCCGCTTTCGTCCTCGCCCAGGACGAAGTCCGTCAGATCGCCGAGGGGTTGGTCGCCGAGGGCTGGGCCATCGGCGCCACGGCGGCCGACTGGGTCGAGGAGAGCGAGGACCACGGGCTCGAGGACCTGGGCCCGTTCTTCGCGGCCGCCACCGCTGAGGGACGGGCCGTGATCGGCGGGGTGAACTGAGCGGCCCGCGGCCCGCGGCCCGTGGCCTACAGCCGCCACCACCAGGCTTCGAGATCGTGCTGATCGGCGAACTCCACGGGGACGGCGTAGGGCGACCGTTGCGCGAGGGGCAGGGCATCGGTGCGGCGGACCACGGCGCGCAGCTCCTGCACGGCAGGCATTTCGGCGAGCTCGGTGACGTCGAAGGGGCAGCCGGCAGGGCCGCGGAGGAGAGTGTCGCAGCCCAATGCGTACCACATGCCGATGAGTTCGTGGTCCTGTTCCTTCTCCGCGGCGACGGCGACCTCGCGGACCACTTCGATCAGCGGGGTCCGGAGGGGTGGGGCGGCGTCGGGACCGTGGAGCTCACCGGCGGCGGCCATGCGCCGCCACAGCTCGGTGCCCGCGTCGCAGTAGAGGAACGGGGGGTCGACATAGCCGTCCTCGAGCCAGGACTCGTAGCCGTCGAAATCGGGGGAGTCCTCGTCGAACGTGCGCAGCCCGGTGAACTCTGTCAGCGCGTCGAAGTACGCGGACCTTTCGGCGTGGTCGGGGTGACGCTCGACCGGAAACCGGTATGTGTAGCCGCGACGCAGAAGGACGTCCATCACGCGGAAGTGAGTGAACGAGCAGTCGTAGCCGCTCTGGAAGTCGTACAGGGCCGCGAACCAGTCGCGGACGCGCGAGTCGTGCGACTGGGCGTGGCGGTCCAGGACGATGACCGAGTCCGCGACCAGGTCCTCGATCTCATGCTCGGACATCGGATTCTCCTTGCTTCGAACGACGGGCCGGTCAACAGCGCATGCCCGCATCCAACCAGCCCCCACTGACACACCGCCCCGCCCCGACACCCTCACCAGGCCCTCTAGATAGCCGATTGCGTGTCGCAGGCGAAACCAAGTAGCGGCGTACCGAACTGGTGAGGCGGGAGTCTTCGGTCGCCTTCTCCCCCCGGCTAGTCTCACCGCATGTCACTCACTGTTGATCAACTGGCCGGGTACGTGGATCGTGATCTGGACGCCGATCTGGCGCGCTGGTTCCCCGACGAGCCGCGGGCTGAGATCTCGGCGTCCGTACGCCCGGTCGAACCGTTCCTCGCGAAGCTCCCGCAGCACGCCGCGACCGCGTTGGCCGCTTTCGACCGAAGGGTCCGATCGGGAACCATGGCGGACTTCACGGACATAGATGACTGGTCCTACGGCTTTGACTTCGAGGCCAACGACTGCGACATCCTTGATTCCGACTATGCGACGAAACTCTCCAGCGACGATGTGTGGTCGCTCGGCGCCGACGGCGGCGGCAACTACTACGTCGTCCTCACCAGCGGTCGGATCGCGGTCTGGTTTCACGAAGAGCAGGTCATCGAAGCCGACACGCAGTACGACAACCTCGACGTCTTCGTCTGGTCGATCGTCCGGTACCGCGCTGTACGCGCCGGCGCCCTCGACCTGGCGGCGGTCGAAGCCGACTTCCGGTCGCTGGCCCAACCTGGCGCGCTGGCACCGGAGATCGGGCTCCTCGCGTATATGTCCTGACACCGGCTCTAGCCCGTGCCCGCCGGCAGGCAGCTGTCGAGGTACTTGACCTCGTCGACCCGCGTGGTGAATTTGCCGCTCTCCGCGGTGTCGACGCGGTTCGTGACGGCCTGGAAGTCGCTTCGACGTGCCATCGGCGAATCACCCGCCAGCGTTTCTTGCAGGCGCAGTTCGGCAACGAGAGTTCGCCGGCGCAGAACGCCGGCAGGCGGCCGTAGAAGACGGCCAGGTGTCTCCGCACTGACACACTGGTGCGGAGACACGGCGGGTCAGCGGGTGCGCAGCCACCATTCGAGGATGGCGAGGAGGACGGCTCCCGTGGAGCTGGCGAGGCCGAGGACGACGCGGCGGCAGGCTTCGCGCCACAGCGGCTGCGGGCGGCGGCTAGGACTTGTCCGGCCGA
Organism: Streptomyces sp. NPDC001858; assembly: GCF_053594615.1. Lineage (NCBI taxonomy): Bacteria > Bacillati > Actinomycetota > Actinomycetes > Kitasatosporales > Streptomycetaceae > Streptomyces > Streptomyces sp. NPDC001858. The sequence goes on from NZ_JBSFEV010000034.1 coordinate 109,236, forward strand.
TCATGTGACTGCTTCTTGCCCGAGTCGTTCCTGTGGCATGGGGCGGGGTGATCTGACGGATGCCGAGTGGGAACGG